>JAAKFS010000012.1 GCA_011064965.1 Chlamydiota bacterium
AGCCGATGGAGCGACCGGTCCGACCGGCCCGATAGGATCAACGGGAATGAAGGGTGCGCCTGGGCCCACCGGTATGAAAGGAGAAAGGGGACCAACAGGGGCTAATGGAGCGACCGGCCCAACTGGTCCGATTGGGCCAACGGGAATGAAGGGTGCCACTGGCGTAACTGGCATGAAAGGTACTACAGGAGCTACGGGTCCGACGGGGCCCTGCGGACCATGCTCTTTTGCTTGTGCTTTTTCCACAGCTACTCAAACTCTTATTATGTTAGGTGATTTTTCAGGTACATGGTGGGCTACCCTTGGTAAGCCTTCCAACCCGGATATATTGCTCATTGGGAAAGACATCTCTTTCCATCTCGATAGTGATGGCTATATTACAGCCTTCAACATTCTAACACCGGGATACTATGAGATTTCCTACTTTGTCTCCTATAGAGGGAGTGGAGGCCCAATAGGTATTTTTGACTTCTTTCCAACCGGGTCTGACTCGGACGGCATCGTTTACCAGAACTCAATCATCAATACCTCTGGAGACAATCAGTCTTGCTCAATCAGTTTTATGAAGAGGTATACCGATAACTTCCCCCATCGATTATACATTGTAGATACCTCGAGTAACACTCTAGTTTTGGAAGCTAATACACAGAGCTTGGGTCTTGCCGAGGGAGTCACCGCATACCTGTCAATCAAGAAAATCGCCGAGCTCTCCTCTCCTTTCATCAATCAGTTTGACCCGCTCAATCCCGGAGTCATGAAACTGACAGGAGAAAATTCCCTCGCATGTGACACATCAGGGGAAGTTGAGATAGCAGAGCCTGGTTACTACGAGATCTCCTATACTGCTGCCATGAAAGGAGAAGGAGAGGCTGCTTTGATCTGCAGTCCTCTCTTGGGAAGGGATTATCTATTGGAAGGATCAACAACATCTCTAAAAGCAGAGAGTGTTCGTAAATCTCTCAGTGATTTCTTCCTCGATAGAGGAACAAAAATCAAGCTGATCAATTTGACCGATTCCAGTAAAGGTTTGATGCAGGGAGAAGTCAAGTTAAGAAAGCTACGAGAAGTAGAGGCCTTTCGCTAGAAGAAGCTCTTCTTCAGTGTCAACTCCAAGTACATTTTGCGATGTCTCATGAACGCGGATCGAAAGACCGTGATAGAGAAATCGGAGCTGCTCCAGAGACTCCGCCTTCTCGATCTCCGTGGGAGTGAGAGACCCAATCTTTTCTAAAGCAGAGCTAGAATAACCATACAAACCGACGTGTTTGTAGACCTTGGCTTCCCTAAGCAAGTGAGGAATAGGACTCCGTGAGAAATAGAGGGCATTCCCCTTCTGATCACACACCACTTTGACTACATCGGGAGAGGCGATCTCTTCTGGTTTTTCAATGAGCCGCTTCAAGGTCCAAATCTCTTCTTCTGGGTTATCACAGCTCTGTAAAAGTTCTCCAATTGCCTCTTTGTTGATGAAGGGCTCATCCCCTTGCCAGTTGACCCAAATATCAGCTTGCAGTGTTTTGGAACCGTGGAGTTCGATGAGCCTTTCCGTGCCCGAAGCACAAGTTGCTGAAGTGAGTAGGGGTCTTCCCCCAAAGGCAATCACTTTGTCATAGAGCTCTCGGCAGTCAACTGCTACCACTACATCGTCAAAAAGGGGAACAGCTTTTGCAGACTCATAGGTTCTCTGCAAAAGGGGCTTACCTTGAAGGTCAGCGAGCATCTTGCGCGGCAAACGAGACGACTCGAGTCTTGCGGGGATAACGCAAAGAATCTTACACTTCGACATGAGAATGCTCCAAGTACCAGGCGATCGTCTTCTCAAGGCCGAGTTCAAAGGGGTGGCTCGCTTCCCAACCGAGCTCTTTTTCTATTTTCTCGCACTGGAGGGAATAGCGCAGATCATGCCCAGGTCGATCTTCCACGAAAGTGATGAGCGAATGGTATTTTTCAGGTTGATGCCCTTTGGCATGGGCGACTCTTTTAATAAGCATCTTGAGAAGATCGATGTTGCGGAGTTCTTTCTTTCCACCGATGTTGTAGGTCTGGCCTCGCTGACCATTCTCGACAATGAGCCAAATCGCCTCCACGTGGTCTTCGACATAGATCCAGTCGCGAACATTGATCCCTTTGCCATAAACGGGAAGGGGCTCCTCTTTGAGACATCCGGTGATCATCCTAGGGATGAACTTCTCAGCAAACTGACAGGGGCCGTAGTTATTACTACTGTGAGAGAGGGTGACAGAGAGGCCGTAGGTGTTGGCATAGGCCCGAACAAAATGATCGGAAGCTGCCTTGGAAGCTGCATAGGGTGAGTTGGGCTGATAGAGAGATTCTTCAGTGAAGGTTCCCTCTTCAACTGACCCATAGACCTCATCAGTGGAAACATGATGAAAATGGAGATCAGGAAACCGACGTAGGACCTCAAGCAAGGAGAGGGTCCCCTCCACATTCGTCCGGTAGAATGCTCTGGGATTTTCTATGCTCCTGTCAACGTGACTCTCTGCAGCGAAGTGGACGATTGCTTCAATCTCATGAGTGCGGATCTGCTGCTCGGCAAGGGGGCTATTGAGAATGTCCCCATGAACAAATGCATAGCGGGGGTCTGAGGAGACAGAAGAGAGGTTATCAAGGTTGCCCGCATAGGTAAGGAGATCGAGGTTCACCACTTTTTCAATATGGGGAACCTTCTCTAGGAGGTAGCGGATGAATGCTGAGCCGATGAAGCCTGCCCCTCCGGTAACTAGAAGGCGGCTAATGGTTGGGTTGGACATAGTCAAAGTACTCTGCTAGAACGGTTTTCCATAAACGGGGTTTTCTTCCGAGAACTCGCTCGATTTTCTCCGTACTCAAAACGGAGTAGGAAGGGCGAGGAGATCGAGTGGGGAAGGAGTCGGCCAAAACAGGAGTAATCTTCTGACAGCGCAAGGGAAGTCCCCTTTCTTTTGCCTCTTCAAAAAAATCTTGCAAGATCGCATACCTGCTTAAGGGTGTGTGGTTGGCAAAATGAAAGATTCCGCTATGGAAAGAGAGATCGAGTAGGGCATGGGCGAGATCCCTGTTATAGGTAGCTCTATTGATCTGATCATCTGCCGCTTGGACGTGCTCCTCCTTTCTAAGAAGGGAGAGGGCCGATGAGATGAAGTTTTTTCCATTGTTGCCAAAGACCCAAGAGGTCCGGACAATACAGGCTGTGGAAAGTTCGCTCAGAAGTCTCTCTTCTCCCTCCCACTTGCTCTTCCCATAGACATTTAAAGGGGCTGGTCTATCTCCCTCGAGATAAGGGCTCCTCTTCTCTCCATTAAACAGGTAGTCGGTCGAGATATGAACCACGCTAATCCCACACTCTCTTCCCACAATACCCAGATTCTCAGGGCCAAGAGCGTTAACACCGTAAGCTTCTTTGCTCTTCTCTTCTGCTCCATCAACATCGGTGAATGCTGCGCAGTTGATCATGTGGGTAAATCCCCCGCTGCTCCCCATTCGTTTGACTTGCTCCAGATCGGTGATATCGAGATCACAGCGCTTGGAAGCGACAAAGGGTATTTTCAAAACCTGACAGGCATCGATCATCGCCCGCCCCATCTGTCCTCCACTTCCAAGGATCCACACTTTCATGATAGGACCTCCCTAATGGATGGAGCCAATCGGTCTTTTTCTGAGAGAATCGGGTTGTCAACAGGCCACTCGATCCCCACCTGCGCGTCGGCGTAAGAGAAAGTCCTTTCTGTCTCTGGATCAAAGGGAGCGCTCACCTTGTAGTGAACGTGGGCGTCGGTCATAGCTGCAAAGCCATGGGCAAAGCCAATAGGGATGTAGAGCTGCTCGTGAGAACCTGCATCGAGCATGACCCCTTCCCATTGCAGAAAAGTGGGAGACTCTGGCCTCAGGTCAACAAAGACATCATAGATCGTTCCGACAATCACCGTGACCAACTTAGCCTGCCCTGGACTCGACTGGAAGTGCATCCCCCGCAGAGTCCCCTTTTTAGAAAAGGAATGGTTATCCTGAACAAAGGTAGGAAGAATTCCCTCTCTTCCATAGAGCTCCTCTCGGTAGGTTTCAGCAAAAAAACCCCGTTCATCCTCATGTACTGTAGGCTTTATCTGAAGAACTCCTGCGATTTTCTGCTTGGATACAGCGATCATTTTCTTGTTTTTTTTTGCCCCTCATATTACCTTATTTAAGGTATTTTCACGTATCTCAAAAAATTTGGTGGTAGATTATGAGCCTATTCAATCCAAAAAGCCGTGTAGCTGGCGGAGCATTACTCATCGCTGGGACGACTATCGGTGTGGGAATGCTAGCTCTTCCTATAGCGACTGGTCCTGGGGGATTTCTCCCCTCGATCACCGTCTATCTAGCCTGCTGGGCCTTTATGCTTTGCACTGGACTCCTCCTCCTCGAAGTATGCAGCTGGATGCCCCCCGACTCTAACCTCATCAGCATGGCGGGTCGCTACCTCGGCAAGACGGGGAAAATCCTCTGCTGGTTCATCTACCTTTTCCTCTTCGAAGCGGTGATGATTGCCCATATCGCCGGTGGTGGTGCGATCACCAGTGGGATCCTCTCTGGAGGCCTAGGCCTCGTACCGTCAATGATTTTCTATACTATTCTATTCTCTCCAATCGTCTATCTCGGTACGCGCATCGTTGATCGGATCAATGTCCTCATGTTCTCTGGAGTCATGATCTCTTACCTTTTCTTTATCATCGTCTCCTATAAGTATGTCGACTTCCAGAAGTTGACCCATCAAGACTGGAGCAAAGCCTGGATCGCCATCCCAATCCTCTTCACCGCCTTCACCTTCCAGGTGATCGTTCCCACACTCGTGACCTATATGAAAGGAAACTACAAGCAGGTGCGCAAGTCGATACTCATCGGGACATCAATCCCCCTTGTTGTCTACATCATCTGGCAAGTCCTCATTTTAGGCATCATCCCTATTGAAGGGGCCAACGGCCTTCTCGATGCTGCATCAAGAGGCGAGACAGCCGTCGCCCCTCTTAAACATTTCGTCGGAAGCCAAGCTGTCGTCGGTATCGGTAAGGCATTTGCCTTTTTCACAATGACCGCCTCGTATATCGCTCTTTCCCTTGCCTTCCTCGACTTTTTAGCCGATGGCCTCAAAGTGAAAAAAGTGGGCCTTCGCAAAGGGGTTCTCTGCCTTGCAGTCTTTATCCCACCGATGATCATCTCGATGTACAACCCTGATATCTTCCTAAACGCTCTCAAGTATGCCGGCGGGATCAGCTGCGCTATCCTCTTTGGCGTTTATCCCCCTCTGATGGTTTGGATCGGGCGATATAAAAAGGGACACACGACAGGGCAACAGATCCGTGGTGGACGTCTCTTTCTGTCAATTCTCATCCTTTTCATCGTATTGGAACTGGTCCTTGAAGTGATCCCTGAAATCTTTGGATGGTGATGAAAAAAAGCCTCACTGCAGTGATTGCCGCTAGCGCTCTCACTTGTAGTGGGGCGTATGCAATAGGTGAGATCTACGATCCCCCCTTACCAAAGTCGTCTCCCAAGGTAGAACTTCTCCCTGACCCTTGGTTCACGGGCCCACTTCTCACTCCCTCTGGTCACGTAGTCCCTAAAGGGTACATCAACGTTGAGCCCTATACGTTTGTGACGATCACCGATGCCACATACGACAGCGGCTGGCACGCAAAATCAATTCCCACCATCTACACGGCTAATTTCCAGTTTCCCATTTTTTTCGGTCTAACTAGAAAGATGGATTTCGTCATCGGCCCTTCAGCTAGCTGGAATCAGACGCAAGGAGTCTCAACGCTCGTCGTCAATGACTTCACCACGCAGGTCAGCTACCAAGTCCTCGAAGATACAAGAGACAACGAGCTCCCAGGAATTAAGTTCTACGTCCAGGAGAAATTCCCCCTCGGCAAATATGAGCGGCGAGACCCAGAAAAACTCGGTACAGACATCGGCGGCGGCGGATCCTACGTGACTACGCTGGGATTTGCGATCACGCACCTCTTCCAAATAAGTGGGATCCACTTCCTTTCAGCCCGCCTCAATGGCCTCTACAAACTCCCCACCAATGTCTCTGTCCGAGGTGTCAATGCCTACGGCGGGGCCCCGAACACCAAAGGCACTGTGAAGCCGGGACACTGTATGTCTGTCCTCGCAGCCCTTGAATACAACCTCACGCAGAACTGGGCGCTCGCCTTCGACACCTTTAGTACCTACACCTACAAAACCCTTTTTTCTGGAAAGAATGGAACCCTACCTAATGGCTCTAAAGCAAGCGTTGGAGCCCCTGCCTCTTTTCAATTCAGCATCGCTCCTGCTATCGAGTACAACTTTAGCGAGGGGCTAGGAATGATTGGAGGGGCTTGGTTTACCCTCGCAGGAAAAAACAGCTCCCGCTTTTACAGCGCAGTCTTCGCGATCAACTACTTCGGACCAATGCCCCATGCTCGTGAAGATCGCTACCGCACAAGTGGTGGTGGTGGCGCGCCTTAAATACTGGTGAGTACATCGATCACACTGTCGGGGTTTAGAGAAATCGAATCGATTCCTTCTTCGATTAGGAAACGGGCAAAGCCGGGAAAGTCACTCGGCGCCTGGCCGCAGATCCCGATCTTTGTTCCTGATGCCTTAGCCTTCTTGATCACCTCTCGGATCATCTCTTTAACCGCAGGATTCCGCTCATCAAAAAGAGTTGCAAGCCCCTCTGCATCCCGATCTACCCCCAGCACAAGCTGTGTCAGGTCATTTGACCCAATCGAAAACCCATCAAAGCGCTTCGCAAACTCTTCCGCTAGTATCACATTAGAGGGAACCTCACACATAACATAGACCTCAAGACCCTTCTCTCCCCTGACCAGTCCCTCTTCCTCCAACACAGCAAGGACCTTGTCGGCCTCTTCAACCGTTCGACAAAAGGGAATCATCACCAGAACATTCTCAAAGCCGAGCTCCTCCCTCACCTTCCGTATGGCTGCACACTCAAGAGCAAACCCTTCCCGATAGCGAGGACTGTAATAGCGACACGCTCCTCGAAAACCGAGCATCGGGTTCTCCTCTTTCGGCTCAAACCCCTTCCCCCCAATCAAGTTGGCATACTCATTGGTTTTGAAATCACTCATCCGAACGATCACCGGATAGGGATAGACCGGCGCTGCGATTTTCCCGATCCCCCGAGCCAACGTATCGATAAAATGATCCTTCTTGCTTTTGCTCTGTTTTGTGATCGCTTCAATTTTCGCCCTTACCCGCTCCTCTTTGATCTTCCTAAAGTGGACAAGGGCCATTGGGTGGATCTTGATCTGGTTGCTGATGATGAATTCCATCCGCGCGAGCCCAACTCCCTTCACCGGAAGATACCACCACCGCAATGCCTGCTCTGGACTTGCCATGTTGAGCATGAGATCTGTCTTCAACTTAGGGAGCTTCTCAATATCGACTTCCTGAGTCTCAAATGGAAGGATCCCTTCGTAGATCACTCCCATCTCCCCTTCGGCGCATGAGAGAGTAACCCCCTTACCGCTCTTAAGTTTTTTCGTCCCCTCTTCTGTCCCCACAATCGCTGGCAACCCAAGCTCTCGACTCACAATTGCCGCATGGGAGGTGCGTCCTCCATGGTCCGTCACGATCCCCGACGCCTGCTTCATGATCGGTACCCAGTCAGGAGAGGTGACCTTGGTCACAAGGATTGATCCCGGCTTGAAGAGTCCGATCTTGGATACCGACTCGATCACCTGGACATTGCCCGCTGTGATTGCGCTCCCAATCGCTCTCCCTTTGATCAGAACTTTTCCCTTCTTTTTCAAAGAATATGTTTCAAACACATGGCCTTTTTTCTGCGACTGAACCGTCTCGGGGCGGGCCTGCACGATATAGAGCTTCTTACTCCTCCCATCAAAGGCCCACTCAATATCCATTGGGCACTTATAATGCTTCTCAATCAACACTCCCCACTTAGCAAGCAACAGGATGTGCTCCTCCTTCAATGCGAATTTTCCCCGCTCACTCGCTGTCGTCTTTAGGTTCTTCACCCCCCATTTCCCATACACCATCCGAAGCTCTTTCTTGCCCAAAGTCTTTTCAATGATCGGTGAGCACCCCTCTTTCAAGAGTGGCTTAAAAACCATATATTGGTCGGGCTCAATCGCCCCTTGGACGACATTCTCTCCCAAACCAAAAGCCGCGTTGATCACCACCACATCCCGAAAACCGGTCTCCGGATCAAGCGTAAAAAGAACCCCTGAGCTTCCATGATCGGCCCGCACCATCTTCTGCACCCCAATCGACAGAGCGATATCCGTATGAGAAAACCCCTTCTCCTCCCGATAGGCGATCGCCCGATCGGTAAACAAAGAGGCATAGCACTCGATACAGGCCTTAAGAAGGGCCTTCTTCCCCACTACATTGAGGAAGCTTTCCTGTTGCCCCGCAAAACTCGCCTCGGGAAGGTCTTCAGCCGTCCCGCTACTGCGCACCGCAACATCGAGCTCCTTCTTCCGATTGCTTCTAGAAAGATGACTATAGGCAAGAGAGATTTCCACTTCCAAGGCCTTTGGGAGCACCCCTTTCAAAATGGCCGTGCGAATCCTCTTCCCCACCCTGCCTAACGCCGCCCCCTTCTTGAGCGAAGCAATTTCTTTTTTGATTAAGGGACGGAGATCATTGTAGTCTAAGAAGGCAAAGTATCCAGTCGCCGTGGTCGCAAATCCCCCCGGCACAGCCACTCCCAGCTTTCCGAGTGAACGGATCATCTCCCCAAGAGAGGCGTTTTTCCCTCCAACTCTGGGGACATCCCGTTTCCTAAGATGCTCGAAATTTCGAATATATTTCATACCTTGATGTATAGAGCCCGCCCATTATAAAATAAACCCCCATGAAGGTAGTAATGTGAATCTTGAAGATCTCGTTTTTAAAGCAGGCGATGCCACCGCTCCCCCCAAAGACCCAAAAGATGGGATCCCCAAGCAATGGATCCCCGGCTGGCTCCGCTGGCCCGTTCGTCTCTTCTTCCTTCCCTTCGTCCTCCTCGATGCGGCCATGCAAAAAATCGCCCACCTCCTCATTCGTCCTCCCTACAAACAAGTAGGCCAATGCAAAAAACGGGGCAACTGCTGTCACTACATCTTGATCCGTAAACCCAAAGGTTTTTTCGGCTGGGTCTTCACCCTCTGGAACACACAGTTCCTCGGCTTTTACAACCGCTCACAAGAAGACTACGAGAACGAAGGACACAAAGTACTCGTCATGGGATGCCGCTACCTAAAAAAAGATGGCTCCTGCAAGCACCATCTTTTAAGACCCATGGTCTGCAGAAAATGGCCAGTCATCTCGAGCTTTGGCTACCCCCGCCGTCTCAAAGGATGCGGCTTCACCGCCGTCCCCCGCTCAAAAAACTCTCCCCTTCCCATCATCGACGACAAATATTTCGATGATCAAAAAGAGTCCCCCTCTTCTGAATAAATCCCCCACCGCTCCGAAACATTTTTCGCAAAAAAAAATCTTGACTCCGTTCAAGCCTAGCTTTATTGTTTAGGCAACAGAGGAACTATTTGTAAAACGATGACCCGCGGCTTCTCTACACATTACTTCAAGATTTTCTTTTTGCTCTTCCTCATCTCAGGCCTTACCCCTGTGAGCACCTACGCATCGGCAAAAGATCGACCTCTTTTTGCGAGGTACCCTTTTCAGAAGAAACCAGGGCTTTCTCAAACTCGCAACCAAAACCAAAGGTGCAGACCAGGTCCTACTGGTGCCACCGGAGCTCAGGGTGCTACCGGTCTCACCGGTCCGACAGGGCCTACAGGGCCTCAAGGACCTACCGCCCCCCCTGATGGGACCACCGGCCCAACGGGCCCAATAGGACCAAACTCCCAGGGTCCTCCAGGAGCAAAAGGTGAAACGGGCCCTACGGGACCTACGGGAGAGACTGGCCCTACAGGAGAACAAGGAGCGCGAGGGACTACCGGTCCTACAGGGCCTTCTGGAAACAAAGGGCCAACAGGACCGACCGGACCAACTGGACCAACTGGACCTCAAGGAGCAACCGGCCCTACTGGCCTTGAGGGACCGACTGGACCAACGGGAGGGACTGGACCCACAGGGGATACTGGGGCTAGCGGTCCTATTGGAGCTCAGAGATCTACCGGACCGACTGGGCCCACGGGACCCACTGGACCAACCGGACCTACGGGGAACATAGGGCCAACAGGCGACCAAGGGCCAACCGGCCCGACGGGACCTACTGGCCCGACAGGAGCCAAAGGGGCAACGGGCATGAAGGGCGCGACCGGACTGACTGGGCTCACAGCAGGACCTAAAGGGCCTACGGGATCCACCGGCGCTACTGGTCCAACCGGAATGATCGGAAATCCCGGACCCACTGGGCCCACAGGACCCACTGGACCAACTGGGCCCACAGGACCGACAGGTCCCACAGCCTCTTGCACGGGGGACTGCGGGGGCGACTACGCCTACATCTCCTCATTTAGAAATTTCCCCGTCGCAGCCAATGCACCTATCCCCTTTGGACTCAGCATCGGTGAGGTGGATATCATCAAACCCCCTGGCTCGAATATTTCCCTTAACGCTGCTCGAGATACCGTAACGATCGCCGACTCGGGCGTCTATCACGTGATCTTTGGAGTCGGCTACCCGAATAATACGGTCACAACCCTTCAAACTGTAGAGCTCTTTGTCGATGGAGCGGCTCTTCCCAATACCATAGGTCAATTACCAGTTCCCGAAATTGTTTCTGCAATGTTACCTGTGCGACCTTCTGGAACAGACCCTTTAGGATTTTTATCTTTGATTGTCACCCTAGCTCCGATGATGTCCCATACTTTGGATCTAAGAGACACCTCTCCCCCTACATTTGATAGCGGCTTGCCTCCTCCCAGTGGAGTGGCAATTTTTATGAATATAAGGAAGTTGGACTAGTACTACAATGACCCATAGCAACCTTAAGTCTCTATTTCCAAGGAAAAGGCGAGCAACCCAGTTCATAGAGGAATCAGCTGCATTGAAAAACAGTATTCAGCTAAAAACAAACCCACATCCCTTCTTTTTATTGGCAAGTCTCATCCTTTCTTTTGCTCTTTCCCCTCTCACCTACGCAAATACTGATACCGCACCTGCTCTCACTGCCCCTCCACTCCTTGAAGAAGAGCAACAAGAACTTCCCTTCATCGCCTACGCGCGCACTGCAAGGAGGAATTTCATCAACCAATCTAAGGGTCGATGCCGCCCACCCCTTCCCGGCCCCACGGGACCAACAGGGACAACAGGACCACAGGGGCCTACTGGACCTAGAGGACCCACCGGATTGGCTCTGGGAGTCACCGGTCCAACGGGACCCACGGGGCCTACTGGCATGAAGGGTGCAACAGGCCCTACTGGACCCACTGGCCCTACTGGACTACAAGGACCCGTCGGCCCTACGGGTGCACAAGGGGCCGTCGGTCCAACGGGACCTACCGGACCTACCGGAACCACTGGTCCAACAGGGGCTACTGGGCCCATTGGGCCCACAGGGCCCACTGGCTCTACTGGACTACAAGGATCCACAGGGGAGAGAGGTCCAACGGGTGCACTAGGAGCCATCGGTCCAACGGGACCTACCGGACCTACAGGGGAAGCCGGTGCTACCGGCAACACTGGTCCGATAGGGCCAGCAGGAGAAAAGGGAGATACCGGCCCCACAGGATCACAAGGTCCTACAGGACTAGGACCTACAGGGCCGAGAGGAAGCACCGGAGCTACAGGTCCAAAGGGCCCTACCGGGCCAACGGGACCCACGGGAATGACCGGCCTTCCAGGGATTTCTCCTACAGGACCTACTGGACCAAAAGGGCCCACCGGCCCTACAGGGATGACTGGTAACCCTGGCCCACCCGGCAAGACGGGTGCTATCGGCCCAGACGGATGTCCATGTCCCTTCGATTATCTCCATCTATTTTTTCCCACTTCGCAGTCTCCCATTAGAATAACTAGTATACCTCCTGCACCCATAGTTTTCACAAATTCTCTTTCGTCCGGGTCAAGCATCTCCTACAATGGTGCTACGGGCATAGTCACTCTGCAATCTCCAGGAACCTATCAGGTTACCTATGGGATTAGCGATATTGATCCTACTACTAGTAGTGTCGATAACAACCTATATTTACAGGATGTAAATCAGACCTTTCCTGCCGGAATCTTTGCACCTATTGAAGTTTCGATACCCCAATACCCATTGATCGGTGGATCGACAATCGTCAATAGTAGTACATTCACCGGCAACTCCTTTTCTCTCCAGCTCGGAGCGACCTTCCACACTGTTGTTTTTGCAGGTCGTCTTTCCTTAGGAGTACCAGTCTATATGACAATCATACGGGTGAGCCTGAGTGGATAAATCGATCGTATCTTTTCTCTTTAACGAACTATTTGCTTATTGCAAAGAGGCCTTTCACTTTGTCTGTCGTCCCCTTTTAACAAACAATTCCAGCAAAATCTGCAACCATTTGCCTCCTTTGATGGTTAAACTCTCGGTGCAACAATGAAAAACAGAAATCCCCTCCTTTTTTTCAAGAGTCTTCTATTCATCGCCGTTTTTTCCTCCCTTCCACTAGCAAATAGTCTCCTTTTCTCATATGATTCCGCTCCCGCCACTCAGATAGAGCAAACTCTAGGCGGAGAGATTAGGAGAGAAGAGATGCTCTTTCTCCCCCTCTCCTCGCAAAGATCAACGCTCTTCAGAAGCCCAGCAAAGATCTCGCTCCTCACAGCATCAAGATGTCGGATACAGGAAGGGCCTACGGGGGCAACCGGTCCTATCGGCCCAACTGGACCCAGAGGACCTACAGGACCTACAGGGCCTGATGGAGGGATCAGAGGGCCTACCGGCCCCACAGGAACTACAGGACCTACAGGACCGACTGGCAGCACCGGCCCAACCGGACCGATTGGCACGGAAGGACCCGTAGGGGCAATCGGTCCCATGGGACCCACAGGAACAACAGGTCCGACAGGCGCAAGCCCAATAGGGCCTACGGGGGCTCAAGGCTCTACAGGATCTAAGGGACCGACTGGCATCACAGGGGCGGGAATGGTTGGAGCGCAAGGCCCAACAGGACCCGATGGGCCAAAGGGACCTACTGGACCTACCGGACCCACGGGACCCAGAGGATCTACTGGAGCCACAGGTCCCACCGGTCCCACCGGTCCAACGGGAGCAAAAGGGGAGGCAGGAGCAACTGGGGCGACAGGTCCCACAGGAGATTCCGGAGCCACTGGACCGACAGGAGGAGCGACAGGGGCCACTGGAACGACCGGTATGACGGGAGCAACAGGACCCACTGGGCCCAAAGGGATGAGGGGAGCGCCGGGACCCACGGGAGCCACCGGCCCTACGGGACCCACTGGGCCTACCGGCCCCAAGGGAACGACTGGAACGACGGGCTTGGACCCAACAGGACCAGCTGGAGCCGATCCGGTTGCGGATTTTGCCTATATCTTTAGGAGAGGCCCTGTTGTTTTAAATGCTCTAAACACCGATTTCCCCTTTAACACCATCACCGGAACCCTTCCTGGGACTAAAATCTCTCTTGCAAACCCTACCATAACGATTGCCGATACAGGTTTTTATCAGATCACCTTCGGAGTTGCTGGCGTTACCAAACCAGCAAACTTTAGATTACGTGTGAACGGCAGTGTCAGTGGGAACCAAAGACTCATTTCGGTCAAGCAATCACCTCTTCGTCCGACGGAGTTTGCAACGATCAGCCTTTCATCCATCGTTGAGCTCACCCTCCCGTCGAATACCATAGAGCTTCGGTACGTTGCGGGTACACCCCCAATCACATTAGGAAGCATCACTATTAATGGTAATGTCCCACTCACCGCTGCTTATATCTCTATCGTCAAATTGCCTTAATTCACCCGCTTGTCCCCTCTTTTCACACGATCAAATTCAATCGCTGTGCAAAAAGTGTTGAGGGATATTCAACATTTTCGCACACTGCCATCCGTATGCATCACACTAATAGAAACCATAAGCTGTAGGTGAACTATGAATAAAACCATTCTCTCTCTCTCGTTTTTCTTTGTGGGACTCTTTGCCACACTCATTGGAGCTCCTTCCTTAAGTGACCCTATCGTCCGCGTCGAAGGGACGATCGATGCTCTTACTGGAGAAGCCATCGGACAAAAAGAGATCCTTCACATCGATGGAGTCGAACCCCTAACCATTAAAACAACCTATGTGACCCGCACCGGTGGGGAAAAAGAGAGCGGTTGGGAATTTGCTCCCCACACCAAACTCTCTGTGTATGCAAAAAAAGAAAAGAAGAAGAAGAAGAAGAAGAAGACCAACTACATCTATCCAACAGCCATCATCTGCGAAGAAGATGGCAGCGAGCTCACCTATACTTCTACCAAAGGCAATCGATATAACCTCGAGCTCCCTAAGGGAATTGCCAATACTGCAAAGGGTGTCCTCAGCGCAAAAACCAACCTAGGAAATCAAGCTCTTAAGAGAAGCAACGCCTTCACTTTTGTCCTCACAACACCAGACGGAACAAGACGCACCTACCGAAAGGCCTATACCAAGGACAGAGATCTCTTCTTTCATTTAAAGAGTGAAGAACTTCCCAACGGCCGCTTTCGAGTTTACTCCTACGACTACTCCCATCGATTGAAAAAAATCGAGACGAAAAGCCCAAGTCAAAAGACAACCTATGCTTGGTGCGCCTTTGCTTACGATGCTTCTGGAGGATGCACACTGACAACGAGTGATGAACAAACAGTCGTAGTCGAGAATCAAGCCTCGCCTACATCTCCCCTAAAGTTTTCAAGTGGGAAAAATGGACGCGAGACGGTAACAACTCTCACAAAAGAGAATGGAAGCAAACGGGTATTTCATTTTAACGCCGATCTCTTGCCGGAAAAAGTGGAGAATTACAACGCAGATGAAAAGCTCGAGGACAGCTATACGCTCAAATGGACCTCAAAGGGAGAACTAGAGAAAAAAACCCACTTTAACACAGAAGGTGCGTTTGATTGGGCCTACACCTACGCCTACGATGAAAGGGGCAATGTCCTCGAAGAAACACTCGCAGGGGATTTGACAGGTCTAGGCGATACTGACACCTATACCATTAAGAGGGAATACGACGAGAAGAACCGCATCGCAATGACGATCGAAGACAATGCTTTGGTCTCGAAGTATACCTACCTCGGGGAATCGGATCTTTTGACGGCGATCTTAGTTGGCGATGCAGAGAGAGTTTGGAAACGCCTTTTCTTCGCCTACGATGAAGAAAATGTCCTTCAAAAGAAAATCTACGACGACGGCTCTTACCAAGAGGAAAATGCCCTTGACGATGTGACATTTAGGCGTATCGAAGTGATTGAAGGGGGATCTTATCAACCCACGAGCATCAAAGCATATGGATGGGATCCCATCACGCAGAAAGAACTGCCCATCACGACAACTGAGTACACCTATGAAAATGGAGAAGTCAGGAAAGAAACCTTCGATAAAGAAGGATATGTGATCAACATGGTAACCACCGATGGCCCTGCAAAAGAAGAGGGCCAAGAACAGTCTGATGGAGATGTTTTGGTTAATGTGCGGGGACAAGTCACGCAAATCACCCACATAGATGGCTCACAAGAACATTTTCGTTACTACATGGATGGAAGTCTCTTCTCTCATGTGGATACCAATGGACTCCAGACCTGCTTCATCCGCAATCTCTTTGGCCAAGTTTTGGAGAAAAACATCTATGACAGCTATGGCAATTTTCTGAGTCATGAGAGCAATGCTTTCACCCCTTTCTTACAACTCGCTAACGTCGATGCCGAAAAAGTAGAGACCCAATTCGAATATGACTACCGAGGATGGAAGACAAAGGAGATCTTCCTTTTAGGTGATGAACAAGTCGAGACTTTTTTCAATTACGATGACATCGGTAGGCTCACAAAGATTGAGAAAAGCACTCTCCTCACTTTCTTTGCTTATGACCACTTGAACCGCGTCATCGAAAAAAGAGAAGAAGACCATGAAGGGAATGTCATCAGCAAGGTGACCTACTCCTATCCGGACGATGGAGATGTGATTGAGTCGACACTCCACCTAGAAGGCGGAGCGTTCACCTCTCAGATCAAAAAAAAAAGCCTATAACCAAAGCGAGAAGGTCTGAAGAAATCCTGACGCTCCCAAGCGGAGAGGAAGCAACCTTCGGATACGATCCCTTTGGCAGGCTCAGCTCCCTCACCACAGCGGACGGAAGCATATCCTACTCCCTTGAATACAATAAACGGGGAGAAGTGACGAAGATGGTCGATCATGTCAATGAACTGACAGGATCTCGGGAGTACGATGCCAAGGGAAATCTCATTAAAGAGCAGTTTCTCAATGGTCACGCACTGACTAGTGAGTACGACGATATGGGGAGGAGGATCAAACTCACCCTTCCCGATCAGTCTAATATCTACTATAAGTGGGGCCCCAAATACCTCGATGAGATCCAGAGAATCACTAGCAAAGAACGGTTCAACTACCGCCATCGATTTATTCAGTACAACATGGCTGGTTTCCCAACCAAGCAACGGCTCAGCGAGGGGTTCGGAGAACTCTCTTTTGAGATGGATTCAACCCTCACCATTGTCGCAAAAAAAACCCGGATGCAAAACCAAACCGATGAAAACAGCTCTTCAAACAAGAACAGAAATATCACCAAAGACCCCATAAATTACACCTATCATCACGATGGTCTTGGTCGGATCACCGAAGTCGTAAAGCCCTACCAGAAGATCCTCTTCACCTACGACATCTGGAATCGAAGAATGAGCAAAAGGATCCTAGACAAGATAGATGGAGAGTGGACAGAGTCCCTCCACCTTTCTTTTCTCTACGATGACCAAAAAGAAATTGGAGCGATTGATGAAGAAGAGATCTGGCTCAAGCAACTCAAAATCTGTGCTCCTCATCTTGTGAATCCCGGCGACCAAGCAGTCGCCTATGAACTCGAAGGGCGCCCCTACATCGCCATCCACGATCTCGAAGGGAATGTCCAAGACCTCTACTCTATTCTTCGGGGAAAGCTGATGGAGACTTACGCCTACAGCGATGAAGGCGTCGACCAGGTCTTCGACTATTGGAACCAAAAGATCTCCTATTCCAAAGCAAAAAATCCCTGGCGCTTCCAATGTGAACGACTCGATGAAGAGACCGGCCTTTATTTTACTGGGGGGCGCTACTACGATCCCATCAAAGGGGAGTTCATTACTCCAAGCATCGATCCCGATGTCTTAGCGACAAAAACATGGAACCAGCGAGGACTCCTCACTCTCAGCCTCCCCGAATACCCGGAAGTTGAGCAAGCAAAGCCAAACTGGGAGAGAGGTTTCCCCCTTCCCAGTCTCCCTAAGAGCTAATTTTTAGGCGACTGCTCAATATGCACAGGTGGTTCAGAGAAGGGAACCGGTAACTCTATTCCGAGAACCTCGGAATAGAAATAGAGCTCAGCATCAAGTGCCCGCTTGATATTGGGAGCCATCCGGAAACCATGCCCTTCACCCTCGAAGATGAGCATCCCAACGGGGATGCCCCTCTCGATGAACTTCTCATAGATCGCTTCCGACTGCCTTGGAGGAACCACTTTATCCTCTGCCCCTTGCAGTAGCAAAAGAGGGGCTGAGAACTTCTCGATATGGTTAATCGGAGAACGCTCTTTGATGAGAGCGATCTCCTCCGGGAAACTCCCAACAAGGCGATCCGTATATCGAGATTCGAACTTATGATCATCAGAGTAGAGAAGTTCAAGATCACTCACACCGTAATAGCTCGTCCCCGCTGCAAAAAGATTATGATGCGCAAGAGCAGCTAAGGTCGTGTATCCACCAGCACTCCCCCCTCGGATCAGAAGCCTTTTCCCATCAGCAAGCCCTCGATCAACGAGGCTCTTCGCTGCGCTGATACAATCTTCGACATCGACAATGCCCCAGTTGCCCTCGAGCCTCTTAAAATACTCACGGCCATATCCCGTGCTCCCGCCGTAGTTGACATCGACAAAGGCGTACCCGCGGCTCGTCCAATACTGCACTTCAAGCATCAACGCCCCGTAACTGCGCGATGTAGGCCCCCCATGGCTCTTCACAATGAGAGGGGGCTTTGCGCCCTCTAGCCCCTTGTAATGAGGATTTTTTGGTGGGTAGTAAAAAGCATATCCCTTCTTCCCCTCCAGCGATGGATACTCGATGGTTTCAGGAAGAGAGATCCACTCCTCTGAGACGGGAAGAGTGCAGCTCGCTTTAACTACCTCCCAGCTCTTTTCGTTTGGATCATAGCCAATGAGAGACGAAGGAATCGTCGGACTCCCACCAAAGAAGTAAACCTTGCCGCTGTGGACAACGAGGTTATTAATAGAGGTGAAGGGAAGAGAGCACTCCTGCAGTTCTTTGTTTTCCGGATCAATTCGTCCCAGATGATCGACTCCTTTCTCGACGTATAGAGTGAGGATCGACCCATCCTCTAAAAATGCATAAGTAGGACGGCCAAAAACCCACGCCGGAACTCCAAACTCCGCCTCTCTCTTACAGAGATTCTCGTCTTTTTCCCCTCGGTATCGATAGAGATTCCAAAAACCCGTCCGATCAGAAACAAAATGGAGAGTCCCTTCCGGCGACCACTGCACTTGACAGACAGACTCTTCCGGTCCTCCCGCAATGGCCTTCAAGTTATGAAGAGCCCCCTGCTCATCGATATCCCCAAGCCACAAAGTTGTTCCATCCCAGGGCATATTCGGAAAATCCCACGTCAGAAAAGCAATTTGCTTCCCATCCGGTGAGAATCTCGGATTGGCATAAAAATCATGCCCTGAAGTCAGGCGATGCTCTCCCCTCTCGTCAATCATTACGAGAAAGTTCTCCACATCCTCCCCTTGCTCTTCACAGACCCAAACGTGCCGTTTCCCATCTGCAGCGACATTCCCATCAGCGTATCTGCGATTCGGGCTATGGGTCAGTTGTTTTCTGTTTCCCTTGCTATCGAGAGAATAGAGCTGCCGATCAGTGTCATCAGAAAAATAGACCGTCCCTTCATGTAAACAGAAGGCGCCGCCTCCATATTCATGAACACGGCTTCGGACACTGCTTTCTGTAGCCAGGGGTGTTTCCCCTTCACCAGGAAGGTACCAAACAAGGGCTAGACGCCCCTTTTCTTGCGGGTGGAGCTCGGTCCAGTAAAGGCCCCGTGCATCCCCGCCCATTTCATAAAATCGGATCGTATCAGCGACGATCGCGTCAGTAGTGATGGGAGACTCCCAACTTCCATAAGGAGCAAGCATTGCAACCGCCATAGTGAGAATTGTTGAAAATATCATCTCTTCAGTCTACTCGAATGGCGAATTTTTCGGTTTGGAGAGTTTGAGAGGGTGTTTGCAAAATCATTCCACCGCCACGAAAAGCCATCTTTTCTCCAATGAGAAGCTCTTCGAGCTTACAAACTCTGCGAGAGTTTGCTCCGCTCTCCAGAGCATTCCCCTAGAAAAAAATCTTGGCTTCTTCCAGTGAAAGCATTTTACAAACACCCTCTGAGTTTAAAGAGAGTTGGGAGAGAAACTCCGAGAGGTCATGGCCACCTCACCACCGATAGGATCACTGACCATATCTTCGATGAGCGGGACGATCTTCTCAGCAAAATGATTCTCTGAGACTCTCTGGTAGGCTTCAGCGAGAGCTCTTTTCGTTACTTCATCGTAGAAGTACCGATTCAGAAGCTCGGGGATTTCATCGAGCGTATGAATACAGGCTCCCACTTTGTTGCTAAGGACAAGCTCGATGTTCGCCTCTTCCCAAAAGAGAGGTGTGCTCATTCGGTCGATCAATATGGGAAGCTTACATCTCATCGCCTCAGTGATGGTTCCAGGTCCTGGTTTTGTAACGAGCAAGTCAGAGACAGCGAAAAGCTCATCGATCTTTTCCGTAAAGGGAACAATATCGATAGAGTTCCCAGCAGCTGGCTGGATCCGCTGCAGTTTTTCTGCAAGTTTGCCATTTCTTCCGGCGCAGACAACGAGATGGAGATTCGAAGAAGTCGCTGCGATTGCCTCGGCATATCGATAGGTGTATTTCGAGCCGACACCGCCGAACATGACGAGAACAACACGCTTACCCTGTGGGATTTCATACTTCTCTCGGAGCATGTCTTTGTTTTTTGCTTCTAAAAATCCCGTCCGTAAAGGGAGGCCGATTGGCTCGATTGATGCTTCAGAGATACGGTGTTGCAAAAGACTCTCTCGGATAGAGGGAAGATCTCCAGAGATGGTCACCTTGAAGTCATTGCACCGCATCTTGTCCATCGATTTCATGTAGTTGTGCATGTCATAATCAACGGTCACTAAAAGAAAAGGAATGCCTGACCGATGGGCAGCCTCTGAAGCTGGATAATTCACATAACAGACCACTGAGACAAGAAGGTCAGGCTTCTTTTCATCGATGTATTTCTCGATGAGACGCGCCATCTTCTCTTCTCTAGCCCTTAGTGCTGGAGGAGCTAAATAGCGCACCATAAAATTATTGGTCCGCATTAAGTTGTTCGAAAGAAGAAAATTGTAGATCGACTCGCCGGAGGGAATCCCCATGATCCGGAGGTCTTTAATCGGGTAAACAACTTCGATTTCGTATTGATCCCCTAAAAGAGCGGTGAGGGTATTGGCTGCCGCAATGTGGCCATAACCGCCATAACTAGATAGGATGAGAAGTTTTTTCCGTCGCACGACTGCTTATAGTCTCTCGTAGAGGTTGCTCTTCTTTTTTTCTCATAACGCATTCAGATGAAAGAGCGCAAGGTTTTTACTGGTTGCACATCTCTCCCCTCAAGGGACCGCTTTTTTGCCAGTGAAAAATTCCAGAGCTAACAATCAGCTACTTTTTTTTATCGATGGCATGAGAGAGATAACTGTAGCATTTCTTCCCGTTTTTTTGTCCCTCCTATGGGAAAAAAATTTCGCCTCCTCAGCAAAGGTGCAGAGCCCTGCTACCTCGATGTGATCGGGGAGAACCCCAGCTGCTTCAAGTTGCATCCGAGAGATTGCCCAAAAGTCAAAGTAATTGGGCTTTACCTGAAAAGGGGCAAACGCTTTCGGCAACTCTCGCTCATGATTGACGAACTCAGCTGACAGCGGCCCTAGACTCGGTGAGATACAGACAAGGAGATCTTCTGGAGAAGAGTCAAACAAGCAAGAAAAGCGCTCCACCGTCTTTTGATAGATGTTTTGCACATTTCCCCTCCATCCGCAGTGCACATTGCCAATCACCTGCTTAACCGGATCATAGAAAATCGCCGCCTGACAGTCGGCATGCTTAATGAGAAGGCCTACCTCTTTTCTCTCTGTAACCAGTCCATCATACGGTGTCATCGGAGGATCATCCTCCATCCGAAAAACCTCGCTTCCATGCACCTGCTCACAAAAAACATAAGAAGAAAGGCCGAGAGCACCGCATGCCCGCTTTCGATTTGCTTTATCTCCCATATCCAATCCATGGCGCAAGAAAACACCGTGAACAACTTCTGGATAGGGCTGCAGAAGAGAAAACTCGAGCCACTCAACACCTGCTTTTTCCCGATGAATCATGGCCCCTACAATAATCGGAGAGATTCTCTTGACGCAAGAAAGAAAAAAGTTAAAATACTCGCTATGGATCAATGGCTTGTCCCACATGCAGCGCTCGCAGTCTTTGCTTTGATGATGGCAATCGTGAGTTTTTGGGTGAAGCGCTCCCCGTGGATTTGGGGAAGCTTTCTTCTCCTCTCATTTGCTCTTGGTTACTTTGCTAAACTCATCACTCCCATTGCTCTCGTCCCCATCGGCGCCCTCCTCATTCTTCACGCCTTACTCACCAGTGATATCCGCGGCCTACTTCGCTTTATTCTCTTTGCAGTGACCGTTGTCCTCTCCCTTGGTCTGATCATCAATTACTTTCCAGGCTTCCATGAATGGACGATCCTTGAGAAAACCCAGATCAGCCCCGATGCCCTTCCCTTTAGCTTGCGCTTTGGTTTTGCAAAACCCTTCATTGGCTTCTTTGTCCTCGCCTGGTCAATCCCCCTCGTGAAAAACATCAAAGAATTCGAACGAGTGATCAAAGTGGCCCTCCCTCTGACCGTTGGAGGGATCGCCATCATGATTCTCCTCTCCCTTTTCTCAGGGCTCATCCACTGGGACCCTAAATTCCCGACGATTTTCTGGTTTTTTGCCATCAACAACCTCATCCTCGTCTCTGTGATTGAAGAGGCCTTTTGGCGGGGATTTTTTCAAAGAGAGCTCTTTCGATGGTTTGGAGGACGGAGTCTTCTTGCAGGTTCCGGCGCAGTTGTTCTTACCTCCCTTGCCTTCGCAGCGCTCCACTGGTGGTGGGCCCCTAGCATCCCCTTCCTTGGCCTAGTCTTCGTCGCCAGTCTGATCTACGGAAGCATCTACCAGATCACAAAAGCCATTGAAGCGAGCATCTTCTGCCACTGGCTTTTCAACCTCACCCACTTTCTTTTTTTCACTTACCCGGTACTTCAAAATGCAACCTAAATCAACACTTCCCCTTTTTCTCTTTGTTTTTTCTCTCCTTCAGATTGCCCTTTTCGGCACCTGGGCACACATCGAACTCGGCGCAGGGAACTACGGCCAAGATGGTCATGACAAGTACAGTCGGACTCGCTATTGTAAACCGGTCATGCAAGAAGAGCTCATGTACATAAAAGGCGAGCCAAAAAACTTCGACCCCGCCCTCCAGTATGCCGTCCTTTTTTGGACCCTAGACGAGCTCGTCACCCGCTTTGGCACCGATGAGGGCATTTTCCACGTCAACGACCTCTACAACGATTACGCCGAATACGGTGCAATCTGCCTGGAAGAGTATGCCGAAATAAAGGGATATTCCCGCATCATTATTGAAACTGTCCCTGGAGACTTCAAAGACATCTCCACAGCGCGGCTCATGCGTCATGGGAAAACTCACTACGACAGCGCCCACCTCAAGAACACAGAAACCCGGTTTTACACAGGCGACAGAGAAGAATTTCGCGCTCAGCTGCAAAAATTCGCGAACCTCTCCTCACATGGTCTCTATTTTTTCTACCGCAATCAAGGCGCTTTCTTTCCTAAAGCTGAAGCAACGGAATATGTACAAAGAGGAATCTTCTATCAAGAAACCGATGACTGGTCAGCCGTTCCCTATTTCTTCCCTGAAGATAGAGAGCTCTCAGTAGAAGGGGGAAAAGTGGTCTTCATCCCAAATAGAGAACACAGCAAAAAGGCTACTTTTTTGATGGAGTCCGCCCAGAGCTTCCGATAAGGTCCTTGCGCCCTTTAGCAGCAAGAGACATTCCCGTCTCCTCCATCACCTTAAGAACAGCCTCATCAGGAGTCAGGCAGCTATCCTTCCACTCCCCTGTCGCATACTGAATGGCGATCTCTCTTTGACTTGCGCTAAACTGCCGACAAAAGATCCTTCGTTGGCGAACAGAGAGTTGCCTAGCAAAAGTCCGCTCCGGCCCAGGAAGATGGGCAATCCGGCGCAACTGCTTGATCCCTCCCTCTACACTGGTAAAAGAAGCGATACAAAAAAGGGTCATCAGGCAAAAAGCTCTCATAACTCCACGTATAATAAAATCTTTATTTAACAATCAAGAGCCTGCAGTGGAGAATAAAAAGAGATGTAAAAAGAGCTAGAGAGCTGCGGGTAGCGAGAAGCTCTTGGCATCGCTTTGTAATAAAAGGATTCTTAATTCAACTGATTTATTTGAAATTAAGATAGGGGACAAGTTTTTTGCGTAACTTGCCTATTACCTCATTTAATTCAGGTTCTTTTTTCCCCAAGCCTTTGAGAAAAGTCTGCCACCGCCTCTCATTCAACGGATCATTGGCAAAACTCTCTGTGAGGGCGATAGGAAACTCAAGTTTGGTCCCTCTATTCGCAAAAACCTTTTTAATCGCCAGGGCCAAAGATTCCACAGGCAATTCATCTCTACATAGAATTGTCCACAAATCGAAAAAATCCTTCATTCGAGTATTGAAAAGTCCTAGCTTGACGATAGTTTCCAATTTCTCTGCAACTAAGGTCTCGGGAGTATATCCCATCAAACGGGGTGCTAGCATCGGTAAAAGAGTTGGATAAGAAATTTCTTGAGCTTTTGGAACGATAATGTCGCTGAAACCAAAATCGATTTGAATCGGAATCCGTGTTTTTGTCAAATAGGCTATGAATCTTGCAGACAATCCCCGATATTCAGTACCCATTTGTGATTCCTTGAGAACCAGTGAATCCGTATTGAAAACGATAGCATCTTCCTCTATGGAAATATTGGCGATATCTTCGACAATAGCACGAATATTTTCCCGATGGTTTGAAGTAGATGCAAGAAGATCGATGTCCATTGTTGCTCGGTGATTATGATTGTCCCAAACCCGAAGCATTAGGCCTCCTTTAAGGAAGAACTTGCTTGTATGATTACTGATTCCTAGTCGAAATAGAAATCTTTCAATTGCGAAATACCGTAGAATCTCATCAACCGGGCGCTTTCTCTGCAGAGCAAGATTCTTCAGTTTCTGACGGATGGACTCGGCTAAATTCTGTTTCAGCTCTTTAACTTGACTATTCACTAATAATAGTCTCCATGATTGGCCTAAGTACTTGTTCTACCCGGAATAATACAGCATAGTTGTAGAGTTTGGTAAGATCGGTGGCTCGAGATTGCCAGTACATTCTCAAAGCCTCGATGACGATATCCATCCCTAATTTATTCCGATATCTAACAACATCTATCAGGGTCTTCTCTCGATCAAAAATTTTTACCGGACACCCATCGATCATATGCTCCTCTACCCCTGTTTTCAGGGATTTTTCCCCATACCAAAAGAAACGCATTGGTGGATATTTGATGGATGGTTTGCGAGACTTATGAGGAAGTGCCAAATAGACAAAATGCGGTATCTGAGTGGTCATTTCATGAAAAGCCAAAGCCGAGATGAGACAGATCACTCCATCTGGGATCTTCTTAGCTATAGTAAAAAAATCTGGTAAGGAGGGGGTGGGTAGATCCGCTAACCGGTATAGGCCTCGGCTCAGAACCTCCAATTTACCCTCGTCGCGTAGCCTGTAAAGATCTCTACGATGAACACCGAGGCGAACAGCCTCTGACATTCTTAAAGTCCCCCCGGCTTTTTGGAAAATCTGAATAGCTTTTTTCAATCTGTCAACTTGTGGCATGGTACAAAACGTCGGACTTTTCTCCTTTTATCCGACAGTTTGTACCAAAATGAATAGGATGTCAAGATCATTTCCTCAATTCAAAGACGGCGTTCCCATCTCTTCTTTCTGGATCTCTGGACTAGACACTTCTTGAAAAACTGCCTCATCAGGAGTCAGACAGCTATCCTTCCACTCCCCTGCCATCATACTGGATGGCAAGAAAAAACAAACGTCCGATTATGTCTTATCTAATACACGAGCAACAGTAGGCCTAAAATCGGCATACTTCGCCAGTATGAGTTCTAGAGCCTTCTTTTTGACCTCTTCGGGCAATTGATTGTTGCTCCTGGCTCCTCGCTTCTTAGAGAGGAGGTCTTCGGCTCCCCGGGATTTGTATGCTCTCCAAAGGGGTTTGCCTTGTTCTAATGCTCAGAATGTTAGCAGCTTGCGACTAATTCATAAACCGGCCATCTTTTGCACAATAGAGTCTAAATTTTTTTTCAACTCACAAACATCCATCAGTTTGCACAATCAAGGGCATTGCTCATAGAGCCCCTAAGCCCTATAATAGATCCATGTCCTCCACATCCCATGCTATTTTCAAGACCGTCCTATGAAGAGCCGTCTCTTTATTTTACTTTTGGTTAGCCACTTCTTCCTTGACCTGTGCATAGGGATTTGGCCCCTCTACAAAACCATCGCCCATCTAGAGATCGCCAAAGCTGGCCTCATCATGGGAGCGGCTGGGTTCATCGGGGAGATGACCCAGCTTTTCTTTGGCCTGCTCAGTGACCAGGGACGCCGTAAGCAGCTTTTAATTCTCGGCCTTCTTCTCGCATCATCCATATTCTTTGTCACCTTTTGCAATGGCTACTTAGGGCTCATGGGCATCATGCTCTGTCTAATGATCGGCTCGGGAGCTTACCACCCTTCCGCAGCGGGCTTCGCCAGCCAATTATCTCATGAAAAAGGAAGACCCCTTCTTCTCTTTACCGCTTGTGGAGCCCTCGGCCTTGGCCTCTCCCAAGTCATCTTCTCTCAAACGCTCAAGGTCTTTAATGGGCATGCGTTTGTTTTGCTCGTTCCCCTAGCTTTGATCATTGGTCTTTGGGTCTTTCATAAGTCGCCACAAGACCTATCCACAAAAAGGGCCTCCCCTGCAGGGATTTTTAAGACCTTTGCGAAGCATCGGCGCTCTCTTTCTCTTCTCTATCTCGTTCAAGTGATCACCTACGGCGTTGTTCTCTCTCTTGTTTTTCTTCTTCCTGATCTTCTTCGTAGTAAAGGATCCAGTGAGTTTTTGTGCATGGGAGGAGGGCATTTGGCTCTGATACTCGGATCGGTGCTTGGCATGATCACTTTAAGTTTCTTCACGCAAAAATGGGGATACAAAAACACCCTTCTGCTAGCGGCCAGTTTAGGTCTGCTCCTCTTTTCCTCTTTTCTTTTTACCCCTCTGGCTTCCTCCTGGATCACCACTTTGTTATTGGTAAGCATTGGAGCTAGCCTACTTGCAATGAACCCCCTTATTGTCGCATGGGGCAATGCTCTTATTCCTGAGAGCCCCAGCTCGGTCTCTGGGCTTTTGATGGGATTTGCTTGGGGTTTTGCGAATCTTTTCCCTATTGTAGCTGGCTTTCTCAGTGCGCAGTCCCACTCCTCTTATCTATCAACAATAGCGCTTTTCTCTCCCCTATTGCTGGTGGGTATCATAGGCATTTTACTGATTCCCGCTCCCAAAAGAGCCTTCTCGGAGGGCGCTTTACTTTAATTGCTTCCCTTCCTAGGATGCGAGAATATGGGAGAGCGACCAGTAGAATGTGGCCAGTGTAAAAAGCCTGCAAAAGTGATTTATAAAGAGATTGTTGGGGAGACGATCACCGTAACAGAGATGTGCGTGGACTGCCCAATTCTTTTGGAGAGACTCCATGGATCTGTTCCATCAGAGAACTACGCCACCCAAGAAGAGACCGGTACTGGCCTCTACTGTGGTCATTGCCACACTCCCCTTGAATCGGTGAAAATGGGAGGACCGATGGGGTGCAGTGAATGCTACACTCTTTTCGGGGATCTGCTTGTGAGTGAGCTTGTCGCTGAGGATAAAATCCCTTCCCATCTATTTGAAGCCAAAAGGAATCAACCATTGCATATCGGGAAAAACCCCGAGGGACCAGTAAATATGCCTGCATCAAACCGTCTTACTTCTCTAAATGAAGCCCTCAATGAAGCTCTGCAAAAAGAGAACTATGAAGAGGCCGCTACGCTGCGCGATCAGATCAAAGAGCTCATGGAGAAAAAAGATGAGTCAGGCGCCTAACCTTCCCCCTTCTCTTCTCACTGACTTCCCTTGGAGCCAGGAAGAAGGGGCGATTTGGATGGCCACCACCCATCTCTTAAGACGGAACCTCTCTCGCTATAACTTTCCCAGTAAAATCAATCGCCCAGAAGAGCAGCAGGTCCTCCAAAGCCTATCGAAGACCACTCAAGCCCTCACCGGAATCGAAAATCTTCGCTTCATCGAAGAAAAGGATTTAAGTTCCTCTGATCAAGAACTCCTCTTTGAGCATTTCCTTTTCCTGCGAGGAGTGCAAGAACCTCCAGAGGGAAAAGGAATACTCATCGATGAGACCGGAAAATTTTTAGCTCTTCTCAATATGGGCGATCACCTCAAAGTTTGCATTCTTCAACCAGGAGATAACCTGGAAAAAGGATGGCATGCTCTTGCGAATATCGAGTCACAGATTGGGAAAAAAGAGGGCTTTGCCTTCTCCCCCAAGTTCGGCTACCTCACATCTGACGTGGGTCAGTGTGGCACGGGTCTAACGATCAGTGCCTTTCTCCACCTTCCTGCCCTGATCAGCACCGGACAACTTGAAGGAGTTCTTAAAGGGTGCGAGGAAGAAGAACTCCACTTCCTTGGACTCGCAGGGAACCTCCAAGAGCTCGTCGGAGATGTCCTTGTCGTGCAAAATAACTACACCTTAGGTCTTAGCGAAGAGGCGATTATCCACACCATACAAAAGGCCACCACCAAACTCATCAGCACAGAAAAAGGGATACGCTCCCATATCAAGACAGAGAGGGCGACAGATGTCAAAGACCTCGTCAGTAAATCCTTCGGCCTACTTGTTCACTGCTATCAACTCGAGACGAGAGAGGCACTCGATCTGCTTAGCGTAATGAAGCTGGGCCTCTCTCTTGGATTTGTAAAAAATGTCTCGGATGAAACATTGAGCTCCCTTTTCTTCAAATGCCGAAGGGGCCATCTCAGCCACCTCTTCCCCGAGATCACAGATCCCAAGGAGCTCGCCCACAAACGAGCCGAATTCCTCCACCACGAGCTCATGGGCATCAGCCTCAGCCCTGAGCTCGAGTAAAGGATCAGTGCCCAGGAGACAACTTCTCTTTCTTTTGGTAGAATCGGTCTTTATGGACAGCACTACAGGAATCATTCTCATGGGGGGAACAGGGATGCGCTTTCATGACTCCCTCCCTAAGCAATTCCACCCTCTCGAAAAGGGAAAGGTTTATTTGAAAACTCTCGAGGCCTTCCTCACTTCGGGCCTCTTTAATGAGATCATCCTCGTCTGCGTAAAAGAATGGTGCGATCAGGTCCGAAAGGAAGTAGGAAGTACTGCTCGTGTCGTAGAAGGGGGAAGAACCCGCCAAGAGTCCTCTTTATTGGGACTACAGGCCTGCGATCTAACCACAGATATCGCCCTGATCCACGATGCGGTGAGACCCTTTGTCAGCATAAGAATTTTAGAAGAGAATATCGAGGGGGCAAAACTCTATGGAGCCGTCGATACGTGCATTCCGAGTAGTGATACGATCGTCTATGCCCCAGGAGGAGAGAAGATTGCTTCTATTCCGAAGAGGGCAGAGT
Organism: Chlamydiota bacterium; assembly: GCA_011064965.1. Classification (GTDB taxonomy): domain Bacteria; phylum Chlamydiota; class Chlamydiia; order Chlamydiales; family Rhabdochlamydiaceae; genus Sacchariniichlamydia. The sequence goes on from JAAKFS010000012.1 coordinate 29,105, forward strand.
ACTTAAGAGGACAGACCCCTCAAACTTTTTCTTATCCTTTGATTCTTGAGGCGCACCAAAAGACAAAAAAAACGGATGCGACCGATGATTGCCAGCTTGTGCTGGAGCTAGGGGCTGAGATCCATATTGTCCATGGGGATGAAGAAAACCGAAAGATCACCACCAAGCGGGATCTACTTGGTGTAAGCTGAATTCTACAAAATGCCCTTATTTCTTCTAAATTGCTCAATTGCCCGTTGTATGGCAGATTGCTTCATAGAAAACACCTCTATTTAATGATAAAATGTACTACAGATAGGATTATGTGTATACCTTTTTATCATACAGAGAGGCTAGTCTTTTTCAACAAATCTCATCCTTTCCTCTTGATAATTAGGGTTTTGTAGAAGAATGCAATTATACCGCCTCCGTACACGACAATTTTCTCTTTCATGCTGGGGCTGCGGCTTTGCCATATGGCTCATCGACATCTCATGACACCATCGCTGAAGAGAAATGAGGCTTGATGGGCTCGAACCATCGACCCTCTCATTAAAAGTGAGATGCTCTACCAACTGAGCTAAAGCCTCATAGCAATGGAATGACCCCTAGGGGATTCGAACCCCTGTTATCAGGATGAAAACCTGGTGTCCTAGGCCTGGCTAGACGAAGGGGCCATTATAGAGCCATCATAGCAAAGAGATCCTATTCTCATCAAGGGGCGGCTCAGACAGTTAAGATCTCTTTTTCTTTGGCGGAAAAGAGCTCATCGATGACCTTGCAGTGCTCATCGGTGAGCTCCTGGACCTTCTTTTCCCCTTTTTTCATCTCATCTTCGGTGATATCCCCATCAGCCTTGGCCTTGCGGACCAGCTCGTTGCTCTTGCGGCGTACCTCACGGATCGCCACTTTCGCGTCTTCTGCTTTTTTCTTCCCCTGTTTCGCGATCTCTTTACGCATCGCTTCATCCATAGGAGGAACTTTGATCCGAATGATGTTTCCTTCGAGCATTGGTTGAACGTTGAGGTTGGCTTTTTCAATGCTTTTGGCGATCGGTCCCGCTGTTTGGGGATCAAAAGGGGTAATGAGAATTTGGCGAGCTTCAGGCGTTGTTACGTTAGCAAGCTCCCGAATGCGCATCTGCGAACCATAAACCTCGATGGGAACGTTATCAAACATGTTGGGATTAGCCCTTCCGCTGCGAAGATGATTGAGCTCTTTTTTAAAGTGCTCGATCCCCTCTTGCATTTTGGCTTTAGTTTCTTTTTCTACATCCATTTTTAATCTCCTGAGATAAGCGACCCATCATCGGAACTTGTGACTGCTTTTACGAGGGACTTTTCCTCAAATAAATTGAAAACGTAGACGGGTATTTTGTTTTCACGGCAAAGGGCAAGAGCTGTTGCATCCATCACTTGCACTTTTTTAGCAAGAGCCTCAGAAAAGGTGAGAGTCTTGAACTTTTTCGCATCTGGGTTCTTGAGGGGATCCTTATCATAGACACCATCTACTTTGGTTGCTTTAAGAAGAATCTCAGCGTTGACCTCGCTAGCGCGAAGTGCTGCGGCGGTATCTGTGGTGAAGTAGGGATTGCTTGTCCCTCCGACAAAAATGACAACACGCCCCTTTTGGAGGGCGTGCATGGCGTGGATCCACTTATAGCTTTCGGCGATGAGAGAACAGTTGATGGCACTCATCACCTGGCTCTCTATCCCCACGCGGGCTAGGGACTGCTGCAGGATGAGTCCGTTGATCATCGTCGCAAGCATCCCGATATGGTCGGCCGGAGTCTGATCAAACCCAAAATCGGCCGCTTGCCTCCCGCGGAAGATATTCCCACCGCCGACGACGATGCCCACTTCAAGACCCAAATCGCAAATCTCTTTGACCGATTTTGCGATATGCTCGCAGGCGGTATGCTCCATCCCAAATTCCTGGTCCCCCATGAGAGCTTCTCCAGAAAGTTTCAGTACGACGCGGCGATAGCGTGGCTTACCAGTCATAAGGTTTATTTCGCTCCTACTTGCCAACGCAAGAATCTTTCGATTGAAAGGGACTCGCCGCTAGCTTTTGACTCTTTCTCCATCAGCTGCTGGATCGTGATGGAGGGGTCTTTCACAAATTTTTGTCCAGAGAGGCAAACCTGATCAAAAAATGCCTTCATTTTTCCTTCGATGATTTTGTCGATGATGTTTTCTGGCTTATTCTTGACTTGGCTGCGGGCAATCTCTTTTTCTCGCTCTTTGATCTCTGCCGGTACATCTTCTGATTTTAAATACTCTGGAGCCTCAGCTGCGATGTGCATAGCTATCTCGCGAGCGAGGGACTCTGCATTCGCCGATCCTTTCAGCTCAACGGCTGTGACAATTCTCCCACCCATGTGAGAGTAGACCCCAATCGAAGAGCTCCCATCTTTTGGGAGGATCTCCACCCGCTTGATCTGGATATTCTCTCCTAAAGACTGGACGATCAGAGCACGATACTCGTCGATCGTTATGGAGGGGTCATGCTTGCACATTAGCCCAAGAAACTCATCCAGCGACTGGGGCTGCATCTCAGCTGCTTCTGTTGCGAGCTGATGAATGAACGTTTTAAATTTCTCATTTTGAGCAACAAAGTCGGTCTCCGAATTGACCTCAACAAGGGCTACACATCCATCGGTCTGAGCGATGCCGATGAGTCCTTCGTTGGCTTCACGCCCTTCTTTTTTCACAGCAGAAGCCATCCCAGCTTTGCGCAGGTTCTCAATGGCCTTCTCAAGATCGCCGTTTGCTTCATCTAGAGCAGCTTTACATTTCACCATGCCCACACCAGTGCGCTCACGCAGCTTTTTAATCAGTTGTGGTGTTACAATGCTCATTTTGACTCCTTCTCCGTCGTTTCTTTCTCTGCAACTTCTTCTTTAGTCTCGATCCCATGATCTTCATGGTCCTCTTCATCTTTCCCTTCGTTCACTTTCATTTCGTTCTTCTGATCGATGATCCCTTGGGTAAGGGCTCCGAGGACGAGTTTGATGCTTTTGAGGGCATCATCGTTGCAAGCAATGACATAGTCGATTGGCTCGGGATCACAGTTGGTGTCGACCAGACCGAGGATCGGGATGCCGAGCTTGTTGGCCTCTTTCACTGCGATGTGTTCTCTGGCAGGATCGACAATGACGACAAGACCGGGGATCTTTCGCATTGCCCGAATTCCAGAGAGGTTTCGGTCGAGTTTTATTTGATCTTTACCGAGAAGGGAAAGTTCTTTTTTTGTGATACCCTCTCCACCAGAAGAGAGTTTCTTCTCAATTTGCTCGAGTGTTTTGACCGATTTTCGGATAGTTGTGAGGTTGGTGAGCATTCCACCAAGCCACCGTTCACAGACGTAAAATTCACCGGCGTCTTCAGCGCACTCGCGTACAACTCCTTTCGCCTGTTTTTTCGTTCCGACGAAGAGAATCGCTTTCCGATCCTTTACAGTTTCGCGTATCAAGTCTAATGCGATACGAATCTGTTGCATGGTTTTCGCAAGATCGATGATATAAATTCCGTTGCGCTCCTCAAAAATGAAGGGCTTCATTTTTGGATTCCAACGGTGTTTTTGGTGCCCAAAATGGGCGCCACTTTCAAGAAGTTCTTTGATTGTAATTGTTTTCTTTGCCAAGCCTTGTCCCTTATAGTTGACGACGGCATCCCCTCCTAAAAGCAAATGAGAGGATTTCGGTCTTGGTTAATATTTGGAGCCCCTTTGCAAAACTCTAACCCATTAGGGTTTGCAGTCTGGCTCTTTGGTTTTCCCTCCTTAAATTTCTTAGGAGGAAAGCGCCTGGTCAGAATCGAACTGACGCTAATAGCTTGGAAGGCTATGGTTCTACCACTGAACTACAGGCGCAATGCCCACAATTTTTACTCGTTTCTTCCTTTTTTTCCAAGAAAAATGGTACAAGTCGGAGTAAAAGTCTTATCTCAATATGAAAGTATCAAAAATCTCGAAACGGGCAAACCGTATCTTAAATTTTTTTCTTTTCGCTTTTCTCTGTATTGGAGTACGAGTTTGGTATTTGAGTGTCGTAACATTTGATGATCACTACGAGAGCTCACGAGCTCCACAACGGCGGACAGTCACAGAGAGGGCCGAGCGGGGTACCATCCGCGACCGGTTCAATATTCCCCTTGCATCCAATGCGATTCAATACAATGCCTCTATCTGCTACGCCGATATCAGACAAATTCCCAGCGTCCAATGGGAGAAGGGGCCAGATGGAAAAAAGAAACGGGTCCTCGCTCGCAGAAACTATATCGAAAAGCTCTCCCGATTTCTCGGGAGCGCCCTGACAGCAGATCCGCAGACGATCGAGGATACGATTCACGGAAGAGCCTCTCTTTTTCCCCATACTCCCTTTGTGTTGAAAGAGGATATCTCAGAAGAGCTCTATTGCCAGCTCAAAATTCGAGAAAAAGATTGGCTAGGGCTACAAATGGAACAGACTTCAAAGAGGGTCTACCCGCTAGGGAAAGTAGGCTGTGACATCATCGGCTATCTAGGAGCCATCAGCCAGAGAGAGTATGTCCGGGTCGCCCAGGAAAGGAAAGAGCTCAAAATCTACTTGGAGGAGATCAATGAGGGAAGGGCAACTCTCCTCCCCAAGGGATTCTCCCACCCTCAAGAAGTGCAAGAGCGTCTCTCCGAACTAGAAAAAATGGCCTATAGCATCAACGACCAGGTAGGAAAAAGTGGAGTTGAAGCGAGTTTTGATGAAGTGCTGCGCGGGGTAAATGGAAAAAAATATCTTGCGACTAACAAAAGAGAGCGCACTCAGCACGAGCTGCCAGGCGGACAATCGGCCCAGCCGGGAGAGAGGGTGATTTTGAGCATATCGGCCGCTCTCCAAGAAGAGGCGGAGAAGCTCCTTGCTGAATATGAAGACCTGCAAGATGAAAGAGACAACATGGGACCGACAAAAAGGCGTCACCCAAGGGTCCGTGGAGGAGCCATCGTCGCCATGCTCCCAAAGACCGGCGAGGTCCTCGCCCTCGCCTCCCATCCGAGATTTGATCCGAATGACTTGGTCCCTGCGAAAAGCTTTGCTAAGCGCATGGAAAAAAGAAGCGCGATCATCAAATGGCTCGAAAGCGAATCCCATATCGGGGAGATCTGGGATGGCATCGCAGTGCTCGAAGAGGAGCGCTTTTCTTCAAGCAAAGGGACATTCTACACAGAGGAAACTCCCCTGACTTGGGACCTGTTTCTAGAGACGATCCTCCCAGACAACGGTTCTCTCCGAAAGGCAATCGATCGCGTCAGCGATGTGGAGATAGCCGCCCATCTTCAAACCTGTTTCGAAGCTCTTCAAAAGCTTTCCAAAGATCCATCCCCTGCCTCTCTGCTCACCTCTCTCTACGCGGGTGGTGAAGTTGTCCTATCGGAAGGGATGGAAAGATGGAAGAGGGAGCTCGACCCTTTTCTTGAACCAATCACCTCTACAAGGGATCAACTTCTCTTCCTCGATCTTCTCCGCCTTGTCGTCTACAAAGAGGCGATCCCCTCAGGACTTCTCGAGCGAATAGGAGAACACACTCTCTCAGACCACTTTCTCTACGCACAGGTGGTGAGTTATTACCGAAAAGAGGTCAAAGAACTTGCCCGAAAATGCTTTCATGAGGGGGAGTTTCAAGAGTGGAGAGAGACCAATTTCAAACAGTTTCTTCGGCAGAAACGACAGGAGGAGAGAAAGAGAAGGCGGTATGCCAAGCCCTATCTCGAGTACTTAGAAAGAGAGGAGCAGAAGATGTTCCAGACCTTTTGGGCAAGAGAAAAGAAACAATTGCTTCTCACTTTCCTAGGAGGAGGCGAAGCCACGTATCGTGAGGAGATTCTCGCACTACGACAGCGATGCAGCGATCCCCTTCTCAATGTCATCCAAGAGCAACTCCAGCCAATGACCAAAGAAGAAGGGCTTGCCTACCTGGCAACTCTTCGCTCTTTTGCCGACTTAAACCGCCCCTGCCTCGGGAAGTACCCTCATGTCAAGAAAATCGACGGTGTACAGCTAGAAAAACACCTCGCCGCCTCTTTCTATCCCTACACTGGCTATGGATATGGACGCTCACAAGCTTTTAGACAGGCGAGCCCGATGGGATCGGTCTTCAAGTTGATCCCCGCATACGCCGGACTCAAGCAGCAGTTCCAACAAGGGAGTGATGACCTCAACCCTTTCACTGTGGTCGATGATATGAAGTGGACATCAACTCCAGGAAGCAATAGTCAGATCCTCGGGCAACACATCGACGGCACAAGGATCAAGAGATTCTACAAAGGGGGGCGTCTCCCAAGAGCCTTTCCAGGGATCGGAAAGATCGACCTGATAGGCGCTATCGAACGATCGAGCAACCTCTACTTCTCTCTACTTGCCGGTGATGTTTTGAATAGTCCGAGCGATCTTCTCGACGCAGCAAGTGCCTTCGGTCTCGGGAAGAAAACGGGGATTGAGCTTCCGGGAGAATACCAAGGGAACTTGCCGAGCGATGTCCTCCACAACAAGACAGGCCTCTACTCATTTGCCATTGGACAACATTCGCTTGTTGCCACTCCCCTCCAAGCTGCCACTGCTCTCTGTACGATTGCCAACGGAGGAAAGCTTCTTCAGCCCCAGATCGTCAAGCTATCCATCGGGAAAAAACCCATCAGCAAAACAGATCCTCTCTTTTCTCTTGAGAAGTATCCCTATAAAGAGAGCCTCTCCCATTTGGGGATTTCATTCCCTCTATTCACAGAGAGTCTCTCTTCAGAAAAGAAGGGGTACATCCACTACCATGCTCCGAATGTAAGAGAGAATATTTTCCTACCCAAAGAGATCCAATCTGTGATTCTGGAAGGGATGCACCAAGTGACGAATGGAACAAAAGGATCGGCGAGGGTGAGTCGGATCAGACATCAATTCCAAAACCAGGACGCAATGCGGGCCTATCGGAAACTCCATCCCCAAATGGTTGGGAAAACGGGAACGGCGGAGATCCTCTACAAGCAAACGATCGATGCTGAGACTCATGCGGAAATGGACAAACATGTCTGGTTCCTTTGCATCTCTTACGATGACGAGGGGCAAACAGAACCAGAGCTTGTCATCGCTGTCTATCTAAGATTTGGAAGTGCGGGCAAGCAGGGAGCTCCAATTGCCGCCCGTCTCATAGAAAAGTGGAGAGAGATCAAGAGTGCCTATGAGTAGGCCGTCTCTCTTGTCTCTTTTCAAATGGGTATGCTACTCTCAATTTTAAAACAACACGGGAACTTTGTGCAATAATGACAATGACAATTTCTTGGGAAAATGCCGCCTACGAAAAGGCGAACAACTACATGCAAAGCAGCGAAACCCAGTGGAGAGAGGGCAGCAAATTCGAATCGCTAAAATTCTCTTTCTCGGCGAGAGCCTTCTATTTAGCCGATGTGATCATCAACACCGTGCGTCTCCCTTTTGCCCTTCTCGAGACCCTGTTTGCAGTTCTTCATTCGTGCGTCAAATGGAATTGGAAGTCGGAGTACTTGCATGGCTCATATACCTTTCTACTCGAGCGCTCCAATCATTTCTTCCTCAGCGCCTTTGGGATCCTCCTCCCGGGCATATCGCACACCTATCGCGATGCCAACCTCACCCCCTACATCGTCGCTGCGAGGATCATCATCATCAGCGGTGCGATCCTCTATTACAGCATGCGGTAGTGCTTTGCATACTCCTTGATGAGAAGATCCATATACTGAAGAACCCGAGCATAGGAGAGGTTTTCTTTCGCAAAGTCAGTGGCCTGATTTGCAATCTTTTCCGCTTCTGCGTCATTTTCCTTCGCCCAGTCAATCATATCGAGTAAGTTCTCTAGATCCGAATCGAGGGGGATGTAGTGAGTAAATGGTTTGAGCTCTCGGTAATACCATTGGACGTGATCGGAATCGGTCTTCAAGATTAAGCTATTGGAAAAAAGCTGCCAGTAAGCTCTAGAGAAAGCCGAGGTCTTCCCATCGATGAGAAGTTGGTACTTATGTTCCAAATGACTCGTAACAGGGAGAAATTCTCCAAAAAAGTCAGCATACTGCTCTTTAATTGCCTCTGAACTCTCACTCTTCGATATGCTGGAAAACCGGGCATCGATCAGCTCGGGGTACTCAAGAGAAAAAAGAACTGCAGTAGATCGGGGTGTATCCAGAAAATCTTCAACATTATTGGAGTCTCCTTTCGTTGGACCTCGCCAAACCGCACTCTCTCCTTTTTGGTCCCAGGGATAGTTCTTATTTGCCTCAGCGATTCCCTCTTCAAGCCCCCAACTTCCCACTAACGCTTCAAAATCGGGAATGAGAACGACTCCATTCGCTGCCCCTTTTTGCTTTGCAAAACTAAAGAGGGGAACCGCAATCTTTTTTCTTCCTTTAATTCCCGATTTCTTGGAAGAGATGAGGTGCTTTGCAATGCTCTCATTATCGATTCCATCGCTCATGCTGATGAGGAAGTCTACATCTGGCAGAGAGCTGATTTTGGCAAGGCGTTTGAGCCCATCTTTCACATAGGAAACGCGCGGATTATTCGTCGAGCTGAAGACCGAGACTCGACCACCACGGATAGAGATTTTAATGAGCTCGAGTGGATTGCCAAGGCTTTCCTGCTCCTTCAGCAACTTATCCAACTCTTTACTCTTGATTCCAGCACCTACTGTGAAGGGGGCAAGGTCCTCCTGGATTTGCTGTTGCATCCACTCGGGTGCCTTGGCCGACTTCACGAGAGAACGGAGTTCTTTCTTCCACGGTTTTTCCTTGCTCTCAGCAGGTGGGGCAAAGGCAAAAAAGAATAGAGAGAATAGCACTATGAAATAGTATTTACGAAAGTACATGGTGGGATCCTTGGTTAGAAAAAAAATCGATGGTGCGAAGCAACCCCTCTTTAAGTGGGACATGAGGCTGCCAGCCAAGTTCTTTGTTTGCCCTCGTGATATCTGGGCGACGCAATTGCGGGTCATCCGCGGGAAGGGGCCTATACTCGATGAGAGAGGTAGAGCCGGTCATCTCTAAAATAAGCTTCGCAAGAGAGAGAATTGAAAACTCCGTAGGATTTCCAAGATTGATAGGGCCGCTGCACTCTGGAGTTTGCATCATAGAGATCAGCCCTTCGATGAGATCATCGACATAGCAAAACGACCTCGTCTGCTCTCCTTTTCCATAGATGGTGATGGGTCCATTCTCCAGTGCTTGGGTCACAAAGTTCGAGACAACCCTCCCATCACACTTAAGCATCCTCGGCCCATAGGTATTGAAGATGCGGGCGACCTTGCACTCAATCCCCCGATGTCGAAGAGCATCGAAGAAGAGAGTTTCCACGCAGCGTTTTCCCTCATCGTAACAGGCTCTAGGACCAATCGGATTCACATGACCGACATAGTCTTCTCGCTGAGGGTGCTCCTTGGGATCGCCGTAGACCTCACTTGTTGATGCTTGTAGAATTTTCGCATTGTTTTTTTCAGCAAGATCGAGCATCTGCATCCCCCCTAAGACACAGGTGCGCACAGTTGCCACCGGATCTCTTTGGTAATGCGCGGGGGAGGCAGGACAGGCGAGATTGTAGATTTGATCCACTTCGAGATCGAGAGGATCGCAGACGTCCTGCTCAATAAAAGTGAAACGGGGATTTTTCTCTAGATGGACAATGTTCCCCTTCACACCAGTGTAGAGGTTATCGAGACAAAAAATCTCATGCCCCTCTCCCAAGAGGCGCTCACATAGGTGAGAGCCTAAAAAGCCCGCGCCACCAGTAATGAGGATCCGTTTCATCGATTTACCAGACATAGTGTTTTCTCTTTTGCATAAGGAGAGAGGCTCTCTGCAGTCTCATTGGAAATTACCAAGATCGACCAATCACTCAGCCTCCCACAAATCATCGCCTCAGGGGCATCCAACTCTCCTTTCACATCCAAAAGGATACAGTCATACTCCTTTTCCCAGCTAGAGAGTTTCGATGGGAGTTCTCGCATGGGCTCTTTTTTTCTCACATCAACACAGAGTACCTTTTTTCCCAATCCCATCAGGTATTCTTTAAGGCTCTCTCCAAGTCCTCCACCAACGAGCGTTACCACTCCCGCGCTATCGATCTCAAGAGCTACAAGAGCAAGACTCTTTTCAAAAGCTCCCTCACCAAGTTGAAAAGCAGAGTAACCCAGTTGGCGCAGAGCCGCGACAGTGAGAGGAAGGCCGCGGATACACGCGCGTACGATTAGAAAGAAAAGAGAGACCAGTCCTCCAAATAAAGAGCCAAGAGAAGAGTAGAGCAATAGATGCGGAGGTTCGATAGAGAGGGGGGCATCTCCCTCTTCCAGCGGTTTTGACTCTACATGGAAAAGGTGATGATCCACCACTTTCGACTCCGAGAGTTTGGTGAGTCCCTCGATCACCTGAAGAGCTAACTCCTTCTGAATCCTGAGCTGGCTCTCCCTGCCCCACCTCTTGGGAAGTTCTCCCATCTTGTCGGCAATTTCCTCAAGCTTTTCGTCGATGATCTTTTTTTCTTTCCCGATGAGCTGAATCGCCGCGAGCTGCAGAGCGGCGACCTTCCCTTCAAGCAGCTGCAATGAGGCGCGAACGACCTCTCCCTTTTGGCTCAGGTGATTGGCTAAAAACTCCTTCTGCTGCTGTAAAGTCTCCTGCAGGCGGGTGAGCTCCCGCTCACTTCGATTCTCCCGATCACCGATCTGCAAAGAAAGCTCGATCCCCTTTTGGATCACCTGCTGACTGGCTGGATCATGCAGCAGATGAGCAAGGGCGCTGATAGAAAATTCAGGAAGAGCGATTTTCTCTGTGTATGCGACGAGTTGTTTCTGCTCTGCTGCAAGAGCCTCCTTCTTGCGGCTATATTCAGAATAGAAGGTTTGAACTGTTTCGAGGTCGATCCCCTCATACTCGGCAATGAGTTCTGCCGAAATCGGCTCGATCAAACTCCTTTGGATATCCAGTGCCTCCGTCCTCGAGAGCCCCTCTTTCCACGGATGCCCTGCACTCGCAAATAAACTCTCCTTCTTCCACCGATTTTCTTCGACATCGAGACGGCGTTTCTGCGCTAAGAACCTTTCCTTTGGCTCGCTGAGCATCTCTATCTCCTGAGCGAGATTGAGATACCCCTGCTTCGACATCGAATTTTCTAGATAGGCCACCTGCTCGGCAAGTGCTCCTTCAAATTCCCGACTGAGCTCTTCCTTTCTCTTTTGCAAATAGGCAATCTGAGTCTCTGCAAATTTCTCATGCTCACTGAGCAAGTACTCTTGCAAGTGACGCATCACTCCGTTGAGGGTTCCGATGGCCACTTCTCTCTGAGGGGAGCTATAGGAGAGCTTCAATATCGAAGAGTCGAGCCGATTCACCTTGATCTTTAGAGCCTCGCTTAAGTTCTTTACGACCTGTCTCTTCGGCTCGAGGTGGAACACAAAACGCTTTCCCTTCTCTGGAATATGCGTAACGGTTAGTCTCATCCCATCCATCTGGACAGGACAGTCCACTTTTCCTACACCTAGAAGTTTCTTTTTGCAGCCAAAGATCTCGAACTTCCCTTCCTCTCCCTTCTTAAGAAAAAGCTTCACTGGATGGTTCCCTGTAAAGGAGACATCCCTCACCTGAAGTCCGTTATTTACTACGATGGCTCCCCCTTCTCTACTAAGGAGCTTACCCACCCGCCTAAAAAGAGAAGGTCGAGAAGGGACAAACTGGAGTCCCATCTCATCGACCACTTTTCCGAGAAGAATCTTCGACCCCATCACACTGATCGATGAAGACTCCTCTCCGCGCGACTGTATCGCTTTCAACACAAACTGCAAACCAGCTGTCTCTTCAGAGCGACTTTGCGCCTGGCGAAAAGTCGCCTCTGCCTGGTAGTGGGGCTGGGAAAAAATAAGAATAGTGAGAAAAAGAAAAACAAAAGAGGCTCCAGCAAAATACAAGACCTTTCGCCAATGCCTCAAAAACACTGCCAGAAGATCAGCGAAGGTCAAAGTCCGTTCACCACTCATGGGACAATTACTCCAACACCTTTTGCTCCGCGCAAGATCAGATCGAGACCGACGAGCGTAGGCAAGATCTGATTGACGAAACGATCCCACTGCGCGATTGGAGTCGCTGCAACGTAAACGATATCTCCTGGAATGAGCAAGAGACTCTCGCTAGGCAAGCGAATCAAATGCTGCCAATGGATTGTGTAGATTTTTGGACAGAGGACACTCCCACGGATCACCTGAATGTAGCGACGATCCCCTGTATAAGGGATGCCCCCCACCTCCCCAATAGCTTGGCGAAGAGTCATATACCCATCAGTCAGATGAATCACACGGGGTTTGCTCACCTCACCTAAGACCATAATCGAGGAAGCCGATGGCTCAGCGATGTAGATCTTGTCCTCCCTACGCATCACGATATTCTGGCTCATATCCCCCTCCTTCACCAGCTTGACCAGGTCGACAGGAAGGAGCTGTCCTCCTCTCACCACATAGCTTTTGAAAAGATTGGCATTGGTTGGAACTTTTGCCATCGATAGGACGTCGAACAGACGAATCTTCCCATCCACAGGAACAGAAGGGAGCTGGACCATTCCCATCAGCTCCACCTTCCCCTCCTTTCGATCGCGGTAGGAGATAAAGACCTCGATATCGGCGATCTCTCCCCTGTAGACACTTTCAATTTTTTCTTTTGCTCCAGACAATGTGAGTCCCTCTACCTCTACCTCCCCAAGATCGGGCAAAGTGATCTTCCCATCAATCACACGGAAACCGATGTTTTTGCCAATCGTATCAATCGCAGCGACAACATCTTTTCGCGTTGGATGGTGGATCGCGATGTGCAAGAGATCCCCATCACAGATCACATCCCGATACTCCTCTAAAAGCTCCTCTGATAGAGAGTCGTAACAATGGCCATCCATTTCCAGAACAGCGAACTTCCCTTCGCGGACATGATAAGAGTCGATCACAAAATCTTCTGGTCCGCATACATCACATCCACGATAAGGAAGGTTCGTACATGAACTGACCAAGAGAAAAAGTAAGAGATACAAATAGCGCATGGCTCTATAGTATAGGCAATGAAAAATTCTCGTAAACGGATCTTTATAACAGGGATTGCAGGCTTCATTGGCTTCCACCTCGCCAAAGCCCTCATCGCACGGGGAGATCAGGTCTTCGGCTGCGACAACTTCAACGACTACTACTCCCCCGCCTTAAAAAAAGAAAGAGCACGCCTTCTTACACAAGCTGGGATCCCTATCACAACCTGCGATATCTGCGACCCTATCCTCGCTACCCTCATCGAAAAACAAGAGCCCACTCATCTGGTTCACCTCGCCGCTCAAGCCGGGGTACGCATGAGCCTCAAAGCCCCAGAAAAATACCAAGAGGCCAATGGGAATGGCTTCTTTCGGATCCTCGAGATTCTCCGTCAAAATCCCTCGATCAAATGCACCTTTGCCTCCTCCTCTTCCGTCTATGGCCTCAACAAAAAAATCCCCTTCTCCGAAAACGACACAACCGATCATCCAGCCAATTTCTACGGGGCTACAAAAAAATGCAATGAGGCGATGGCCTTTGCCTATCACAATCTCTATGGAATTTCGATGACGGCCCTGCGCTACTTCACTGTCTACGGTCCCTTCGGCCGCCCCGACATGGCCTACTATGACTTCACCAAGGCAATAGAAGAAGAGCAAACCATCAAACTGTTCAATTCAGGAAATATGCAAAGAGACTTCACCTACATCGACGATATTGTCACCGGAACCATAGCAGCCATGGACCTCGAAGCCGACTACGAAATCTTCAACTTAGGCAATAATCATCCAGAAGAGCTCCACACTCTAATTTCCCTCATCGAATCTCACTTGGGGAAAAAAGCCCGCATCGAAAATCTCCCCATGCCACCCGGGGAAATCCAGATCACTTACGCTGATATCACTAAAGCAAAAGAAAAGCTCAATTGGGAGCCGACCACCACCCTCCAAGAAGGGATGGCGAAGTTTCTCTTTTGGTATGACAAGCAGGGCGCGCTCTCCCTCAAGAGGTGAGGAATTCCTCAAAAGCAATAGCATTGCTAAAGAAATTCGCATCGACAACCTCGTTTGAGAGTTCTCCTTGATAGATGAGAACAGAGCGTACCAATACAGTTTTTGGAACTGTTATGCAGTCAATTTTTCGAAGAACGTCCTCGATCACATCTTTGCCTATTTTTTTTCCAAACTTCACTTCACAAACATAGTAAGTAAATCGCGTTTGGATGAGCAAATCAATTTGACAACCATCCTTTCGCTTCGTTCGCTTTTGAAAATAGGGAGAGGCACTCAGAAGAGATTCCGGCGCAATTTTCAATTTTTTTAAAAGCAAAGGAAGATTATTCAATACTAGGTTCTCAAACTGCAATCCCATCATACTCGACCAATCAGCTAGATTGGCTAAATCAACATCCCGATACAATCCCTTTTCAATCAGGTCCTTTTTCGGTTCGATATATTTTAGATAGAATCGTAAATAATTATCGCACAGACGATATTTACTCAATCTCGAGCGTTTTTTCCCTAGCCAGACATAGTCTCGTTTTAAAAATCCACACTCTGTAAGAACATTGAGTTTCTGGGAAAATCCCCCCGAAGCTTTAATATTTAGAAGATCACAAATTTCTTCAGTACTCTTAGGAGAATTCAGTAAAACACGGATAATATCCTGATATTTTTCTGTCTGTTTGCCGAAAAGATCGGAAAAAATTTTATCGAATTCTTCTAGCAATACTCCCCCAGGTATAAAACAGAGTTGCTTGATATTTTCTTCAGCATCCCATTTAGGATTGATCTCTTCTAAATATCTCGGTACGCCTCCTGTTACACATAAGATCTTGAACTTTTCATAGGCTGAAATCAAAGAATGATTGATCCAAAATCGATTTGCATCAGGCAGTGGGAGTTCGTCCAACTGAATGATCAAAGAAACCCGACCGACAAATCCCTTATTCTGCAAGATATTCTCTTGGATCCAAGAAGAGACTGATCCACAAAGAATGAGCTTCAGTGCCGGATTTTGTTTGAATTGAGTATCCCAAACTCCTTTCAATTTTCCTGGGAAATCTCTATCCTTACCCGCCATCCAAGAAATTTCATCCAGAAAAATCACATATTCTCCCTCCCTAGTTAAGCCCGCTAGCATATCAAGCGCACTTTGCCAGTCATCAAACTTGACCTTGGGAATATTGAAATTTTTCGCCAATAATCGCGAAAAATGATTGAGTTGTGCCTGCGTTCCTGCTCCCTTACGGGGTGACAAGCCGTAAAACTCTACGAAGTGGTGATTTTTTGTCGCATGTTGGATCAACGTGCTTTTCCCAATTCTTCTCCTACCACAGCAGACAGCAATCCCCGGCCGATTCCTTTCAAAGAAAATTTGGAGCTGCTGCAGCTCTGATTTTCGCCCAAAAAACACGGCTTCTCCCCCATAATTTTGACTGAAGAATAACAAAATGTCGATTTAAAGTCAGTTTTTGCACCTCACTTTTTTGACTGAAGAATGACATTTTGTCGATTTCCAGTCAGTTTTGGCACCTCAATTTTTTGACTGAAAAATGACATTTTGTCGATTTACAGCCAATTTTCGGTGTACCAAAGGCCCGCCCACTCGCCAACTAGCTAACTGCCAAGCAACTAGAAAATCTCGCAAAATACCCCGCGACAGTCCGAAGTTTTTGCCCAAAATCCTAGCAACTTGGTAGAGTAAGACCCATGCTGACCTCTATTTTAGAAAGAGGATCTTGGTTTGTTTTCAAATTCGGGATGCCACTCGTCTATTTTTACCACCTCATCATCGGCAGTGTCTTTTTCAACACCGCTGCAGAGGATGCCAAGGGACTTGAAAAATGGGGCAATGTAGCCCTCGCCCCTATGCAGTATTTCTTCGAAGGAAAAATAGCGAGCCCCATCGTCGATCAGGAGGGAAGAAGCACCTATATCCTCAAACGGCGCTTCGACTACGACAACCACTTTTTCATGAAGACCTCAGCCTCTGTGATCGCGCTTCCCTTTAGCATTACTGTAGGAGGAACCCTAAAAACCCTCGCCTACCTCTCTCCGAGCACTAGAGAAAGAGCTAACAAAATCAAAGGGGCTATCTCAGTTGTCTCTAACCTCGACTATTACCAGTCGATCGGCATCGATATTCAGGACTACAAAAAGGCCGAGTTGATTGCTCCTCCGAAATACAAAAGACGAAAAGAAGATGGATATCGCTTTGCAGCCGATATTGAAGCGTTAAAAGAGATCACCCATATCCTAAATAAATATGAAATTCCCTTTTGGATCGACTGTGGTTCCTGCTTAGGAGCTTACCAGTATGGCGGAACCATTCCTCACGATTGGGATATTGATATCGCTATCCTTAGGCCTGATTTCCAAAATGTTTACAATGCCCTTCAAGAACTCGATGCAAAAAAGTTTATCGTTCAAGATTGGTCAGGCAGAGCCCACCCTGAGTCCTATCTCAAAGTCTACGTCCGAGAATCCGCCAATATGATCGATCTCTATAATTTCGCTATCGATGAAGAAAATCAGACAATTTCGACTCTTCTTTCCAATGAATTCAATATCTTCATGCCCCGTGACTGGGTGGCATCAGAAAAACGCTACACAAGTCCACAGTCG
Organism: Chlamydiota bacterium; assembly: GCA_011064965.1. Taxonomy (GTDB): domain Bacteria; phylum Chlamydiota; class Chlamydiia; order Chlamydiales; family Rhabdochlamydiaceae; genus Sacchariniichlamydia. The sequence continues at coordinate 45,747 of JAAKFS010000012.1, forward strand.
TATCATAGGATTTTTCCATTAAAAAAGGCCCTCTTTGAAGGGATAGAGGTGCCGGTACCCTCTGATATTGTCACCTATCTACAAACGTTCTATGGTGAGAATCTCGCCCCGGCAAAGATCTACAACGAAGAGACCTGTCAATATGAAAAAGATGAAACCCACCCCTACTGGCAGACTGCTCACGCCCATTAAGTTCCTCTTTGTTCTCCTTCTTCTGCCCACGTGTCTATTGGCAGATTGCAGCGAGAGACCCGCCCTTCTTTCCCTTGGCGCGGGAACCTTCGATACTTTTAGGCCAAAGGAGAAGATGTTTCAGTTCCAAGCAGAGGTTAAATGGAGTGCTTGTTGGCATGGGATCCAACCGATTACAGCGCTCATGGTCACAGAGAAGGGCTCCGTCTATTTCTGCGCGGGAGCCTGCATCGATCTCTTTCTCGCGCCTCATCTCGTCCTCACCCCAAGTTTTGCACCCGGTGTCTACTTCAAAAACAATGGGAAGGACCTCGGGTACCCCCTCGAGTTCCGCTCGTCGATTTCGTTGGCTACGCAGTTTCGCGACTGTAACCGCTTGGGGATCCAGTTCTACCACATCTCTAATGCGAGCCTAGGACATAAGAACCCCGGAGAGGAGTCACTTATTCTCTTTTTTGGATTTGCTTTACCCTAATTTCCGAATAGCAGAAATGGCTAACTTTTGATAAATGAGAAGTTCGCCTGCTAGAGTTTCACTAGTAAGTTCTAGTTCAAGGCCATGATTTGCTGCTGTTAAAGCAGCGTCGAATTCCTTCTCTATGAGCTTTTCTCTAGCAATCTTCAAAAAAAAGCTCCCTTCTGCGTTAGGGTCTATTTTTCTTTGGCCATTAGGAATATGAGGATCATTTGCCAAGCTCTGTATAGCATATGTAATTTCTAACTGCAAAAAACTTTTCACATACTCTGATTCGAGAGCAAGACCTTTCTCTGCAACATTTTTTGCTTTTTTGTATTCCTTTTGCTGATTATGTATGCAGGCACAAACTGAAAAAAGCATCTGCTTAATCTCATCATCATCATGCTTATACTGTAAGCCAACCAATGCAAACCATTCTGCATCTCCTATGTTTTTATGAATCATAAACTCAATCGCACAAGTAAGATAAAGAAGGGCTATCTCACTTGGTGCTAAATGGTTTGTTGCTTCCCCAATCAAACCCAAAATCTTACTGATGCTGTCATTTTTATAACAAAGAGGAATAAGTTAGAATTGATAGGACTCCACATATTGACCGAGGAATTTTCTTGCCACCTTGTGAACTTTTGAATCATCCCAATCTTCTACAGCACTTCCTTCTTCTCCCAAAAGGACAGGGAGAGAAACAGCTTTAGCAAGGGCAAAGAAAACCCCTTCAAAGTCATACCCCGAGGAGAATCCTCTTCCGACCCCACTTAGCGCTGCCACCCTAAGCTCCTTGGTAATGCAAAAGGATCTGAATTGCTTCGGGCAAGAAATGGATGAGGTCTGTCGCAGTTAAGCTATATGAGGACTCCTCTTTTGCGGCTATCTCCCCTGATAGGGAGTGGAGGAGGACACCGAGGCCAGCGGCTTTTCTAGGATCGAGGCCTTGGGCAAGTAAACCAGCAATGAGCCCTGTAAGGACATCGCCTGTCCCTGCTGTTGCCATGCCTGGATCGCCGTGGGGGATGATGAGAGGCTCGGCATGGCGGTGAAAGAGAATCGTCGGAGCTCCCTTCAGAACGAGTGTGACTTTTTTCTCTTTGACATACTCATTACAGGAGCTAAGCGTCACCTCTTTACCGAGAATGCGAGCCATCTCCCCATGGTGAGGGGTGAGGATGGTCCTCTCGGGAAGAGGATGGTCAGGATGCTCTGCAAGAAAGAAGAGGGCATCAGCATCGAGAACAGTTGGAAGAGAGATCTCATTTAGAAGAGTACCAATCGCCTCCATGGCCTTGGAAGAGCGTCCCATTCCCGGACCAAGGATGAGAACCTTCGCACGCTTTGCTTCTTCCAAAATGCGGCTTGGATCCTTGAGATCCCACCCTTCCTTGATCAATTCAAAGGGGGCCGCTGCGAGCTCTTCTTTCATCTCATGAGGGAAGAAAAGACGGACGATTCCAGCGCCTACTTTAAGAACAGAAAATGCGCTCATGATCGCCGCGCCGCTCATCCCTGAAGAGCCGGCAACAGCCAGCACATATCCTGCCTGATACTTATGGCGACTCCGCTCCACCGTTGGAAGATAAGAAGCTGTACGCTTCTCTGAGATCAGATGAGCCACGGGATCGACCTCTTCAAAAAACTTTGCGGGAAGTCCAAAATCGACATAGTCGAGTTTTCCGACGTGGTCCCACCCTTTGCCTATAAAAAATCCGATTTTAGGAAGACCAAGAAAAAGAGTCGTATGAGCTTTGATTGCGATATTCTCTACCACGCCACTCTCAGCCTGTAACCCAGAAGGAATATCGATCGCAAAAATGGGTAGATGAGAGGTATTCGCCGCATCGATGACCTCTGCAACAAGTCCTCTGGCAGCTCCCTGAAAACCAGTCCCTACAATCCCATCGACAATCACTCCCTTTTCACCATCAAAAGAAGGGGCAGAACTAATCACTTCGACTTTGCCTCCCGCTTTCACAAAACCCTTCGCCATTTTTTGTGAAAGAGAAGAACACTCCTCCAGTGGAAACAGACAATAGGCGGTGACGCTAAACCCCTTCTTTTTTAGGAGTTCTCCTGCCACAAAAGCATCTCCCCCATTGTTCCCTTTACCGATGAGAAGAGAGACCTCACCGCTCGTGCGGAGAGTCACAAGAAATCCTTCCACAGCCGAAGCGATTCCTCGTCCGGCATTTTTCATATAGGTCTCTTCGCTCTCTCCCGCTTCAAAGGCCCGCTTCTCGATTTCTTTCATTACCTGAGGAGTGACAACCGGAAGGCCATCCATTAGAGATGCTCCTCTTTGATTGCCCTCTGAAGAAGGGATTTCACCGCATCGCGCGGGTTGAGATCTTCATAAATGATCGAGTAGATCGCTTGGGTGATCGGCACTGGGATCTCGTGTTTTTTTCCAAGTTGAAGAGCAGAGACACACGTGTAGACGCCTTCGACAACCATGCCGATCGCTGCGCGAGCCTTTTCTGGCGAAAGTCCCTCTGCAATCTTTCTGCCGAACATATAGTTCCTAGACAGAGTAGAGAGACAAGTGACACAGAGATCCCCCATCCCAGAAAGACCATTGAGAGTCTCTGGAAGACATCCCTTTGTCTTGGAGAGTTTGCGGATTTCATGGAGTCCCCTCGTCATGAGAGCTGCTTTGGTATTATCCCCAAATCCAAGACCATCGGAGATACCGCAAGCAATCGCCATGATGTTCTTCATCGCTCCCCCAAAAGCGACCCCATTAATATCGCTATTGGGATAGACCCGAAAAAACGAAGAGTTAAAAAGGTCCCCGATCAAGAACATGAGAGATTTATCGTATGCTGCGCAGACAACAGAGGTCGGGAGCTGGTTGATCACCTCTTCAGCATGACTCGGTCCACTCAAGCACCCAATCAGCTGTTTTTTGTCCTCTCCGAGAATATCTAAAGCTACCTCCGGAAGAAGAAGACCGCTATCTTGTTCGATTCCTTTGGAAGTGATTACAAAAGGGACGTTCAACTCTCCACAAGCTAGCACCTGCTCCAAAACAGGTCGAAGACCCTTTGCGGTGACCGATTCAATGACGACATCGGCCCCTTTCAGAGCCTCTGCCATATCGCTCGTAAAAGAGAGCTTGTTATCGATTTGAGCTTTGGGGAGTTTGGGGTGTTGACGGTCTCTTTTAAGAAGCTCAGCAAATTCTGGTTTTGCAGTCCAGAGAACAACTTCATGCCCGTTCGAAGCAAGCAACGATGCTAAAGCAAAACCCCATGTTCCTGCGCCAAGATATCCTACCTTCATGCATCTAGGATAGCATAAGAAGGGGGTGAATGTCCACTGTACAATCCTCTAAAGGCAAGAGCTCGGTGATCAGCCCTAAAAACAAAAGAGCCTTATAAAAAACTTCTTTTTCGGGCATGTTCGTACGAATCGGGGTGAAACCCTTATAAGCCTGGTTAATTCTGAACTATTACTGCTTATCGACTGAGGTACTAGCATTTTTTGCAGAGTAGAATTTCTTAATGATCTTATCTGCTTTTGCGCCTTGTAACACTATGGAAAGTTCGGCATTGCTGTAATGAGCATTGCTATCCTGGGCTGCAGAAAGCCAGTTAAGTGAACCAATGCAAATTGTTTCAGTTCCAAGAACCACAACTTTCTGATGAGAAGGCGAGATCTCAACACTTACACGGTTTTGCAAATTGGGAACTTTTGCTAGAAGCCTTGTTAGACCATTCGCAAACTCAGGAAGGACTTTGAGAGAAACTTTCACCGATGTGGGCAGAATCTTTTCAAGAGCTTGCAATCTTTTAAGAGTATTGTCTCTTGTGCTGAAGGGAGAGTATATCGATACATCACCATTGTACGGTGTTGCTAGTCTAAGGAACTCTTCATGTTCTTGTATCGTACGCAGTAAAAAGATTTTGCCGCCATCTTCAAAAGACCTTTGAAGAAGGGAACGTGGCCCTGGGTTACGTACTTTGCTTATCATGGCAATACCATCAAATATACCACCCAAGTCTTCTCCAATGGAGGTATACGTTTCGTAGATTGACATATAGAAAGGCCATAGTTGTTCCACAGTTCCTTTTAGCATGACAGAAGCATCGAGTGATTCATCATAGGAATCTCCAAGGGCATTATAGGAACCCAAAACTAATGTTTTACTGTCAACGAAGAGGAACTTTGCGTGAGATTTCGTTTCAGACAAATGAAAATAATAATCACTAGAGCTATCCTCGTCGCCATAGAAACAGTCAAGAGTTTCTTGCCGTCTGACAGATTTCACCACTAGGCTAATAGAAACTTCTCGTCTTTTAGCTTTCATAAGGCTAGAAAAGATTGTTTTATCAATAAAATTAAGGTTCCAGCTCGCAATGATAATATGAGAGTCAGCATCATCAATGCAGTTAGCATATGTGTCGATATGATCATCTTTGCCATGGACAAACATCACCTCCATCTCTCTTTTCTTTTGCTTTTTGGCTGAGTGCTTTGATGTACGAGTAGAAGATGTGGAGAGGTCGATAACCTGTGATAGAGATCTTTTTAACGATTTGCTTTGCTTTCCGCTGGTAGCTTGAAGTTTTTGAAAGCAAACAGTTTCGCTTTGTAATGGATCTGATTGTTGGAGCTTTTTCGTTTCGGTAACAGCCCTTCCGTTCCATTCTCCTTGTGGATTTTCGTTGGCTCTACTACTAGATACGCGGTGAATGGGTTGTGAAGGCGCCTGTAAATCGTAACTTTGTACGCTCATTACATTCCTTTTTTAATTGAAAAATACGACATAGAATAAGAAAGATTTAGCATTTGTCAAGGATCAATGTAAGAACCGTCGGGGAGGGGCCTCCCCTGCCACTTCTCCTTAAGCTCATCAGTAGGAAAGTGAAACGAGGGATGGAGCTCGAAAATTCGCTCCTCTGGTTCAACGCCTGTCAGCTTATGGTAAGCCTTCCGATCTCTCTCCAGAAGGGCCCTTTGCACTGCCCCGACATCGGCTCTCTCTTTTAACGGAGCAAAGGTCTCCTCGCGTGGATAGAGCAGAACCTCTGTCTTCTCCGAATGAGCCAGGAGATCAAAAATGAAGCACTCTCTTTTAAAGACTGGCTTTCCATCCAAATACTTCTTCACCGTATGAAAGGGAAGCTCGATGTCGCTCACTTTTTTTGCAAAATCCATACTAAAACAAAAGAGACTCGTATTGGCAAGCATCCACTCTGCAGGGGGATTTTCAGTGTATTCGATGATGCACACTTTTCCCTCTTTTTTCCCAATGACCCCCACTTTTTCTTCGGGGTGCTTTTTGTTTACCGCTTTGAGGGTCACCTCCGCCTTTTTCATGAAATGAACACCAATGAGATTGGGATCATAAGGCTCAGCGAGGGGGTTATCCACAAGGACCACTTGGACATACTCCACTCCCTCTTTTTTCCATGTATCGTAGAGGCCCGAGGCGCAGAAGTATTTCAAGACCTCTCCATTTCCATTCGGACGAGTCTCTTCGAGCGGTTGTTGCTCAGCATCGAGCAAAGGGAGAACCCCTTGCATGAAACAGGGAGTATCCGTTAAGGCTTCCTCCGTGACCTCGTGATTGAGAGGAGAGGTCATCATCGCCAGTTTGAGTTTAGTCTTGAAATGCGCGCTTGCCGCATGAACTCTCTCTTCCATCATCTGAAAAAGGGATTTTTGTTTCACAAGAGAGAGAGGAAAGGTCCCCTTAGGTCCATCCCAACCAAGGCGACTTCCATCCCCACCAGCGAGAACGATGCACCCCACTCGCCCAGAGGCAATAAGAGCACGACCTAAAGAAATGGCATCGGGGTCACCCGCTTTAGGAGAGTTCTGCATAAACCCTCTCAGCGGTGATGTTTGTGATGTCCTTGTTTTCTCCAAGAAGGGGAACGTGGATCAGCTCGGGATTGGGTGATGGGACATTCTGTTTGAGGATCCCCATGTAGGGATCAGCCCAAAGAGAAACCAGCTTGATAGGAAAAGACTCCTCGAGAAAATAGGTCATACTGCTCACTCCCGAATCAGGGACGACAAGAGCCTCGCACCGGTTCTTAATGATCGAGAGGAGCTCGAACAGCGGAGTATCCCCCCTGAGATCGATCACCCCGGGAATGGCAAACGCTGGCTCCTTTTCAAAACCAAAAAGAAGCACTTTTTTACCACCTTGAGTCACCTTCTCAAAAAGCTCATGCCAAGAAGAGAGGGGCCAGTTGCGCCAGTGCGCGTAGTTGGTCTCTGTTTGAACGTGAGCGCCAATATAGCTCGCATTTGGATCGAGATCAAACTTCTTCCAAAGACCGTCCCACTCCTTTTGCCACGCAAGCCGTGGAGTGAGCTTCCCTAACTGCCATTGAACCCACTGCGTGGGATTGGGGTTCTCAAGGATGAGATCAAAATCTTCTGGATCCACCCCAAGTTCACTCAAAAGCTCAGAGACTGGTGGTTTTTCTCCCCGTTTTAAGGAAGGAGAGACGAGGATCTCCACACCACCAAGTAGCCGAAATCCATCACGGAGATTTTCCCTAGTGAGAAAGGTAATCTCTGCACGGGGAAGGTACTCTCGGATCCTATGAACAATGGCGTAAAGACCGAGGGCAATATCACCAAGTCCCCGATTCCAAAAAAGGAGAATCTTACGTGTTTGTTTCTGCTCTGCTTTTTTTAAGAGCCGGTCAAGAGGGTTAGGCGTTAATTTACGCAGCAGCTGTTTGATCATCTAGGCGGTGATGTGGAGTTTGGATTTTTTTGAGCCCTTGAGAACCTGCTGGATTGTCTGATAAACCTCTTCGGCTTCGATCCGCTTCATACAACGGAAGTCGATCGGACAGGTCCTTTGGTAGCAGGGAGAACAATCGACATGCTTATGGATCACGACACCGCTGCGATAAGGCCCTGTTACAATCTCATTGGTTGACCCGAATAGGGCAACGGTTTTTGTCCCTATCGCATCGGCGATATGCATCGGTCCACTATCATTCGTCAGAAGGACATTGCAAAGACTAATCAGTGCAGCCACTTCTCGCAGAGAGGTGAGGCCAGCTAGGTTAATTACTCTCGGCCCCAGTCCCAAACAGATCTCTTTCACAAGAGGGGCTGTCGCCTGGTCCCCAAAAAAGACCAGATAGACATTGGGATCAGCCAGAAGTTTTTTTGCCACCTCACGGAAACGCTCAGGCAACCAACACTTCGCTGAGCCGTAGGTAGCGCCGGGGTTGATCCCAACAAGTACTCTCTGCTTATTCACTCCATGTTGCTTGAGCAGCACTTGCGCATCGTTGACTTCTTTGTCGCTCAAGAAAAGGCGGGGCGCAGTATCTGAAAGGGAAATCCCCAAGGGTTCTAGAAGCATCTTATAGGTGAGAACGAGATGTTGCCGTTCGATATTTTCTGGAAGAGGAACAGGATGGGACAGTAAAAAGCGACGGCCATTGCAGTCATACCCGAGACGTGTCTTGACTCCCCCCTGCCAGAACCACCATGCGGATGAAAGAGAGTGGGTAAGTAAAATACCGAGATCGTACTGCCCACGGCGGAGTTTTTCAATGATGTTCTTCTTGTCGCTATGACGGGAGAAACTACTCGATTTTCGGAAACAGAAGAGCTCGTCCACTTCGGGATCTTCCTTAAGAAGATCACAGACGGGGGCCCTGCACATTGCCGTGATACGGGCCTCTGGGAATGTCTTACGAAGATCGGAAAGGACAGGGGTCGCCATGACCATATCCCCAATCCAGTTGGGCATTCGAACAATGATATTTTTGAATGGGGTTCCCTGGAGCAATCTCATTATGGCAGCCGGTCTTTATATTAGCTCCAAAATACAGCTTAAGTGGATTTTCTGCACCCAAGAAATTCTCTCACCAGTATGATGCGCATATATGATCATCCTCGGCATAGACCCCGGCACGCGCATCACTGGGTACGGTGTGATTCAATTGGCCTCTCAGCAGATCGAAGCTCTCGACTACGGAGCAATCCGCCCTCCACCAAAAGCAACGAGTTCTAAAAGATACTTGATCATCTTCGAAGGAATAGAATCGCTCATTCACAAACATAGGCCCGATGCCCTCTCTGTAGAGAGTCAGTTCATGCATCGGAATGCCATGAGTGCCATGAAACTCGGAATGGCTAAAGCGATGGCTCTTCTCGCTGCGGAAAGAGCCGGAATCCCCATCTTCGAATACGCGCCCAGAAAAGCCAAACAGGCCGTTGTCGGCAATGGAGCCGCAAGCAAAGAACAGGTGCAAAGAATGATGCAAACACTACTTCAATTACCCTCGCTCCCCACACCCGAAGATGCGGCCGATGCCCTCGCCCTTGCGCTTTGTCATGCGAATACCGTAAGCTTAAGTGCATGCTTGAGTACATCAAAGGGACCCTAACGAAGGCACTTCCGCAAAAGATCGCCGTAGAGATAAATGGTCTCGGTTACGCCCTTTTCATATCAGCGGCCACATTCGAAAAACTCCCCTCTATCGGCACCGAAGTGAAGCTCTATCTCTCCCCCATTATTCGAGAAGACTCCCATAAGCTCTACGCTTTTCTAACTGAGCAAGAGAGAGACCTCTTCGAAATGCTCAACGACGTCTCCGGCATCGGCCCCCGCATCTCGATCGCCGTGCTCGGCCACCTCACCATCGACGACCTCTTCATGGCCGTTGAAAACAGCAACCACAAAGCCCTCTCCAAAATCCCAGGAATTGGAAAAAAAATGGCTGAGAGACTCGTTCTCGAGCTTAGGGATAAATTCCCCAAATTGGGCATAGAAAGTCTCTCCCTCTCCTCCGAAAGACCCCCAGGAGTGACCTCTGATGCCATCCAGGCGCTCATCAACCTCGGCTACCACCCCCTCGCGGCTCAAAAAGCGGTCAAATCAGCCCTCCAACCCCTTGATGCTGAGCCCCCTCTACCTGAGCTCATCTCTCAGTCATTGCAACTAGTGAAATAACTTTCTTTTTGTTACAATAGTTAGTATGACTATCGAACCAAATCATTAAAAAATAATACCATTATTTATAAATCCGAGTGGCCCAAACATCTCGATCCAGCTCTAAAAAGCATGAAAGAAAAAGTCGTTCGATTTGTGTGGAATCTTCTATCCGTCATTATTTTTCCCATAGGCCTTTATCGCATCGCGAGTAGCTACATCCGGGATCGCATTTTTTCTCGTTTACTCTCTGGCGCTATCGAATACCCTACCTCTCTTATAGAATACGCAAAATGCACTTTTCAGGTCCTTTTCAATCGACAAACACAAAAAAATGATAACAAAGAAAAAGACTACAAAAAATGGGGAGAAGATGTACTTGAAATATGGAATGGAACCCCTCTCACCCTGACCGCAGCGGATGGGGCAATCCTCAATGGCGCATTCTTCCCCGGCGAAACACATCCGGAAAAAGCCATTATTTATCTTGGAGGGGAGAAAGAGAAGTGGGAAGAGCAGAGCCTTACGATCATGGATCTTCAAACTCCTGGCACCTCATTCCTCGTTTTCAATCCACGAACTGATAAAAGATACGAACGAGGGTATGCTCTCGATGTATTCGCCGCATATCAGTTTCTCATCAAAGAGAAAACCATTAAACCAGAAGATATCTTACTTGTTGGGGAATCGATGCGAGCAGCCATCGGAGTTTCTGTTGCAGCTCTAGTGCAAAAAGAGTATCCAAATGAAAAAATCTCAGCGGTGAGCATTTTCTCTCCTTCAGACCTCAATTTGCGCATCGATCAACTTCATCCAAAACGAGCTGGCATCTGCTCAAGGATAGCCCGTCTTGCCAGTCGGATGATCCGATATGATTTTTATCCAGAAAAAGGCTGGGAGACTCTTAAAGGTGCCAAGTGGATTTTCCGCAAACCAACCACTCAGAGCGACGCAGAAAAAGCCTCGCTACAAGTAGATGTTGATAAGGCAAGCTGGATTGTTACTACCTCAAAAAAGGCTCATATGAAAGGGTTCTTCTGGTCAGATGAATCTACCGTCCTAGAAAAACTGATAATCCCAGAGATTCTCAAGCTCAATCCAACACCTTCTGTCCGGACAGCATAACAGGATCATACCAGCCGCCTTCCTAGCGGCCAAAAAAGCGGTCAAATCGGCCCTCCAACCCCTTGATGCTGAGCCTTTTTTGCTTATTTCTCGGTCTTTTCAACTGTAAGCGTCAAAATAGAAGTGCCCCTTTCTATTTGACGCCTACAAATCGGATTTTATTTCCTGACATTTTATAAAATTTACGGCATAATCAACGAAAAATGGAACATCTAAAATGTCAGTAAATTCAATCACTTCCGCTCCCCTAACAAGCGCTCATGACAACCCCCTTGAGAATCCTCCACCCCAAGACCAAAATATCATTGAGCGTCTACCAGAGGAACTTCTCCATAAGATTTGCGGTCTCCTTATTCAAGAGGAGAGAGTACCTCTCTCAGGTACCTGCAGAGATTTCCGTAGAATCGCTTTTGACAGGACATTTTTGAAAATTTTTGCAAAGAGCGTTGGGATTTCTCTTAAGCAGGTGAAAGTTTCCAAAATTCCTGACAAGGTTCGAAATGATTTAATATACCGTATTGAATCAACAGAAAATTTTCCTAAAAAAGAAGAGTTAACGAATCAAATAAGAATTTCAGAGTCTGTTCACCAATTAGCGCAAATAGTGATATACAGAGATACCTTTGTTGTCTATTCAGCAATAGCCAAAACAGCTAAAATTCAGCCGCCATTTCATGCAACAAAACTTAAAATGTTAGGGGAGTGGTTTACAGCTAAAATCCAGCCGCCATTTCATACAACAAAACTTAAAATGTTAGAGGAGTGGTTTGAAAAGAATGAAAAGAATTTCAAAGCGATACTCACACTCGATCTTAAAGGCAACCAATTAAGCGCTCTCCCAGTCTCGTTTGGCCAGCTATCCTCTCTAGTGGAGCTCGATCTCAGTGCTAACCAATTAAGCGCTCTCCCAGACTCGATTGGTAAGCTATCCTCTCTAGTGGGGCTCGATCTCAGTGCTAACCAATTAAGCGATCTCCCAGTCTCGTTTGGCCAGCTATCCTCTCTATGGTATCTCGATCTCAAAGGCAACAAATTAAGCACCCTCCCAGAATCGTTTGGCCAGCTA
>JAAKFS010000013.1 GCA_011064965.1 Chlamydiota bacterium
TCAAAGAGACATGATGCTGAAACGGGTCTCATTTATTTTGGTAGACGGTACTATGATCCAGAGTTAGGCCGCTTTATCACCGCTGATCCAGAAGGGTACATGGACTCGGCGAATCTTTATGCTTTTGTCCTGAATAATCCCCTCATCCAACATGATCTCTATGGGCTGATCATGGCCTACTACAACCCCAAATGGATCAATCCTTCCCTCAATACTGACTTTACTCACCCCTACCAAAACTTGGCAGGCGTGGGGTGGAATGATCTCTACCAATCCCTTGCAGGAACGGTTCATGGTTCTTTCCAAAATGTGATCAACAGCGCTCTTGAGTTTTCTCGGCATGCAAGTGGAATGGCAGCGTTTGGGATTGGTTCTCAAGCAAATCAACAATGGCAAAGTTCTTCTGAACGGTGGTTGCAGGATATCTTAAGAGCTGATCCTAGTCATCCAGGCTATCGTGGGATGTTTCAGGCTTCTTATGTAGGAACCGATATTGCGTTCGCATTCGTTCCCTTCGGGATGGTCACAAAAATCGATAAAGCTCGCAAGGCTGCTCCTCTTGCTTTGAAAACAGGAAGGACGGTGAAGCGGTTTTTTCAGAGTAGCAAAGCCAGCACTCGAAAAGTAGGATTAAGTAAAGACATTACAAATTCATTAAAAATCTTCAATACAAACCAAAAACGCAGTCTGTTGCGATTCAATAGAAAAAAGCCATCAAATGCGCAGAATACAATTATTAGAGAACTACCATCAGGCGGCTTTTGCTTCCAAGCAAATTCTCCATCTAGACATATACCAGGTTCCTTTGCTAGATTTGAAAAACAAATCGATTTTATGGGAAATACTATGCAATATACTAAAACTACTTTCGGGACGAATGGACAAATAATTCACGTGAAAGATAAAATATCGAACAAAACCTTTACATTCGGAAAATAGTGAAAGAAACAAGAACTATTATACTGCTCTCTCTAGTTAATTTTGATAAACCCATTGAGGAAATTAATGAAAAACTTTCTCATTTCAAATGGGAAACCGACGACTATCTTATTTTAGAGGCAGGTCATCTCAAATCTGTTCTCCTTCGATATATATCGAATCAGTTAGCCGAAAAAGAAGTTGAGACTTGGGCAAACACTATCGAATCTCGAGAAGATATTGAGTTTTCTCCAAAAAATGAAAAGCAAATCAAAGATGTCATTAATAAGCTAGCGAATCCCTTTTTAGAAGGACCTCTCACAAAAAAACACGCTTACGAGATTCTGCGAGAACTTAACAATCCCATGAATCTATCCAACTAAATTTGTGAGTATGAAAATCTAACCAACTTTGAGATTATTAATAAAGTAACAATCCATTTATTCAAAAAAAATGAACATGGAAAAAGAAAAAACAGATTTAAAAAAGATAATTTATGGGTATTTTCAGAAAACAGTCTCTCTTGAAGATCTGAATGCATATGCATGGGAAAAAATCCAAGATTATTCGAAATGCAAAGCCAGCCTTCCGGAATATGATGAAAAGCTTGAAGGCGAATATTGGTATGCGATATGGCAAATTCAACACCTAGCTGATTCAGAACATTTAGATGATGGACTATTGCAACAAAAGCTCCTAGATATCTTGGCTATATTCGACAAGAAGAAAAGCCTTCCCCGAAAATTTTATGGCAAACGCCCCTAGAAAGCTCCTATTTTGCTAGACGCGGCACAACTAAAATCATCGTCCCGACCCTTTTTTCTGAGTCCCCAAAAAACTACCTACTCTTACGATGCAGAAAACCGCGTCTTTACTGATGTGTTGAAAAATTCAAAGCAAGGCCCTCCCATACAGGAATCTTTGGTACAAATCGCAGTTAAAATAGAGAAAGACTTCCTCCGAAAAAACAGTGACTTTATCAGCGAATCAGACATCTGAAAGCTGTTTATAGAAAGACTCTTAAATTTACCGCGCTTAAAACAATCTTAGCTGAGAATTTTGAAAGACGAGAAGCTTTGTGTATAATTTTCGAGCTCCTCAAATCGTTGTTGTGAATTATCACTTTCTTCGGTATCTCAAAAGAGATGGAAACTTTTTCAACGATCATCTTTTTTATCGCTGTTGCCCATGCTTTTTTCTCCGATAAGTTCTTGAAGATCGCGCATAAGTTCGAGGCTCCATCGAAGAGGGGCTTCGCCTATGTGGGCTTTGCATTCCTCGGCAATGTCGCCATCATTTTCGGTTTCTGGATGATCCCTATTCTTCTGTACATGCTCATCATGCAAGGGGTCTCTCCCACATATGACTTTCTCCATTCGATGGACTTTAGGGAACCTTTTGCCTATTTTGTCCTCATTACCCTTGCCATGACCCGGCCGTTGCGGCAGCTCTTTGAGAGTTTGATGATCCGCATGAGCCATTCTGTCAAGCATCAGTTGATTTTCTGGTGGTGCGGGACGATTCTATTCAGTAGCATTCTGACGGGAATCTTCTCTGAAATCGCAATCATGACCCTTGCCTGTCTTTACCTCGCTGAGAAATTCTTCCCCTTAAAACCTGGTAGATCCCTCTCCTATTTTACTCTGGCACTGTTGCTGGTCGGCATCTCTATTGGTACGACGATCATCCCTGTGAACTTCACTTTTTTGATCGATTTTCTAACGCAAGGGAAGATCAGCCACTGGGAGATCTTCCGCCTCTTTGGTTGGAAAATGCTCATTGGTCTTGTGGTCATTATTCTTGGAGGCGCTCTTCTCTTTCGAAAGGAGCTGGATAGTCTACAAAAAACATTCAAGAAAGCGGGTAAGCCTCCCCGGATCTCTTCTCGTGAGATCATCTACGGTCTTCTTTTCTTTACCGCTTCTTTCGGCAAGGGGAACATGTACCTGCTTTTGATGGTCATTGCAATCGTCATCATCCTCCATAAATACCCCTATCGGATCAAAGGTGAGGAGGGGGAGCTTAGTCTCTATATTCCATTGCTGATCGCTTTTTTCACCTACACTCTCGAACTTCATGCTAGCTTGCAGGCCTGGTGGGTCACACCCTTACTAGAGAGATTGCAAGGTGGCTCTGCATACGTCACGACTTTCTTCCTTACAGGCCTCAATGAGCATGTTCCACTCGAAGCGCTGAAGGTGAGTCTCCAAGGGAAAGCAGAGGGAATCAAATTTTTCAGCTATCTCGCAGTCCTGACAGGTGGAGGACTGACGATCATCGCCAAGTCTGCCAACATTGTCGCAAAGAAAACACTCATTGAACATTTTCCAGATCGTGTCATTTCACCCTTTAGACACCTGCTGGTAGCTGTTCCTCTTGCAGCAATCGTTTTTGGATTGGGAGCATTGTTTCACTGCCTAGGACTCTAAGGAGAAGAGGATGCTAAAGGAAAAATATTTCCATGCAGAGAGAAGACTCTCTCTTTTTCTGAAAAAACATTCGATCACCATCTTGCGCATTGCAATGGGGATCATCTATTTTTGGTATGGGTTTTTGAAGGTGATTGGAATCAGCCCTGCGGAAGAGCTTGTTTTCCGCACCACTCATTGGATCGGCGTTCATAATTTTGTCATTTTTCTGGGGTATTGGGAAGTCGCTATCGGCCTTTGCCTCTTCATAAGAAAGTTCAATCGGCTGGGACTCCTCCTGCTTTTCTTGCAGTTTCCAGGGACGTTCCTCCCTCTTTTTCTCACACCTGAAGATTGTTTTACGATTTTTCCCTATGGCCTTACCCTAGAAGGGCAATATATCCTCAAAAATTTAATTCTAGTCTCCGCTGGTCTCGTCCTGATCGGCTCCCTCTATAAAAAAGGCCCGTCCTCATCTAACTAGCCCATTTTTTCTGGAAAAAAAAGGGTTTTTTCTTTTAAGATTGAGTGTCTTTATATAACACAAATGAGTGAAGTTATGAGTACAGCTGTCTATGAAATCATGCATGCCCAGTCAGATGAAGAGATCATGAAATGTTTTGATATCTTGAAGGTCCTGCGCCCGCACCTTGAAAAAGAAGAATTTGTCAATCTCGTGAGAACTCTAGAGAAAGAGGGCTACAAATTGATCTTCATCGCCGATGCGAAAGGGGTCAAATCAGCCGCAGGCTATCGCATTACCTCCCACTTGGCCTGGGGCAAGGTCCTTTATATCGACGATCTGATCACTCTTCCTGAAGCCAGGGGGACTGGCTTCGGCACCCACCTGATCAAGTGGCTCATGGGTGAAGCGAAGAAAAACTCTTGTGATGGCATCCACCTCGACACGGGAATCCGCCACGAGGAAGCTCACCGTCTCTACCTCAATCTCGGAATGAAGATCGATGGTCTTCACCTTTCAATGCACTTTGATTAAGAGACTCTTTATTCTTCTGATCCTTTTCTACCAAAAGGCCATCAGTCCCCTTCTTGGGGATTGCTGCCGCTTCCACCCAAGCTGTTCTGAGTACTGCAAAGAGGCGATTGAGAAGCATGGTTCCCTAAAGGGGATATGGCTAGGCCTTCGTCGCATCGTCAAATGCGGACCATGGAGCAAGGGTGGTGTGGATCAGGTTCCTTAGAATCTATTTGTTTGGGAGAATTAGGGTCTGGCCAACGCGGAGCGTATCGCTAGGGAGCTGATTCGCCACTCTAAGTGCTTGCACAGTCGTCCCATGATTATGGGCAATCTTCCAGAGGCTATCCCCAGAAACAACAGTGTAGGACCTGCTTTTTTTCTTCGAAGGCGTGGGAACAACTCTTTCTGTCTCCTTGAGATCGATGAATCGCCGCTTCACCTTTTGGAGATCGAGCTCCTGGGGCACTTCCTCTGCTGCTAACTCATAGAGAAGCGCTGAAGCTTTTTTCCAAATGACATCGCTTCGAGGACTCTCAAGCAGGTGCTTGAGAAAAGAAGGAGTGGTCCGATCCCCTAAAATCTCGCAGAGGAAAAGAACTTCATCATTATCGAGCTGTTTGAGGCAATATTCTTGGTCTGTCTCCAGAAGAACTTTTGCAGCAAGGCGTGACTTTCCCTTAATCAAGGTCAGAAGAAATAGGCGCCGCATTTCTACGGTGAAGTTCGAGCTTTGTTTAAGCTGCTGCGCGGCGGAGTGAATGAAATTCCACTCCCCTTCCGCAAGAACAGCAATAATGTGCTCCTTACGTAAGTGAACTCCCGTCTTGGAGAAGAGCATGCTAAAGAAGTGGAACTCAGGGGTGAGGTAGAAGGCTTCGAGCAGGGTGGTATCTGGCAATTGCTTGCTTTTTTTGATCTCAAAAAATAGCCCTTCGGATGTGAACGGCCACTTTTCAGTTTTAGCATAGGAGACGATCGCTTGATACTGATAATCGGCAAGACCCGGGAAAACTGTTAGTGTGATTTTTTCACCACTAGCGGTATGAGTGAACGTGATGTCCCGCTTTTGAAGGGAGAGACCGCCAAGGGCCCTCTCGAGATTAAAGTGGTGAAAGCCAGAGAGACAGGCCAAGGCTAGATCTCTTCTTGTGTAGCCCGACTCGATGTGTTCGTTGTTGCCAAGTCGAATCAATAGGTCCTGAAAAGAAAGGGCGCTGTACTTGGTCAAAAGTTCTTGAATTCCTACCCTTTCTCCTGCAGTGGCTACAAACCCTTCGGGCTTCGCTTCCTTAAAATGGATCGGCCCAGAGTTCTCATTTAGAGCAAAATAGATAAAAGTCGAGAGGAGTCCCACATTGAGGGTTCCACTGACAATGAGCGCCTGTGTCAGCCACTTTGCCTTCTTTACCCAAGGATCCCGATAGGATTGTCTCGCCATATTCAGAAATATCTCTTTTTTTCATAGAGCCCTATGTGCTATAAAGGTATAACTTATAGAAGAATTTTTGCCTATGAAAGTCATTCTGTCCTGGTTAAAAGAATTCGTGGATTGCAAAGAATCCCCTGAAGAAATCTCTCAGGCTCTTACCCTCGCTGGACTCGAAGAGGAAGGGATGGAAGAGGTTGATGGCGATGTCATCTTCGAGATCGGGCTCACCCCTAATCTGGGTCATTGCATGAGCCTCTTCGGTATGGCTAGAGAACTCTCAGCCATTTTGAACCTCCCGCTAAGAGAGAAACTCCTCTCATTTAAGGAAAGTGGTGTTCTCACTTCTGAGCTCATCTCTGTTTCTATCGAGGCTAAAGAAGAATGTCTGAGCTATTCCTGCCGCCTCGTACAAAGCATTGCAGTGGGTCCTTCACCGGATTGGCTTGTCGACCGTCTAGAGAGATCTGGCCTTCGCAGTGTCAACAACGTCGTCGACATCGGCAATTTTGTCATGTATGAGACGGGGCAGCCCCTCCACATGTTCGATTACGACAAGCTCCAAGAGAAAGAAATCACTGTGAAGATGAGTGATGGGAATGAGAGCATGGTCACTCTTGACAATGAGACCCGAGTGATCCCAAAAGGAGCTCTTCTAATCGCAGATGGGAAAAAAGCGATCGCCTTCGCCGGCGTGATAGGTGAAGAGAGCTCAGCTGTAACAGATTCTACGAAAAATGTTCTGATCGAAGCAGCCCACTTCACTCCTCAATCTGTCCGCAAGACCAGTAAACTACTCAACCTCCGGACCGATAGTTCGGCCCGCTTTGAAAGGGGGATCGATCCACTTCGAGTGGAATATGCCCTTGACTACGCCGCCCAGCTCCTTACCGAGTTGGCCCAAGGGGAGATTTGCACAGGGATTGTGCGAGAGCTGACAGCCCCCTACATCCCGCATATCTTAGAGCTTAGTCCAAAGCGAACCAACCAGATCCTCGGCACCGAACTGAGCATCCATGAGATGTCGAGTCTCCTTGAGAGACTTGAAATCAAAGTCCTCAGTGAAACTCCTGAAAAGATCAAAGTCGAGGTCCCCTCCTACAGGAATGATCTCAGAGCTGAAATCGATCTCATCGAAGAAGTGGGACGGATGTACGGCTTCAATAACATTCCCAGGAAACGCCCAAGGCACTCCTCTTCGTCGATCACCCATGCCCCTCTCTTTCTCATTGAGGAAGAGTCCAGAGCCCAACTGGTCGCGCAAGGGCTGCAAGAATGCTTAACCTGCGATCTCATCAGCCCCAAACTCTCAGAAATCACCTTGGAAAAAGCTCTAGACAAAGAGGCATTGATTCATGTCTTGCACCCTGCTTCTATCGATCAATCTGTCCTCCGCCCCTCTCTCCTCCCAGGGCTCCTTGAGGTGATCAAGTTCAACATCGATCGGCAAAACACCACGATTGCAGCCTTCGAAGTGGGACACATCCACTTCAAGCAAGGAGAAGAAACTTTCGGTGAACCTGCAGCTGGAATCATCTTAACTGGTCTATCTGCTCCCTACCATCACGATCCGAAAGCAAGAGAGGTCGATTTTTTCCATCTTAAAGGTCATGTAGAAAACTTCCTCACTTCGATCGGAATTGAAGGGGTCATTTTTTCTTGCTCCCATCTCCAAAATTTTCATCCAGGTAGGCAGGCTACAGCCAAGATCGGCGACTCTCAGATCGCTGCTTTGGGAGAGGTTCTCCCTCAGCACCTCCGCTCTCTCGGAATTAGCCAGAGAGTCTATTACGCCGAACTCAACCTGCACGATCTCCTCCGCCTTGAAAGAAAACAAGTAAAAGCAAAAGCATTGCCCGCCTACCCCGGGTCCGAGAGAGATTGGACGATTACTCTCTCTGATCGAGTGCTAACTGGTGATGTTTTAGATGAGATTTCCCTCCTAGAGTCCCCCCTTTTAGAAAAAGTTACCCTTTTAGGCCTTTACAAAAGTGAGAAGATCGGGAAAGATAGGAAAAATGTAACTTTTCGCTTTCTTTACCGCGACCTGGAAAAAACGATCGAAGCGGCCGAGGTAGAAAAAGAACACAAAAGAATCACAACGACCCTAGCGGAAAAGTTAAAGGATAGTGTAGGCTAAGTGATCATGATAAAATTCGAAGAGGTTATAGTATGAAAAAATCTTTGTTTTCCCTCTCTCTTGCAGCGGGTCTTGTTTTAGCTGGCTGCGGAAACGATGGAGGCGACAACCAGGTTATTTCCAAGCGATACATCCATAAATATGGCTACGCTGTATCGGAGTCTGAATGGGAATCAAACAACTACCCTGGACAAGTGGTTACATCACTTCGCAATGGTGTCACCATTACTTCCACCTATGAAAATGGCATTTTGCATGGCCCCTGCACGCATACCCATCCTCATAGCCAAACCATTCAGTACTTCTATCTCTACAACATCGGAGAACTGAAAAAAGAAGTCGCTTACGACGTCCTCGGGATGCCCATCCGTGAAAAAGTGCAACTCTCCCCTCACCGCCACTGCATCACTACTTGGTTTGGCGATGGGACCCCAATGAGTGTGGAAGATTTCACAGGCGAAGAGCTCATCGATGGAGAGTACTTTTCTCTGAACAATGAATGCGAATCCAAAGTTGAGCGAGGAATTGGTCTCCGATCACGCAGAGATCCCAACGGCGTCCTACTCTCAAAAGACCACTTTGATAAAGGATACCTAACGAAGCGAGAGACTTTTTATCCATCAGGCAATATGGAGAGTGTCACCTTATTCACCATGAACAAAAAACATGGAGACCGAAGAACATTCACCGAATCTGGTGAGGCTCTTGCGGAAGAAGAATGGATCAACGATGAACTCCATGGAAAATCCTCTTACTTCGCCAATGGAAAGAAACAAGTAGAAGTCTACTTCCTCAACGGAGCTCGAAATGGCATTGAGACCCATTTCATTGACGGAGAATCCATCGAGCAAGAGATCCTTTGGAACAACGATCGCCGCCATGGCGTGACAAAATTCTTCGTGGGTGATGCCATAGCCAAAACTGAGTGGTACTACAATGGCAAGCTCGTGAGTAAACAACGCTTTGAAGAGCTCGACATGGTGGATCAGATGATCACTCAGGCCGATGGGAACGCCAATGCAGGCGAGTCTCTCCAACGCTGACTCTTTTAAGGAGCAAGGGCAACCTTGCTCCTTCTCCTTTCTCGTTACCTTTCATTTTGCAGGTGAGGCTTTAGCAAAAGTCACCATTGCCCCTCATGACAAACCGGCGATGGTCCTCTCTCATCCCCATCCTAAAACCCTTAAGATCCGCGAGTGGTTTAATGCCTATCTACAAAAAAAGCCTTTCCCTTTCCCCCTCCCCCTTCAACTAAGCCATCTCAGTCTCTTTTCCCAAAGAGTCCTCACAAGTCTTCAGACAGTACCATTTGGTGAGACCATCAGTTACAAAGAGTTAGCATCTAAAGCAAAGAGCCCAAGCGCCTCAAGGGCTGTTGGAGGTGTCTGCAATGCCAATCCCTATCCTCTAATCATTCCCTGTCATAGGGTGATTCAAAGCAACGGGAAAATCGGAGGATTCGCCTATGGCTATGAAATGAAAGAGCAATTACTTGCTCATGAAAGCTTTCACTCAGATGGGATAGATTCTTGAATCAGAATTTCTTGCGGTGAGACTATGGGATCTCCAGAGAGGCTACTTGTATCGAATTCCTCTTCAACCATCACCATTTGATCGAGATCGATCGACTCTTCTTCGGGCTCCCTTCCGCAACTTGAGAGAAAAAGGGTGAGGACTAAAAAAAAAATTTCACTTTTCATAATTCTCATTTTAAGAGATTTGGGATTTATTTCAAGCCATGGTTGATTCTTTCGCATGTATTTTCTCTATCAAATGTGATAGAGAAAAGAATATGGACAGTGACATAGAAGAGATGAAACGACGGATCTCAGAACTCGAGTCAATCAACGACCAACTCACGGCCGAGCTCCGCTACCTTGACGATCTCCTGAAGGAGGTGGGCTTTGAAGAAGGGTTGAGCACTCTCAAATACGCCGCAATCGAGCTCATAGAGGAAGATCGAGAAGAAGGCGGGCTCTAAGAGAGTGTATGCGAAATCATTCCACTGCCCACGCGAGATTTCAGGAACAACTGAGCTTTCGCTTGAGCCAGCTCCATATAGACTGAGAATTTAGAAGAGTAGTTCGCAGCTTGTCAGCCAGTGCGCCCTTTTCTTTTATCAGTTTCTGATTCAGGACTTCAAGCTTGCAGGCATGATCACTTTCTTGGAAGTATCGATCACGGACCTTGCCAATCTCTTCCTTAGCCTTAGCGAGCTCTGTTGCAAGTCTACTATTCTCTCTTTTCACACGGTCAATTTCACTCCCTACGTACTCTGGAGCAAAATAACTGAATATTTGAGAAGGAATGAGCAGCCCCCCAAGAATCAAGGTAGGTCCAAGAGTGATGAAGAGAAGACTTCGTGCTACATTGAAGAATCCTCCTGCAAAATCAAAAACGAGCCTTTTAGGATTGAGGGCAACAATATTCTGTAGCACCTGAATGGGAATTCCAAGCCCATAAGAAATCGTATTGATAGCGGACATCGCAATAGCTGCGATCGCGAGGGCGATAGTCCCAAGTCTTGAAACGAAGAAGTTTTCACTATTTCCCCAGACAGCAGCTTTTTGCATCGTACGTCCGACGAACTCAGAACTCTCCGGAATTAAGCGTCTTTGGAAAATTGTCGTCTCAGTGCGGGGCACTGCAGCTGCAGATTGTGTCATTTAAGCTATTCATTTCTTTAGTTTTACTATAATGATACCACTTCCGAAAGGGTTTGGGCCTCTCGGACTTTTCAAAAGGGCGCCGTCTGGGGGCTTTTATACACTCTTCGCTGCAACACCCTTGGAGCTTTTCTGAACAACTCCCACATGATAGAAACAGAGCATTACAATCCATATTGGCGCAGTTGTAGTAGAGATCACACTCAGTATCACAGAGATGGCAGTGACTGATGAGCTCGTGCTCATCATCGCTGATTGGGGCCGAAAGACGATCATCAAAGACAAAGAGTTTTCCTTTCCAATGCTGATTCCCCTCTTTATACCCGTAGTTGATGATTCCCCCATCCAGTTGGTAGACATGCTCAAACCCCATCTCCTTCAGCAGAGGAGTGTAAAGCTCACACCGGATCCCACCTGTACAGTACATCATCACTTTGGCCTTCTTCGGATCAACCCGCTCTGAGAGCTCTTTTACAAAGGGGAGAAACTCCCGAAAAGTCTTTAGAGGGGGAAGTTCAGCTCCTTCAAAATGCCCAATCACAGACTCATAGTCGTTGCGAGCATCAATCAAGATGGTGTTATCATCCCTCTCTTCAAGCATCTCTCTCCATCTTTGGGGAGAGATATGCTCAGCCCCTTCTGTCACGTTGACGGACTGATCTAGTGCAGCCAATTGCTTTCGGACCTTGACGGTGACTTTGGGAAGAACATGCTCATCGTAAGGGTCTACTTTGAAGAAAACATTTGCAAATCGCTCATCTCCCTTTAGCCAGTCCATGTAAAGCTCAGCGTCCTCCCCTCGGAAAGACATTTGGGCATTGATTCCATCAGATGCGATGTAAATGCGGCAGCGGACATCGAGTTCCTTTAAAAAGTCGCGATGCCTTTTCACCTCATTTTCAGGGTTTTCAATTGGGGTAAATAGGTAAAATGCAACAATTTTGAAAGAATCCATGTTAATCCTCAAAAAAATCTTAACTATAATAAATCATAACTTTTCTACCTATATGAGGGCAAGTGGAAATGCCTACTTGTTAAAAAAACGGTTCTCAACTATGATGTGTTGTTTTTATTGACCGATCAAGGAGTTTTTGAATGGCTCGTTATACAGGCCCTAAAAATCGCATAGCAAGACGTTTCGGAGTCAACATTTTTGGCACTCTTCGAAACCCCCTACTCCATAAGCCCAATCCCCCTGGAATGCATGGAGCAAAAAGAAGAAAAAAATCGGATTATGGCCTCCAGCTCGATGAACAGCAGAAGCTGCGCGCCTCCTATGGTCTTGTCAGCCGAAAGAAAACCGTCAGCTACTTCAAAAAGGCAGCCAGCTCAAAAAAATCCACTCCCCTCGCTTTTGCCCGTTTTTTTGAATGCCGCCTCGACACGGTGGTCTACCGCCTCAAGTTCGCCCCAACGATTTTTGGAGCCCACCAGCTTGTCGCCCACGGCCACGTCCTTGTCAATGGGAAGAAGGTCGATATTCGCTCTTTCCAAGTCAAGCCGGGGATGGTGATCTCCATCAAGCCAAAGTCGCAAAACATGGCGATCATCAAAAAATCTCTCGAGAGCAGCAAGGATATCCCTGAGTTTCTCATGAATGACCCAGAGAAATTCTCTGGTCAGATGGAAATTCTACCCGAGCTGGATCAAATTCCCTTTGCTCTACCGATCAATGTCCCTCTCATCTGCGAATTTCTCTCACACACAAGCTAATCACATCGATCCACGACTTCTTAAAAATATTTAAGTAGTCGTGGCTTTTTTTTTATCATAAAAAAGAGCCTCTCCCCAGAAGGGAGAAGCTCTTCGTGGACCTCTCATAGATCAAGACCTATGAGAAAGGGAGATGAATTTTAGAAAAGAGGGATCCGCTCATGTTTCTCACAATCTAATACGTCGCAAACTACTTTGTGCAGCTCGCCAATATGATGCGGGCTTCCCTGACGCCAGATTCCATATATGGGGTTGAGCAATCTGATTGTGTGATGCTCAAAATCTCCATTTTTATGGATAAAGGAAAGAATGTATTTCCCTTTCTCATCAAGATTAGGACGGATAAGATACGTATAGATCACTTGTCCTTCAAGTGCTTTTTCTGCATCTACGCGATTAAATTCGGGACACCAAGCATGCTTCATCAGCTCGGCTTTTACATCGAATGTTACCTTTGTTGGAGCAACACTCTTTTTAGTGTTTTTTGAAAGTATCAAAGTCATGACAGACCTCTTGAGGGTTTTGCAGTCTTTCGACTGGCTATTTCGAATTGGCAATGATTTTATAGAAAAGGAAAATTTATGCAAAGAGAATTTTTTTTTCTACATTCTCACTCAGGAGCGATGTAAGCTTCTTTGAAATCGACGTTGAATGCGTCTGAACAGAAAGCATCTTTCAGTGACTTTTTCTTAAGCGACTTGAAATCCTCATAGTTAAGAGGAAGGACTGGGCATTCCTCAACAAGCAATTTCTCAGCTTCCCAGAAGAGCGTAAATTGTTTCTCACGATTCGTCTCTCGCTTAGCTGCTCCTAGTAGCTTTTGATACTCGGGATGTTCCCACTTTGAAAAGTTGATGCGATCTGTTCGGTACTGAAAGACATTTAGAGTGTATACAGGGTTGTTGATCCATGATTTCCAGATGATTGTCGCTAACTGGAATTCCCCATTCGTAATCTTTGGAAAAAGATGACTGAAGTCATATTTTTCGACGCGAAAGCGAATGCCAAAAACTTCCTCCCATTGACGTGCAAGCTCTTCTGCAATCATCTCCCGAGCACTACTGGCGGGACAGCACAGGGTAATCACGGGAAAACTTTTTCTCGTTAATCCCAATTCCCTTAAAGCGTCTTCAAAAAGCCTGCACGCGAGCTCGCGATCGCGCTTCGGGACTTTCTCATTAAAGGAAGGTCCTACATGGGCGAAAGAAAGAGGTGTCACAGCTGGAATCGGGGGGTCTGCAAGCACATTGACAAGAGCTTTTCGATCGATGGCATGGGTAAATGCCTGGCGCATCTTCAGCGTATCAAAAGGAAACCGTTGGGTATTGAATACACACCACTGGGTCCCCATCGAGTTCACAATAATGGAATCACCAGAAGTATTCTGATCAAAATAGTTCTCCCATGGGCGAAAAGGGAGACCGATCCATTCGAGTTCATCATTTTGATACATCTCAAAAGCTGTTTCTGAGTTGTTTTTTGAAACGAAGACCTTATCTAACTTGACCTTTTCTTGATCCCAATAGGTTGGGTTCTTGGCAAGCTCATACCCTCCGGGAATGAGGTGCCGTTTCAGTTTAAAAGGACCATTGCACACATAGACCTCTTCTCCACTCTGAGCCCAATTTGGGTGCAGTGCTTCCAACTTATGGTGAACAGGTGAATAGAGGGCATGTGCAGTCAGCTCTAAAAATTCGGGTGTAGGCGTTTCAAGCTCGACGATAAGCGTCTGATCATCCAAAGCTTTGACACCTACTTGATCAAGCTCAATTCGTCCTTCCTTTGCTGCTTTTGCATGTTTAATCGGATAAAAGAAATAGACGAAAGGGGTGTAGAAAGAGGGGGAGAGAATTTTTTTCCAGGCATATTCAAAATCATAGGCAACAAGAGGTGTTCCATCCGACCAATAGCTTTTTTTAAGGGTGAACGTATAGCGCGTCTGCTCCTTTGAAATATCAACTTTCTCTGCGATTGCTGGAGCGATCTTCCCTTCTTTTGAAGAGCGCATCAATCCCTCAAAGAGCATTTTCATTAGGGTACTCGACATCTCATCCCCTCCAATCCTCGGATCAAGAGAAGGGGGGAGATCGAAAAAGCTCAGTCGGAGAACCTGCTGACTGACCATTTTTTTGACCCATTTTTCGATTGCTTTCTCAACGAGTGCCTGAAATTTATTCTGGGATTCAGAAGAAGAGGATTCATAGATGAGCCCGAGCAAAAAAGTCCCCTGATGATTGACTTGCGTATGAACGAGAGTGTTAGAAAAACTTTCTATCTTATTGATCCCCTCATTCAAAACCGTCTCAATTGAGCGGTCCTTACTGCGGATAATGACATAGACAAAATCTTTAGTTTTGACAATCTTCTTGAAATAGCTCTCTCTCTTGACGAGTACTTTTTCTTTTGCCTCAAGAAGCAAAGAGAAGAGCGTTTCAAGACTCTTAAGTCTTGTCGTCGCCTGTGCTTCGATGGGATTCAGCCCAAAGAAAAAGTTCTCAAGGAGTTCTTGATTACGGGTAGCCACTCTTCCAAAGGCGTCTTTGAGCTGTGAGAAGAGTTCCCCCTGCTTGACAATCATTCCCCCATTATAATCTCTGATTTCTCCCAGAGCTTCGGTAAGGATTGCAATGATTTTTTCGCGCGCCAGATAAAAATTAACAGAAGAATTTGCCCGCAAAATCGAGCGCTCTTTAGGTATAGAGAGTTGAAAAACATTGGCCTCTTTTGCGCTCTTCTTTCGAATGTAGCCCACATTCTGAACTCGATCAGGGATGAAGATAAAGGGCTGATCGATGCTTTGAAAAGCTTTTTCAAGAGGAAGACTCCCCTTATTCAGTACACGAACGAGGAGAACAGTGAAATAGAGTTGGTCTGCTTCCTGCTTGTCAAAGTTCACCATGACTTGAGGAAGGTCCGCTGTCTGTTTTAACTCTTGCGAAAGGAGGAGTACATTGCGCATCACCTCCTCTTCATTGCGGATCATAAACACCGAAGGGATCAATTTCTCGACTCGTTTCTTGAGCTCTTCTTCGAGCTCAGAACGCATCATTTCAACTTCCCTTGGGGTGATGAGCGAGCCATCTTTTTTTTCAATTTCGAGGTAGAGGTACTTGATGAGATCTTGATTGGCACTGTAGTAGTAGTAAGACCCCTTAACCACCTGCGCATCAGGGACAAATTCCTGAACAGCTCCTATTACATGCCTCTCATCAAAAAGTTCATAGGAATCAGTGAGTCCTACTGCAATAGAAAGACCCAGCACAGGTTTTTCCCCAAATGGAAAGTGGAGTTTTGTCCGCGAGAAGCGGAACTCTAAATGTCTTTTCTCTGGAGCGATCGAATACTCGTGCAGAAGCTTTTTTCGCATCAAATAGTGGGAAATAATCAACTTCGTCACATGCTTCGGATTTCGAAATTTTCGAAATTCAGGCTTCGCAAGGGCAAAAAAAGTGCTCATCTCTCGGAAGATCTCAATATCAAAATACTTCGGCATCCGGAAAATCAACTTACGCAAATAGTTCTGGATTAATGCCGACTTCTGGTCAAACGAAAGGGCTTTTGTATCGAGAACCCTCTCCAAATAGAGAGAAGAAGAGAGGCTGAGCCCAAATTCAGTGGAAAGGAGAGGAAGATTCGATACGATCGTTCTCGATTCTGTGGCATTTTCTACCAAAATCTTCACCTCAGAAGCAAAAAACAAACGATCGCTTATCTCTCGCATATGAAAGTAAACATTTTCGAGCCCCAAGATCTGGACCTCTTTTTCTGGGATGAGCCACTTGCGAATGAGTTCTGGAAGGACTTTGTCAGCCTTTACCTCTTGTGATGGACTACAAAGGAAATAGAGAGAGAGACTTGTGGGGAAGTCTTTGGGCTCTTCCCATTTGACAATGGGAAGGTTAGAAGAAAACCACTGGTTGGACTCCTCAAATGAAAGATCGAAGAATTCTTTCGGCAGAGTCTCCTGAAGAATCTCTTTTCCTTTTTCAAGATGCCCAGAAAGAGCTGTAGCCCCCTCTGCAAATGGGAGGTGAAGCTCTAAAGTTGGGGAGGCAAACTCCTTCTTCATCATAGTCGCAAATACCTTCTCAGCAAAATTTCCCTAGATAAAATATCTACAGTTCTCGCAAAATTAGAGTACAAATTACGGATACAAATGCTTTTACGCGGAATTTTTCTTCCAGTTGCTATTTTCATCTGCTTGACAGCCTGTCATAACAACAAAGCTAATAAAGCGCAAATCGAAACTAGTCCTAATAAAAATTTCCTCCAAATAAGCATCCCTGCAGAAGTTGTCTCTTTAGACCCCAGTATTGGGGTCGATGCTCCCTCTATTTACATCACTCGAATGCTTTTTGAAGGGCTCATGCTCACTGGACGAGACGGCAAAATAAGACCTGCTCTTGCTAAAAGCTATGAAATCTCCGATGATCTCCTCACCTACACATTTCAACTAAAGCCCACCTATTGGTCTAACGGTGAATTTGTTACAGCACATGATTTCGCTTATAGCTGGAAGAAAATCATCAACCCAGAAAAACCCACTTTGGGAGCAGAGAACTTCTATCCAATAAAAAATGCGAGGGCAATTTCCCGGGGGAAAAAGGGCATTGACTCTGTCGGTATACGTGTCCTAGATAATTTTACTCTCCAAGTAGAATTGGAACATCCCACCCCCTACTTCCTCGAAACTCTATCGTCTCCCTCATTTTTCCCTGTGTATGAGCAGTTAGACAAACAAAACCCAAATTGGTTTCTCTCGGAAGGCAGTGATTTCGTCTGCAATGGCCCCTACACGCTGCAAAAGCACCGTTTAGAAAACGAAATGATTGTCGTTAAAAATCCAAGCTACTGGAATGCAAAGAGTGTCACCATGCCTGGTATCCGCATAGGGATCATCAAAGATACGATGACCCAGCTCACTCTTTTTGAAAAAGGGGAGCTCGACTGGCTCGGAAATCCCCTATCAAAAATCCCCCTCGATGCGATGCAGTATTTGAAGAAAAACAACAAACTTCTCTCCTTTCAAAGTTTAGGGGTATATTTCTACTATTTAAACACCGAATCTTTTCCTTTCACAAACAAGAAAATCCGTCAGGCATTTTCCTATGGAATCGATCGGGGGAAACTGGTTGAACACGTCCTGCAAGGAGAAGAAACACCTGCAACGAGCGTGCTCCCCTATAGCTTAGCCTGCAACACAACTCCCTATTTTCTAGATAATGATTCAAAACGTGCCAGACAACTCTTCCATGAGGCCTTAGATGAGCTAGGAATCACCCCAAAAGACCTGCCTGCCATCACTATCAACTACCCTTCATTGCTCGTTCGGCAAAGGATTGCAGAGGTTCTTCAATCGCAGTGGAATACACTCTTTGGCATCAAGATTCATCTCCAGCACCAAGAATGGAAATCACATTTTGCAAAAATTCAAACGGGCAACTTTCAAATCGGAGGTGTCGGTTGGCAATCGAAACTACGAGATCCCATTTACATCATGCAAACCTTCCGAGACAAGGATGGGGGAATCAACATGTCCCGCTGGGAAAATGAAGACTATCAAAGACTCCTAGCTGCCACGGAACAAGAGATCAACCCCCTCAAAAGGAAACAGCTCTTCAATCAAGCTGAGCAAATCCTTATGGATGAGATGCCTGCAATCCCCCTCTACTTCACTACGATCGTCTACGCCAAATCAGACAGGCTCAAAGGGGTCTACGTTTCCGATCTTCATGAAGTCGACTTTCGCTGGTCCTACTTCGAAGAAAAGTAGCCAGTGATTTTGTTCAGATTGACATCCTCGGCCTTCAGCCAGAAACAAAAAAGAAAAAACAGAGCGAAAAAGACCCCAGCCTGCAGAAGGAATTGGCTTAGTTGAACAAGCGTTTCTGAGGCAAAGGAAACACCCTTCTGCAAGAAAAGAGAAACTGTCGAGTCTCCGAGACCAAAATGACCGAAAAACAGGGTGAGTATTCCTGCCATTAGGCCGGCGGTTCCCACCTTCACAACGGACGAGGAGAAAAAACTTTTACTCCTAAGATGTCTGTATAGATAGAGGGCGTTAAAACAGGCCGCTCCACTCGTCGCAATGGCGATGCTAGAAGCTCCCCACCCAAATCCAAAAACAAAAAGAGCATCGAAGAAGATATTCATGATCGCCGTGAAGATAAAGGCTTTAGTTGGGGTGGTATAATCCTTCTTGGCATAGAAAGCTGGGGCGAGGATTTGTACGAGAGCTGCTGGAAGTAGCCCCAATCCATATCCCCAAAGGCACTTTGTCGTCTCGACGATTGCCACAGAGCTGAAGTCTCCTCTTCCGAAGAGGAGGTTGACACTGCAAACCCCAAGGACAAAGATTCCCACGACACAGGGAAAGATGAGAGTGAAGGTTCGCTTGATTCCAAATCGCACGAGATCCTGGTAGCCCTCTTCATTCTTCTCTTCCACCGTACGTGAGAGAGCAGGAAGGAGGGCTGAAGAGAGCGCAATGCCAAAGAGAGCAAGGGGGAGCTGCTCCATCCGGATGGCATACCAGAGGTAAGCAGGACCCTCCAAACTAGAAAAACGGGCAAAAACAGAATCGATGGCACTATTGACCTGCATTGATGCGACCCCGATCATCCCGAGAAAGAGAGGACGAGTGATCGATTTTAGGCTTCGTGAAAAGACTCGCAGTTGAAAGATCTCTTTTAGAGATAAGTTCCTTCTCAGAACTTCCCAGGTCCGCGGGATGGTGACACCCCACTGGAAGGCAAAGGCGATGACTAGAACGAGGGAAAGCCCCACTACAGCCTCTTCTGTTGGAAAAGATCCAAGAGCGATCACCCCTGCCATCCAAACAAGATTGAATGCGATCGGAGCAGCAGATGATAAAAAGAAGTGCTTTTCCGACTGCAAAAGGGCACTCGTGAGCCCAAAAAGGCAGATAAAAAAGAGGCCAGGGAGAATCAAGGCACTGAGATGAGCGATTTCCACTCCTCCTCCAGAAAAGACGCCAAGGCGCCCGAAGAAGAAAAGTCCCCCTTCGATTAAGCCCAGCACCACAAAGAGGACAAGAGCAAATGTCCAGAAAAGATCCCGAAAATAAAGGGCAGATCCCCTTTCACTGAGTGCCTTTCTCTCTTCGTAATGAGGAATGAACCCTTGCCTAAGAAGCCCTTCACCAAAAAGGCGACGAATCAAATAGACAAATCGGTAAGCAAGTAAAAAAGCAGCCAGAGCAGGAGAGGTTCCAAAATAAAAGGCCATGGTCATGTCGCGCACCATTCCCGTCACTCTACTCAGCAACGTGCCTGAGAAGAATCGGACGGCAGAACGGGAAACGCCTTGAGGGGTGTCGCTCATAAGTCGAGTTTCAGAGGGAGCTTATGATTGCGCCGATAGGAGGCATACCAAAGCCCTAAACAGATGGCTGCAATGAACCAAACAATCAAATTAGGCAGTGTAACCCAAGGGTTGGGAGGTTGATTTGGAGGGCCAAACCTGTGGCTCGGAGGCCAGAAGATAAAAGATGGGGATCCCTTCAAATTTCCTTCTGGGACAAAGCCAAAATCACGACTATCTGCGCTGTTTGAGTTGTTATCCCCTAGAGCGAGGTAGGAGTTGGGAGGAATCAGAAGACCATATTGCAGTATCTTCGCCTTATCAATCGTCCCATCTGCTTGCAGAGGAGGACCGCGATCGATAAAGGGATGGTAAGGATTTTGTGGGTTGGCAGCAAGCTCACGCTCTTCTTCTCTGGCAACGAAAGTCTTAAGCACAGAATCTCCCTGTTTAAAAATTGGAGCTCCTAAGACATACAGGTCCCCTTCACGGAAATACCCGTAACGCTTGGTTCCTGAATCGGTGTTAAACGCATAGGGCTTATTGAAGACAACGCCGTAGTTAAACAGCTTGCGCGTTCTCTGGGGTGAGTACTGCTGAAGCACGTGATCACTAGGGAGTTTCTTAGTGATGCCTCCCCATAACGGCCATGGGGGAGAGATGATCTTGTAGGCCTTTCCGTAATAGAATTCATATGTACCATCGGGAACCCCCTCTAGCCTAGTCAAGTTGTGGGTCGCTATGTAGGGATTCTTCTCCAACGAATAGGGCATCATGAAGCCATTTTTCACGACAAAACGAGCGGTGAAGAGGGTGTTAAATATTTTTCTTAAGTGCGAATCATCAAGTGGAACGAGAGAGCGACTCAAAATGAACTCCGGACGCAGTCGCCCATACCAGTCTTTTCCTAGTTCAATATGTTTGAGATCGGGATGGTGTGCTAGCTCGAGGAAGTGCTCCCCTTCTTCAAGAGAGACATCATGCCTGCTTGCGAGCGCACGCGCCTCGCTCTTCCGTAAGATACGGGCTGTCGCGTAGTTCTCAAATCCCCACAACTCATAGTAATTTCTCACCGGTGGGGCACTTCGATTGTGGATGCGAGGTGTATAGAGCATCTCCCCTTCAAATCTCTTGTTGCTAAGGACCGTTAGACGTGCAACGGGGACGTTCATCTGGTGAATGATCGACATCCGATAGGCATTTCCCCTATTAGAGAGAAAAGGCTCAGAAACGGAGACATCTCCTCCAAAAAACATAAAGGGAATATGGTCAATTTTGTCCAGACAGGGCAACTGCAACTCTGTTGAGATATCTTTGCCATCTTTGTCAATACCGTAGATCCTTCCTCCGTAAAAGTAGAGGCTATCTCCCGGTCTTCCCATCATCCTCTTCACGAGCTGTTTCTTTCCTGGAAAGACGAAAAAATAAAGAGTATCGGGGTCGTGAACGTCCATATTTTCAGCAGAGAAAACGAAAATACCAGATCGCTTCACGAGATCGGGATTGAAATAGAGATGATCAGTGGTAAATGGAACATTGATCCCAAAGGTCGTTTTTGAAACGATCAGACGGTCCTTCTCTTTGAGAGTGGGCCGCATGGAACCTGTGGGTATCTCATAGAGCTCGAACCAGACTTGACGAATGAGCAAGGCCACGACAAGAGCAAAGACGAGTGCAAAAACGAGATCTCTTAGCTGCTCCCATCCCCTCTTCTTTAAAATGCCCATTCCATAGTCCTGACATTTATGGGCGAGATAGCTTGCACCCTCCTCGTTCTTTTTGAGGATCTCCTCCTGGAGATTCTTCAAATCATTTTGGATTTCCTGTACTTGAGCAGGGAGGAGTCGCTTTTTTTTCCGCTTCAGGAGGTGGTAGACAGCAATCAGGATCTTTTTCGACTTTCGTAAAGAATAGGTTTTCATCGAGCTCATTGAGTTGAAAATATCTGCTCTATTCTCTATTATTTTCATATTTTTGGAAACAATATGTCGAAAACTCCCCCAGAAAAACTCCTCATAGGGGCCCACACCTCAGCAGCCGGTGGTGCTTATAACGCTCTTTTGCATGGGCAAGAGATCGGCGCTACCACCATACAGCTCTTCACCAGCAATCAAAAGCAGTGGAAAGGGCGTCCTATCACTGATGAGATGGCAACTCTTTGGAAAGAGACTCTCAAAGAGACTGGCATAAAAAAAGTCATGTCCCATGACAGCTATCTCATCAATCTCGGCTCTCCCAACTCCGAGACCCTCAAAAAAAGTCATGAAGCATTCCGCCATGAGATCGAAAGGTGTCACCAACTTGATATCACCTATCTCAACTTCCACCCAGGTGCAGCGACCACAAGTACAGAAGAAGAATGTCTCGAACAGATCATTGCGAGCCTGAAGAAATTTGAAAAGCTCTGCGCACAGGGAAAGACCCGCCTCCTTCTTGAAACGACAGCTGGACAAGGGACGACAGTCGGCCACGACTTCAGCCACCTCGGATATATTATCTCCGAGACCAAAAATATTATCCCAATTGGGGTCTGTATCGACACCTGCCACATCTTCGCCGCCGGCTATGATATCCGCACCAAAAAAGCATGGGACCATACCTTGGAAGAATTTCAGAAACAGGTCGGTTTCAAGAACCTCTATGCCTTCCATGTCAATGACTCGATGAAACCACTGGCTTCTCGCCGTGATCGTCATGCGAACCTCGGAGAGGGAGAAATCGGTCTCGAAGCCTTCCGTTACATGATGAAACACCCAAAATTGCGTGAGATCCCCAAATACCTCGAGACCCCTAACGGGTCAACAAAATGGGTGGATGAGATCGCCCTATTAAGGAAATTTGCCAAATGAACCGAACAAAAATCAAACAGATCACCATTGACCACATTGGAAAAACTCTGAAGATCTGCGGCTGGGTCCGTTCAATACGTGACCAGAAGAGTTTTGCCTTCATCGAAGTGAATGACGGCTCTCGATTCAAGGGACTCCAAGTAGTTGCAGAAGAAGAACTCCGAGATGAGATCAATCTCATCACCACCGGCACTAGCGTCGCCATCACGGGAACCCTCGCAGAGAGCCCCGGCCAGAACCAAAGCTGGGAACTCAAAGCAGAAAAAATCGAAATCTTTGGCACGTGCCCAGCGGAGGACTACCCGCTGCAGAAGAAACGCCACTCTTTCGAGTTTCTCCGAACCATTGCCCACCTCCGCCCGCGCACCAACACCCAAGGAGCAGTAGCCCGTGTTCGCAGCGCTCTGTGCTTCGCCACCCACCAGTTTTTTCATGATAGGGATTTTCTGCATATCCACACCCCCGTCATCACCTCTTCCGACACAGAAGGGGCAGGCGAGCAATTCCTCGTAAGCACGATCGATTACGATAAACCCCCTCGCCATTCAGATGGAAAAGTTGACTACACAAAAGACTTCTTTGGACGCCCTGCCTACCTCACAGTCTCAGGCCAGCTCAACGCCGAAGCAATGGCCTGCGCTCTTAGCGACGTCTATACATTTGGACCGACTTTTCGCGCTGAGAATTCCCACACCTCCCGCCACCTCGCTGAATTCTGGATGATGGAGCCTGAGATGGCCTTCTGCGATCTAGAAGGAAATATGGACATGGCAGAGAGCTACACCAAAGCGATGATTCACCACCTTCTTGAGCACTGCTCAGAAGATCTGAACTTTTTCGATAAGTTCATCGAAAAAGGGCTCCTCGAAAGGCTGAAAAATGCCCATGAAAATGACTTTGCAAGACTCACCTACACTGAGGCAATCGATGTTCTCAAGAAGTCCGGCAAGAGCTTCGCCTTTCCAGTAGAGTGGGGGATTGACCTCCAGTCCGAACATGAGCGCTTTCTAGCCGAAGAACACTGTAAAAAACCCCTTTTCCTCACCGACTACCCCGAGTCGATCAAAGCCTTCTATATGCGGGCCAATGACGATGGAAAAACCGTTGCCGCCCTCGACCTCCTCGTCCCTAAAATTGGAGAACTCATCGGCGGAAGCCAAAGAGAAGAAAGACTCGATCAGCTTGAAAAAAAGATCCTCGCAGCTAGTCTCGACCCCAACGAATATTGGTGGTACCTCCAGCTCCGTAAGTATGGGACAGTCCCCCACTCAGGCTTCGGAGTGGGCTTTGAGAGGCTCATTCAATTTGTGAGCGGCATCGAAAACATCCGCGATGTGATTCCCTTCCCCCGTTACCCTGGCCACTCAGATTTTTAGGGCCCGCACGCTATACCATCTAACTACGTGCCTGCCGAGTGGTTCTACTGAGCAGAAGAGCACCCACCCCTAGCAAGGTAAAGGCAATCGATATGATCCACCCCACCACAGGAATTTGCACAAGAGCAAAGAAGAGCACAAGCCCGACAAAATAGAGCATTAACGAGTTCTTCTTCAGCCCCATCTTCGGAAATATTGCGTTCCCCAGCCACAGAATAGGAAAGATCTTTGCCGAGTAGAAACCGAGAACCCCTATGGCAGAGAGGGCAAGCGCAAAGGGAAAACCCACAATCGTGATCAGCAAGACCAGAGCAACGATCGGCACAAGAATGACAGTGAGCAGCCCCACCCAAAAAGCCCGCCAAGGATTCTCATTCAGGATCCTTAATGCCCCATTTAGCCTCTTTGTCAAAAATCGCAAGAAAACCCACCCAATGACAAAGCTGAAGAGGAAATTCATGATCAGCCCCATGAAGTGAGTGCCAATCAAGAGCCCCTCTTTCCATCTCCCTTTGAAGATCCCATTCATAGCTGATGGCTTATAGACGATCTTACCTCTAATCTCAGCACCAGAAGCAACACCCGCTTCCTTCGCACTCTTATAATCAACATCTCCTCCAATGAAGGCCTTGGATCCGAGCCGGAGATGCCCAAATGATCCTTTCAGGTTTCCAAGAACCCTCCCCCCTACACGCGCCTTTGAGGCATTGATCATAGCATTTTGCCCCACCGTCCCACTCAGATCTAACAGCCCCCCTGTGAAAACGAGATTGTTCCCAATATGGGACTTTGGAGCGACCTGTAATGAGGCCCCCATCGCAGTGACACTTTTCCCAACCACTCCATTAATCTCCATTTGCCCACCAAACAGACGACAGCTGCCCCTGACCACACCAGAGATTGAGATGCTTCCCCCACAGGCAATCACATCCCCTTCGACCTCACCATCGACGACTATCTGGGCTCCAAAGGCGTAAACATCCCCCTTGACAAGACCTGAGATCTCGACAGTCCCACCTGCAGTGAAATAATCCCCTTCATGGACCACCTCTTCAGGGAGAATGACATAGTCCCCGTTCTGGGCAAATGCCAAAAGAGAACAAAAAGAAAAAAGTATTGATAGAATTAGTCGCATAGGATCACACCTCTTCTTCACCTATACGGGTTAAAACCTTATTGATCAATGGATAGGAATGTCCTCGCCTAAGAAGGGCCGCGATCACCTTTTCCCGTTTTTCTGGCCAATCCTTCCAGTACTTCTTGAGAATAAAAGAGGATAGAGCCTCCTCCGACTCCTCAATGAGAACACCACACTCTCCTCCCTTCTCTCGCAGCTTCATCTCGATCACCCGGGGCCCATACCCCTTTTCCCGCTGCCTAGCTACGAACCTCTCAGCAAGTCCTAGGTCATTGAGCCACCCCTCATTTTGGAGGCGAATGATCAAGGCATCCACCTCGGCTTTCTCATACCCTTTTTCCAAAAGCTTGCCTATCAGCTCCTTAGAAAAGTAAGAGCGCCTCGCAAGTAGAGAAAATGCTTTAGATACAATGCTTTGCATACAGGCATGCTAAAAGTCATAAGGAATTCTTGCAAACTCAATTTGCTACCCCCTTATTCTCTAGGCGCTAGCGAGCTGTTTAGATACAAGATTCGGAGGCGAAACCCATATGCTGGGCATATGGGTGAGCAATCGAAGCGAAGTAGATAAATAGTGTAGCCAGCATAGAGGGAAGATGGGTAGCAATTTGAGTTGCTAGATG
Organism: Chlamydiota bacterium; assembly: GCA_011064965.1. Classification (GTDB taxonomy): domain Bacteria; phylum Chlamydiota; class Chlamydiia; order Chlamydiales; family Rhabdochlamydiaceae; genus Sacchariniichlamydia. Next base: position 25,560 of record JAAKFS010000013.1, read on the forward strand.
ATGGCTTGAAAACATTCGAAATTTCGGCTATTCTAAGGGTATGACAATACCACCTGGTGGCCCTACACCACCCGAACTCCCTTCTGAGCCTCCCCCTCCTTCAATATCCCCAGGGGCTCCGAGTGGCGGCGATTCCAAGATAATGCAGTCCCCGTTTGCACAAATGTTTGCTGCGACCGGTTCAATGCCCACCGCCAAAGAGATGAAAGCGATCATGAACGGCATTCTCATGCAAGAGGTCCGCAACATCAAGCAGCAGGACAAACGCTGGAAAGAAGCGATGAAAAAACTCAAAAAAGCGATCAAAGGAGAGGACTAATTCTTTTAAGGAAAATGGCTGACTCATTAGTTATAACCGAAGAAGACCTTGGTCTTCGCCTCGATAAACTCCTCTCGCAAAAATTTCCCGAGCACTCCCGAAGTTATTTCCAATATTTAATTAACGAAGAATTTGTTTTACTCAATGGACACCCCGTAAAAAAACAGCTCAGACCTGAAACCGGTGACAAAATCGTCATAGATTTCCAAAAACCTCCTCTTCTCGATGTAAAGCCCGAACCCATCCCCTTGGATATCCTCTACGAAGATGAAGAACTCCTCGTCATCAATAAGCCCCGCAATATGGTCGTCCATCCCGCTCCAGGCGCCTATACAGGAACCTTTGCCAATGCCCTGCTTCACCATTGCAAACAACTCGACCCAAAACACTTTGAAGACCTTAGACCCGGCATTGTCCACCGTATCGATAAAGACACAACAGGCGCCCTTCTCGCTGCAAAGACCATTGCTTCGCATCAAAAACTCACCGCTCAATTTTCGGCCCGGAGCGTAAAAAAACACTATTTAGCTATTTGCTCCTCCAAGCCCCCCGAAGGAGAATTCTCAGCTCCCTTAAGGCGCCATCCCATCAAGAGAAAGCAGATGACCGTTCACCCTGAAGGAAAAGAAGCAATCAGCGCCTTCCGTGTCCTCGCCCATAAAGAAAATCTTTCCCTTGTAGAAATCGAACTCATCACGGGGAGAACCCATCAAATTCGAGCTCATCTCAAAAAGCTCAACTGTCCCATTCTCGGCGATCCCATTTACGGCAGCGTTACGCTCAATCGGAAATATCGGATCCATCAGCAACTTCTCCACGCTCATAGAATCCATTTTATTCATCCGATTTCTGGGGATCCCGTCGAGCTCACAGCTCCAATCCCCAGTGAGATGAAAGATTTCATTGATTTGATACAATGTTCTTGATTAAACTAAACTTCGACTATTTACAATCGCTTTGAGATTGTCCCTGTTGTCTATGTAGGAGTTCGTAAGTTGCCAGAAATTTGCATGTGAGCCAAGGTGTTGCTTGGTAGCAAATGAAACGCAAACGAATCTGCCGTTACACGTAGCATTAGGAAGGCGATAGGATCGAATCTCTAGCTCATATATTCGAGGACTCGTAAATGAAGGAATTCGTAGAATACATCGTCAAAAATCTGGTAGACAATCCCGATAAGGTGCGAATCAATGAAATCGGAGGAACACATACTTTGATCATTGAGCTTTCTGTCGAAAAATCTGATATCGGAAAGATCATTGGGAAAAAGGGGAAGACGATCAATGCGATTCGTACTCTCCTAATGTCGGTGGCTAGCCGGAATGGAATTCGCGTCAATCTTGAAATCATTGAAGACGACGACGACGACGACGAAGAAGAAAAAGAAGAAGAGAAAAGCTAGTTTTATCCCCTTTGCTCCTCTTCCGCTCTATTCGTGTGATCATAACGGTCATCCACACGTTATTCCTATGTCCATAATGAAGGGCATTTTTCCTCACTTTTATCCCTTTAGATTTGTGCTCTTTTAGGAAATGAGTTTTGGAAGATAAGGAGAGATCATCGATTTGCGGGAGTTGATCGTTCCCGCCTTATAGCGGATAACCGCCATTGTCTTCTTCTCCGTTTCCAGCATGTGATGATGGGGACAGGGGAAGTTCTCTTTGAAGATTTTACTGAGTTCCGCAGCTCCAGGACCCATAAAGACCACTTCCAGATCTTTTTCATGATCGAGAATCTGCCTCGAAGAGTGGAACCCACCCAGAAACCCTTTCAGATGCTCGATTGACTGCTCCGTCATTGGAATCCATACCCAAAGTTCATCCTTATGCTGAAACTCCCCATTCACTCCAGAAAAGAGATCCTCAGCACCAGCAATGGAGCTGATCATATGCAGGTAGAGATCCACTTCTCTACGATCGGCAAAAAAGTCCTTTGACTCATCCACAAAGGTTGCTCGAAGCTTATCACCAACAGACGCAAAAGAAGCGAGATTGTTTGGGAAGATTTTGGTCTGGCCTACTCTACAACACCCATTTTGGAGCTTGGTGTCGATGAACACATTCGACTCCTTCCCTTCAGCGCAAAACTTAAGGCTTTCCTCCATGAGCTGCTCTTTGGCGACGTAGGTCTTACGGTAGATCGAGTACATATCGGGATTCTTCAAAATTCTAGTCGCGGCCTTCTGCACAAACGTCTTGTCTTGTGGAAGGTCATCAAATTCGATGATCTCCAACTCCTCCCCTTCCATCAGCGATTTCAAGCGATTGAGAAGAGACGCAACGCATTCGATATCCCTCCTAGAGACCTTGGTCAATAGATCAGTATCATCGATGATCGCATAGAGAAAGTGCAAATATTCAATGAACTCTCGCAAAGGATCGACAAAGTATCGTTCTTCTTTCAAATGCTTAGCAGCGCTATAACGATCTAAAAGGCGCTGCATCAGACGCTTGCTCTTCGGATTCTCAATATCTCCCTGCACCTTTTTCATCTGCCCTTCAATCTCAGCAAGAGACATCCCACCCGTGCTGTATTTGTCATTGATTACAAAGGCAAGCTGGGCAACCACTGCATTCGAAGACTGAGCATCTGAGATATGGACAACGGGAACAGAAGACGTTTGCAAGACTGTCTTATGGTGATCAATCACACTGATCACCTCTAAGTACGATGGGATCTTTGTCTCCTCGCGATTACAAAAGTCACGCAAAGAGACTGTGCCCAAAATTTGCTGATGGAGATCTCTCCCCCGAACCACACCAAGGGGGATCATCTGTCCCTCCTCATTCGTCGAGGTTACCGTCAAATAGGGGTAATTCCCCATTTTAGACTTGAGCTCATCAACATCAGCGCGATAACTCACAACCTGAGGCAAATAGCCAAACACCTTCGTTTTAATATTCAGAGCTACTTCAAGACGCTCGGTATATAAACGAGCTCCATAAATAGCCCTGTCGAGAACAGCGATGATCTCCTCGAGATAATGGAAAATTTGAGGACGATCCTCAACGAGCTGCCCCTTTTGATCAAAAAGGGAAGAACTGCTGAGCGAATCCACTTGGTCAATGCACTTTTGAAAATCAGCAACACCGAGCTTTTTCATCCCCTTCGCAAAAGAAGAAAATGTCGCTTCGAGTCCCTTCTCGATAAAAAGAACCTTCCTTAAATAGCCATCCATCCAGCGTTTTTGCTTATCGGTGAACTCATCCGCTGGGTCACAATCCTTCACCTTAATCTCAAAAACCTCTTCAACAAACCCTGGCAAATCGCGTAAACTTAAATCCTCTTTTGCAAAAAGAGAGACAATTTTGACATGGAGATTATTCTCGAACCATCTAAGACAATTATTCAGGAGCATAATGACCTGACGAACTCCTTCCACGTCAAAACTCCGCCAATCACCCAAAAAATAGCCCTGATCATCGACTAAAATGATCGCCTTCTGTGCCCGTTCGTGATCAATAGCCAGAGAAGACTGATCGGTCTTCTGCTTCACCACTCCTCGTTGCGTCATAAGCTCTAAGCTCGACAAAGACAATCTCGTTCTCGTCTTAGCCATATACTGAAGAGATCTCTGCCCAAAGACATGCTGAAAAAGAACAGCCACCTCAATACTCGATGCAGGCACTCCCCCGGGGACATTCCAAACATGGAGTCCTTCAGCTACCCTTGCTCCAAAAGCATCAACCCATCCCCAAAACGAAGCGATGGTTGTATCGAGATCAGGAGAAGCATGTGCTGTCACGAAATGGCTCCCTGGATGGACCTTGCCCATTCCAATGGGAAAAAGAATTTGGTACTCATCTCTGGGTACCCACTTCCCAACAACCTTTCCCCGAACCTTATAATTCTCTTGAAAACCCAGCCCTGAGAACTGGTTGAGCCATAGCTCAAAACTCGACAAGTTGTACCCAACCAATAACTCTTCTTTATGAACCCGATCGATAAAAAAAAGAACCGCGATCAATAAAAACCCACTCCCCTCTGGAGCAGCGAGAATCAGTTCTAAAAGAGCGTGGTTGACCCGCTCGCTCTTTTCCTTATGATTCAACTTGGAAAAATCTTCAGAATGGAATCCCTTAAAAATTCCATCGAGCCCCTCAAAATGAAAAGGGCTTAAGACATAGTCACCTAAAAATTCTGCTTTTGAAATGGGGCGCTTCGGCCCATCCTGTTTTTTGCTCATTGCCTCTCACAAATTTGGACTGAGCAGGACTTGAACCTGCGACCCTCCGCTTAGAAGGCGGATGCTCTATCCAGCTGAGCTATCAGTCCACTGATAGCCTTAGTGTAAGAGATCCCATCGACTACTTGCAAGAGAGAAAAAGCTCCCCCACAAGGGAACAGAAGCTCTGAGCAATTCCTCTCTAAGTAATGCCCCAGGTGGTCCCGCTACTGGTTCTTCGTACGGGCCGCTGCTGCTTTTTCACTTACTTAGAAGAGGCGCCAAACGCTCTTCAGCTCTTTGAAGAGTCTGATCACACTAGTCCATTAGTCTCATATACTCCGGTGAACTTAACCATTCCATAAGCTCAGCCCCGAACCGCTCTTGTACACTTACATAAAGTCCAGCTTTCAGGCGAAGGTTATTCAGCAGCTGAGCGCCTTTATAGGCTCCATAAACTAGCCCTAAAGCTGCAATGATCTCTTTCACTCCAGGAAGCTCGTCCTGACATTCTTCACTGGTATAATTTGCATAACACTGCGATGCTGTTTCGACACAATAATTGACTATGTTAGATGCTGCATTCACCTACTACCTCCGAATTCCAACGTATTATAGCGCGTATTGGAAATGATTACAGCTAAGTAATCATTGAACAGACTCAGAATGCTGTAGAGCCACCTGGTGGTACTCCTCCTGCGCCTGAGTGATATCCCGGTAATCCTGGAACGTATTGATGATATGAGGACGGACGAAGATCAGCACATTGCGCCTCTCAGACATCCGCTTATTCTTCGAAAAGACAGCCCCTATCACTGGCAGCCCCCCAAGACAAGGTATCCCAGCTCTCTGAAAAGAACGGGCGTTGCGGACCATCCCACTGAGGACCAAGAAATGGTTATCGGGAACGTGGGCATAGGTGTTCATGTTGGTCTTGGTGGTGCGGATCCCCTCTACTTCTGAGTTGGAGACCATCGGATCATCGATGGCTTCGGTGATCTCCTGATCAATATCAAGGGTGATGATATTATCATCACCGAGCATCGGAGTGATACTGAGGCTCACACCGACATCGCGATACTCGATATTCGCTGAGGTCTGTTGGCTTGAGCCAATCGTTTGCACCACTGAGCCAGTAAAGGGGATATTATCCCCCACGAAGATCGAAGAGTTTCTGTTGTCTTGTGTGATCAGCTTTTGGTTGAGGACAATATTGGTATCGCCATCCATCTCAAGTGCGGATACGAGGGACCCGAGAGTTAAGAAAGTCTTCCCCTTGTGCAAGATGATGTCTCCAATGACGCCGAAATCAAAACCTCTTCCGAGTGGAATCTGATTGAGACCTGTAAGCCCCGCACCCGAGTTGACCTCCTGGCCAACTGTAGCTAATGGTGAGTTCCCTTTGGGAGAGAAGTTTCCTGCACCAAAGGAGATCTTATCTTTGAACCTTCCGCCACCGAGCCATTGAAGGCCAAATTCAGTGCTTTTCTTAGTATCGGTCTCGATAACGAGGACCTCAATGAACACTTGTTTACGAGGGACATCAAGGGTTCTAATCAACTTGTCGAGTCCATCAACGGTCTCCTGATCCCCAGAAAAGAAAAAGGAGTTCGTCACTTTTACCCACTGGATTGACTCGATCGCTTCGATCAATTTCGTCGGTTTGCCTTTTCGATTTTTCATGTCTGAGGCAATTTTTTTAAGAGCACCTTCGATCTCGTCTCCTTGATGGTAACGGATCTTATAGGTAGCAAACTCGAGCTGGTCCACAGGAATAGAGGGTATCTCCCCTGCCACAAGGTGATCAACAGCGAAGGAAGGCCTTTGCATGTGGACGCCGTTCTTGAGATCTTCTTTGCTATACCGGTGAATCACGAAATAGTTCCCGTCATTGGAAACAGCGAAGCCATTCATCCGAAGCATCCGGATCAGTGCTTGTACAACTTCTTGAGCAGAGATGGGTTTGCCTGAAGAGAGGGTGACGCTAAAACCCAGCTCGCGATGATCAAAGAGGAAATTCACCTCTGAGATCCTACTGACAAAGCGAATCAACTCGATGACGGGGACATCATTGAAGTCGATTTGATACTCATCTTTCGCGCTGCACGGGTGCATCAAAAAGGAGAAAGTACAGATAAGCGCAAGGACGATTCGTTTCATTTCCTCTCTCAGTTCATGCCGGGACAAGAACATGTTAAGCGACCTCCCTATTTATTTGGAAGGGGAGATCTCTCTTGATGAAAAGTAATAGTGCAAGCAACAATAGATTCACCCGCGGAGGAAAATCCATGACAAATGCAGTAACCATAGACAATTACGATGTAAAGACCCATGAGCGGTATGCAGTCGATCAGGGTGCATACGAAACAAAATACATCGATGAAGCCAACCTCATTCCAAGACATTTCGAAATACCGGGAAGCAAATCTTCGTTTGCCTCAAAATGGGAAGAGCTCTTTGAGGTGCATCTCGGCATCCACCCCTGGGCGCTTTTCGACTCCCCTCCCCGTTTTGGGAATAGGCGCAACCGCTTCTTCTCCTATTGCATCTCTGAGAGCTTCGATTGGGTAGAAGATACTGAAGAAGATGAAGAGGAGCAAAAAAAAGAAGAGAAGAGACAAATCGAAGCCTATAAAAGAAAGATCCAAAAGAAGAAAGCCAAGCATCTTCCTCTCGCTATTTTTGAGAGGGATCAAAAGGCTCTTCTCTCTCTTTTTGATTCGATAGAATCGCTCAACAGTCTCCTTCGGCATGTCCATGCTAGAAAGCTCCAATATCAAAAGGGGTAAGACCATGCGCATTGCTCTTATTGGCAAATCGGGAAAGATGGGAAAGGTACTCGCAGAGCTAATCGAAGAGGACCCAACTCTCTCACTATCCGACGATCCCTCGGATGTCGTGATTGATTTCTCTTCTCCTGAGGGTACACTCGCAGCCATTGCTTTAGATAAGCCACTTGTCTGCGGAACGACGGGTCTTTCCGAAGAAACGATGGAGCTCCTTAAAGACTTAAGCTTGCGGGTCCCCGTCCTCTATTCCCCCAATTTCAGTTTGGCGGTGGCAGCCCTCTTTGAGATCTGTGAGGGCATTGGATGCAAGCTAGCCACTCTCGGAGAAACTACAATTGAAGAGATTCATCACACGGAAAAAAAAGACTCACCAAGTGGGACCGCTTTGAAGTTAGCTGCCCTTTTGAAAATCGACCCGACTCTGATTACTGCAAAAAGAGAAGGAAGCACCACGGGAATCCATAAACTGAAGTTTTTGCTTAACGATGAAGAACTCGAAATCCGCTACGAGGCCTATTCAAGAAAAGCCTACGCACGAGGAGCTCTAGCTGCTGCGAAGTTTATTTATCAGAAACCTCCAGGGTTTTATCCCCTAAATCAGATTTTCCATTGAAAATAATAGCCGATTTTAAGTATAGTGGATAGAAATATGCGCAAACTAGAGATTGGACCTATCCGTATAGGCTGCGGAGAAAAGCTCGTTCTCATTTCTGGACCCTGTGTCATCGAGAGCGAAGAGGTAGTCTTTTCCACTGCTGAGTACCTAAAAGGGCTCTGCGGGAGGATAGGCATTCCTCTCATTTTTAAATCAAGTTATGACAAGGCAAATCGCCTTAGCGTTGACTCTTTTAGAGGCCCTGGCTTAGATCAGGGCCTTTTCATTTTAGAGAAGGTAAAAAAAGAATTTAACCTGCCTATACTCACCGACGTCCACTCCCCGCATGAAGCGATGGCAGCAGCTGAAGTGGCCGACATTCTCCAGATCCCCGCTTTTTTGTGTCGACAGACCGACCTGGTCCTCGCAGCGGGCCACACCGGTAAGGCCATCAACCTAAAGAAAGGGCAGTTCATGGCCCCCTGGGACATGAAAAATATTGTTGAAAAGGTCCGTTCTACAGGGAACGAAAATATTCTTGTCACTGACCGAGGCAACAGCTTTGGATACAACAACCTCGTCAGTGACATGCGATCGATCCCAATCATGCAGGAGTTTGGAGTTCCCGTTTGTTTTGATGCGACCCATTCGGTTCAGCTCCCCGGTGGGAGCGGTTCTTCTTCTGGAGGGCAAAGGGAGTTCGTCGGAACACTTGCTAAAGCCGCAGTTGCTGCAGGAGCAAATTGTCTCTTCATAGAGGCCCACCCATCTCCAGAAAATGCAATGAGTGATAAGGGCTCGCAAGTCCCTTTGGAAGAGCTCGAAGATCTTTTGCTGGTCCTGAAGAGAATATCCGATGCCGTGCAAACCGAAGAGGTTACGCATGTTTAAAAAGAAGATGATTCTCTTCTCTCTAGCGCTCCTTCCTCTCGTTGTGATTTGGCTCGTTCAGGTAGGACTGATGAGAAAAAGCGATTTAAACACTTACCAAACGATGATTGAGGAAAAAAAGATCGCCTCTTCTTCCACCCACTCTCCAACCAATCAGCACAGAAAATGTGTACAAAAAGACATCTGGTTTACACAAGACAACTACTCTAGGCTCCACTATAAAATCGCCAGTGAGAACTCTATACTCACTTTGACACCCGTGAAAAACAAATTCGAGGTCGTCGAAACTCTCAAAGAGATCAAATGTTGGATGCAGGATAAGCTCCTCTATGAAGATGAGACCGATCTGCCCCTGCAACAGGCCCGATACTTCGAGGCTAAAGATGGGGTTTACCGCCACTCCAGTCAAGAATTCATCGCTAATAGTGTCGCCCTTTCGATGTTCCGCCTCTCTGGCCACTCCCTTCCCACAGGACCGGTCAATGAAAAAGAGGCATTCCTTAGCGGTGTCGCTCACAACATCTCTTTTCAATTCGGAGGAAAGACGCCCCAGTTCCAAGCAAACCAATTTAAAGCGATGGTGAATAACGAATGAGACATTGGATTTTTCTCGCTCTTTTCTTCCCCACCATGCTCAGCGCAGAAATTTCCCCTTCTTCAATCTCCTCCAACCACGCGTCCTACGAAGATAGCGCTCTCGTGCTCAAGGGAAATGTGGAGCTCAAGCACTCCCTCGGGCTAATGAAATCGGGCTTTGCTAGACTCGATAAGAAAAATCAGGAAGGGACATTCACTACGATTCATCTGCGAGATAACGTCTCTATTGTTCTAAAAAATCGAGGAGTCATCAACTGCCAGACAGCCGACTTTGACTTCTCCTCTCTCAAGGCCAAGCTTTTGCCTAAAAAAGGAGAAATGGTCGAGTTCAAAAACCTAAGCAATTCCTCTTTCTCCTTGATGAGTTCTTTAGCAGAAGTGGAGTTTTCAAGAGGTCCTGGAACAGTCAATATCCATAAAATCGAAGCGCTGGATAAAGTAGAGATCAGATATCCAAAGCTCTTCACTCTCAGTGCCACAAGAGCGATTTGTTATACTGACTCCTCTTTAGTTGAGGCTGAAGTTCCCTCAAAGTCCAATTCAAAAGTGATCATCTTCCAACCCAGCGGCCTTTTGCACAGCACTCCCTTAGTGCATGGCGAGGGGATCTCCTTCTCCAGCGAAAAAATGGTCTGGGAGGAAGAAACCCAACAACTTTTCCTTCAAGGAGATGTCCTTCTGAAAGAACAGAGCATCGGGCAGATCCACTGTGAAGATGAGATCGAAGTGCAGCAAAAACAGGAAGAAGGAAAATGGATAATCAGCACGATCACCGCCAAGGGAAAAACTGTGATTGACTGCGCTTTTGAGGATGATGAGTCTACACACCAGCTCACCTCTTATGGAACAATGCTCTTCGACGGAGGGGAGCTTAGGCTAACCCTCCAAAGCCCAGAAAACCGTCCCATCGTCTACTGCCAAAATCAGATGAAGCTCCTAGCGAACGAGGCCCAAATGCACTACGCCTCCGATGGCGAAACCATACGCCCTACAAAACTCTTTCTCAAAGGAAACATCCTCCTCACTAATCTGACTAAAGGAGCTCCCCACCAGTGCGCATTTGCCGATCAATTCACCTATCTCCCCGATGAGAAAAAAGTCATCCTCACCACAGCTACCGACGACAATGTCCTCTTCTGGGATGGAGAGAGAGAGCTTTCAATCAGTGCTAGTCAGATCCATATCACCCGAGATGAAACTGGAGAGAGTGTAAAAGGTATTGGAAACGTCCGCTTCGCTTTTTCCTCAGAAGAAAATGCCCTTCTGAAGAAGTTATTCCCGTTCTATCGTCAAAAGGGAGAAAGCTCATGAATCTTGAACCCAAACCAATCATCCTAAAAGTACAAAATCTGAAAAAAAGCTATTCGGGCAAGTCGGTCGTCTCAGGGCTTTCTTTCCAAGTGCGCGAAGGGGAGATCGTCGGTCTCCTGGGCCCTAATGGAGCGGGGAAGACAACCGCCTTTTACATGACCATCGGACTGATCAAACCCGAGTCAGGCCAGGTCTACTTCAACAACCAAGATGTGACAAGCCAAGCGATCCATAAAAGAGCTCACCTCGGAATGGGATACCTCGCACAGGAGCCCTCTATTTTCAGACATATGACAGTAGAAGAAAACATCCTATGTATCCTCGAGACCCTTCCCCTAACACGAGATGAAAGGAAGAATCGCCTCAAAAACCTCCTTGGGGAACTCCACTTGGAGCCCTTAGCAAAAAAGAAAGCAATCAGCCTCTCTGGAGGAGAGAGACGCCGACTCGAAATCACAAGGGCTCTGGTTACAGAGCCGACCCTACTCCTTCTCGATGAACCTTTTGCCAACATCGATCCCCTTGCAGTGAACGATGTAAAAAAGATGATTCGACACCTCAAAGAAAAGGGCATTAGTGTCCTCATTACCGACCACAACGCACGCGAAATATTTTCGATCGTCGACAGAAGCTACCTTGTCCAAGAGGGAAAGGTTTTGATGTCGGGATCGGTCAACGAACTACTAGAAAACAAAGAAGCGAGATCCAGTTATTTTGGAGAGGATTTTAGGTTATAAGCATGGAAAAACAATTCGGTTTTTGGAGATCACTCGCCTGGCCTATTCACCGGTCAGAAGTTAAGAAAGTTCTTTCTATGCTTCTGCTGATGGGATTGCTCTGCATATGCTACAGCATTCTGCGCAATATCAAAGACACCATCATTCTGACCGCCAAAGCATCGGGCGCAGAGGTGATCCCATTCATCAAGGTATGGGGCATCCTGCCCGGCGCTATTGCCGCTACCTGGTTCTATGCCAAACTGCGCAGCCGTTTCAATCGCGAACAGGTTTTCTATATCCTCGTCGGGGGCTTTGTCACCTACTTCCTTCTCTTCGCCTTTATCATTTTTCCCAATAGTGAAGCCCTAAATTTTGGCAACCTTGCCACCCGTCTCCATGAGACCCTCCCCGTCGGCTTCTTCGGACTAATCGCAATGATCTGCAACTGGACCTTCACCACTTTTTACGTCATTTCTGAGCTCTGGTCTGTCCTCGTTCTAACTGTCCTCTTCTGGGGCTTTGCCAATGACATCACCCCTCTTTCTCAAGCAAAGCGTTGTTATGGTCTCCTCAATATTGGCTCCAACATCGCACCCATCCTCGGGGGATTCCTCGCCCTCTTTATTATCAACGACCTGATTGCCTCTTCTGAAGTGATGAACACGGACCAGTGGCACCACTCCCTCATTAAACTCACCCTTCTGATCAGCTTCTTTGCCTGTCTGGCCATGGGAGTCTTCTACTGGATCAATAGAAACATCGTACCCAATGAGCCTCATGCTGTCGATAGCCACGCGGAATCGGTTAAGAAAAGCAACAAGAAGCGCCTCTCTCTCCGCGACTGCATTAGACACATCACCAAATCAAAATACCTCACCTGCCTTGCCTTGATCGTCCTAGGCTACAACATCGCTGTGAACTTCACCGATGTCCTCTGGAAAGAACAGCTAAGGAAGCACTTCACAGACCCAAATGCCATGCTCGCTCACATGAACCAGGTGACGATCGGCATCGGGTGCATCGCCACTGTAGGAGGGATTCTCTTTTCAATCCTCATCCGCCGTTTAGGGTGGACCTTTGTCGCCATCATCACTCCCATTGTGATGGTCGTAATGGCCATAGGGTTTTTCAGCTTCCTCTTTTTTGAGAGCCGTCTAACGGGGATTGCGATGGCCCTCTTCGGGACAACCCCTCTCATTATGACAGTTTACCTCGGCTCAGTGCAAAACTGCCTCTCTAAAGCGGGAAAGTACTCCGTATTCGATGCCTCGAAAGAACTCGCTTTCCTCGCTCTCGATTCCGAGTCACGCCTACGTGGTAAAGCAGCTATTGATGGGCTTGGATCAGGAGTCGGAAAATCAGGAGCCTCCCTCACCTACCAAGCGATGATCCTCGGAATGGGCAGCATCAGCCTCTCCGCTCCCTATATAGGAGGGATCCTCGTCGCCGTTTTCTGTGCATGGATCTACTCAGTCACGTTCGTCTCTAAAGAGTTCAAAGCAAAAAGCGAAGAACAGGAAGAAGCTGCTGCAGTCCCCTCAGAAGCCTGAGAAAAGGCCTCGACGATTCCATCCGGCGATAACGTCCATAGACAATCGCTCATTTTACTCCCCCCACACCCATCCATCAGACAAGGGCGACAGGATCTCTTTTGCGAAACGACAATCGACCGGGGGTTTTGCCAAGGGCCCCAGTTGATCTCCGAAGTGGGTCCAAAAAGGGCAACCACCGGAATTTTAAGAGCCGAGGCCATATGAAGAGGAACCGAGTCCACTGTGATCAACCCTCGGCTCATTTGCATCAATGCCCCCAACTCTTTTAGAGAAGTCTTCCCCCCGAGATTGACCACTCTAGAAGTCGATAGACAGGTGATCTCCTCAAGAAGACGGGTCTCCCCCGAAGATGAGCCCCCTGTTAGAACTACCTGCTCCCCAAGTCTATCGATCACGGCTGCCATGAGTCTTGCCGGCAAAGATTTAAATAGCCACCTAGAAACTGGATGAATCAGAACGAACTCCCCTTCTTCCAGTCCATAGGAACGGAGGATAGATCCTGCCGACTGCTCAGCAGAAGCAGGGATAGAAAATGTCAGCTCCCTCTCCTTAAGTGAGGGAAAAATACCAATCTTTCTGAGGACATCGAGATCCCTCTCTACAGTATGACGAGGGGTTTTGCACGGTTTGACAAGATGGGTATACAGAGAACGCTTCTTCCAAAGCCCTCCAGATCCAGGGTCGACTCCGACCCGAATGGAAGCTCCGCTAGCCCATGTCGCAATAGCTCCCCGATCCCCTTCCGTCAAATTGAGCACTAGATCATAGCCTCCCGCCCGAATCTTCCGCAGAAGATTCCATTCATACGCAAGACGCTGCCATCTAGGGAGACCTTTGGCCTTTCGATCTTGTAAGAGCAGATTTGCAACCGCCGGGTGCCCTTCAAGCATAGGAGCTGCCTCTTTCCAGATATAAGCATCGACTTCTGCAGAAGGAAGGACCTGTTTTAAATTAGAAAACACAGGGGATGAGAGAAGGACATCACCAAGGTGGCGGAGTTTGATCACTAAAATCTTCCGCACAGAGCTCAGGTCAGGGTATTTTCCGTAATTTGGTATAGTCAATTAATAACGATTGGCTTATAATTTTAAAACTAATGTAGTCGATTCACAAGAGAAATTCAAGGAGATTTTCCATGACCCTCGAGCAGACCCTATCGATCATTAAACCCGACGCGGTCGGAGACAATCACATCGGCGAGATTCTCACCCGCTATGAGAAAGCGGGCCTCAAAATCATCGCATCCAAAATGCTCCATCTGACAACCGATCAAGCCAAGGCCTTTTACATCGTCCACGCTCACCGTCCCTTCTTCGAAGAGCTCGTCTCTTTGATGACCAGTGGCCCTGTCCTCGTTCTCGTTCTAGAAGGGGAAAGTGCCATTGCGAAAAACCGCGAGTTAATGGGAGCAACCGATCCCAAAGAAGCCGCACCGGGAACAATCCGTGCCGATTTTGCCAAAACAATCGATAAAAATGCCGTTCACGGCTCAGATAGCACTGAGACTGCTAAGCAAGAAATCCCTTTCTTCTTTAAGTCTCAAGAGATCTACTCTCGCTGATTTAATGTCAGGTCAGTTCCAATCTCTCGATCGGGCAGAGCTATGTACTCCACTTCGGAAAGCCTATGCAATTGATAGCCTAATTCTTCAATTTCGGCTTTCCTCTTTTCGAACTCCTCTTCGAGAAAGACATCGGCCCGCTCGATTGGGATCCCAGCAAGCATTGTTAAAATAAGCACCGGCTTGCAGCGCTCGATCGTCTCCCTTGCCCCAAGGATGACGAGATCTTCATCGCCATTCCCATCGAACCGAATCAAGGCAACTTCTTCGAGTTCCAGAAAATCGACCTCTTCTTGGACATCACCAGAAGGGGCACAATAGAGCTGGACATTACAAACATTCCTTTCAATCAGATCCCAGTAGATCGTCCTAAGTAGCTCTCTATCTTCCTCAAAAATATGAACCCTTCCCCTGGGTCCAACAAGAAAAGAGAGAGTCCTAACAGATGATAAAGAGGGACCGCTAAAATCGACGACTGTCCCTCCTGCAGGGATATGATTCATCAATCGCTCCAGCAAATCATAGTCCTCTTCCCCATCATCTTCTTCTATAGAGAGGTCTTTCTTCTCGGGAATCTCGTTGAGGAAGGCAATGAGTTCATCGCGTCCTTCCTGGGGAGCTACAAGATCTTCTAGAAAGAACTCACAGTATTCATCTTCCGAAAACCAGTCGCCTCCCTCATCGATAGAGTGAATAAGTGCAAAAGGAAATAATGCGAGAAAGATTAGTGCTTTGTAAACTAAATGATTCAGAGAAACTGACCCCATCTTCTCCCGCCAGGCTTTGTGCTCGACATAGCTAACTTTCTGCAAGTTAGCTTCTGTCTCCGCCCTTTGCCTGACAGAAAAATCTGGAGCCATTTTCTTGTGAACATTTAATTTACAAAGCACTAGCTTTTTCATGATTCTTTTCTCCTTGAGTCAGCTCTAATAAAGAGCGATTTGTCTGCTGACTCTTTCCCATAAGAGTAAAAGAGCCGTGCAATTAAAATCTAGGGAGGTCGTTTTCGGGTTCATAGGGGGAAACGCTGTACGTCGCTGTTTAACAGCGACTTATCTACGCATTCGGAAATTGATAAAACCCATTAGACGCAAACTATTACTGATCAATAGATTATACACTTTGCAGGTCATCCAACTTACGCAAAACAGCAAAAATGCCATCTTGCGTAAGAAAAATAGGCCTGCTATACTTACGCAAAACAGCAAAAATGCCATCTTACGTAAGATGGGAGTAAAATAACTATGCGACGAATACGATTCATTGGCCGCGACAACCCTCTAGAAAAACTCAAAAGTCTTTTAAATAAAAGGACTTCCAGTCTTGTAGTAATTCGAGGAAGAAGGAGGATCGGCAAAAGTCGACTTGTAGAAGAATTTGCAAAAGACCTCCCATTTCTCTCTTTTTCAGGCCTTCCCCCTTCTGAGAACACCAATGCCCAGTCTCAAAGAGATGAATTTGCTAGGCAATTGCAAGAGCGGCTCGGGCTCCCAGGACTCAAAGGAGATGACTGGGGCGATCTCTTCACCCTTCTTGCTAAGCAGACAGCTCAAGGACGTCGCATCATTTTGCTCGATGAGATCACATGGATGGGATCCCTCGATCCCAATTTTTTAGGAAAACTCAAAATCGCTTGGGATCTCTACTTTAGCAAAAATCCCGAGCTCATTCTAATTCTCTGCGGATCTGTCTCTTCTTGGATCGAAAAAAATATCATCAGTAGCACTGGATTTTTTGGAAGAATCAGCCAAAAAATCATTCTCGAAGAACTCAAACTCCCTAGCTGTAATCAGCTTTTAGCAGAAGTTGGATATCGAGGATCCCCGATGGAAAAACTCATGCTCCTTTCTATCACAGGTGGTGTCCCCTGGTATTTAGAACTCATTAATCCCGAGCTCTCAGCAGGAGAAAACATTAAACGATTCTGCTTTGAAAAAGATGGAATTCTCCTCGATGAATTTCGACAAATTTTTCACGATATATTTGGAACCCGAAGTGAAATTTATCAAAAAATTGTAAGACTCCTTATCGATGGCCCCAAAGAATACAAAGAAATATCTAGTCTGTTGACTTATTCCAGTGGAGGTCCCTTAAGCGAATATATGAATGAGCTTTGTATTTCTGGTTATGTCGAAAAAGATTATACCTGGTCAATAAAAACCGGGACATTGAGTACTTTTTTTCGCTATCGCTTAGGAGATAATTTCCTCCGTTTTTATCTTAAATACGTTGAGCCAAAATTCGAAAAAATAACAAAAGGGTATTATACGAATCGATCTCTTGGAGATCTACCAGGATGGAGTTCGATTGTAGGATTTCAATTTGAAAACCTCGTTCTTCATAATCGAAAGTTGATTCTAAAACAGCTCAATATCAATCCAGCAGATATCATTTACGATAATCCCTTCTTTCAAAGAAAAACGACGAAACAAGAAGGATGTCAAATCGATTATCTGATTCAAACTAGATACCAAACACTCTTCCTCTGCGAAATTAAATTCTCCCAAAATTCCATTCCTCTTTCGGTTACAGAAGAAGTTGAAGAAAAAATGAAGAGGCTAAAATATCACAAAGGGTTTTCTTGTGTTCCCGTTTTAATTCATGCTAGTGATCTATCTTCTCAGCTTCGTAAAAGCGATTACTTCCTAAAGACTATTGACTTCAGAGAATGTCTCAAGTGATTCAACTACACTCCGGCTAGCTAAAAAGCGCTGTTGAGGAGCATCGTGACGGGACCATCGTTAATGAGCTCGACCTGCATATAAACCCCGAACTCCCCTGTCTCTACTGTTTTCACTTTCTCTTTCGCTATTGCGACAAATTTCTCATAAAGAACCTTTGCCTTCTCAGGAGGAGCAGCATCAACAAACGAGGGGCGCCGACCCGACCTGCAATCGGCATAGAGAGTGAACTGAGAGACAATGAGAAGATCTCCTCCAGTATCGAGAAGGGAAAAATTCATTTTACCGGCAGTGTCTTGAAAAATCCTTAAGTTGATGAGCTTCTCGATGAGTGGCGCAATGCTGGATGGAGTATCCTCTTTGTGGATACCGAGAAGAGCGAGGATTCCTGGCCCGATCTGGCCGACAATTTTTTCATTCACAGATACGCTGGCATTAGAAACCCGCTGAAGAATTAGTCGCATTTAAGAGTATGTTAACAAATTCATTTCACCGCCAATGAGAGCCTTCTTTTCCCCTATGAAAAGCTCTTCGAGCTCCACGAACTCCCCTCGAGTTTGCTCCGCTCTCCAGAGACTCTTCAAAGGAGAAAATCTTGGCTCCCTGCGGTAAAAGCAATTCATTAACATCCTCCTAGAAGCCGATTTTTTAGTCCATCAAGCTCATCTCTTATACCTTGGGGAAGTGTTTTCCCAAAAATGAAAAAGTAACTCTCGAGCTCTTCGACTTCCCTAAGATAACTCTCTGCATCGATTTCAAAAAGCTCCTGCATTGCATCTGAAGAGAGGTCTAGCCCCGAGAGATCGAGATCTTCTGGGACATAACCGATCGGTGTCTCTTTGGCTTTTCCTTTGCCAGAGCAACGCTCAAAAATCCATTTGAGCACACGAATGTTCTCGCCAAAACCGGGCCATAGGAATTTTCCTTCCTCAGACTTTCGAAACCAATTCACATGGAAGATTTTTGGGAGCTTAGAAGGCTCTGTCTGATGCCCCATCTCAAGCCAGTGACCAAAATAATCACCCATGTTGTAGCCGCAGAAGGGAAGCATCGCAAATGGGTCATGGCGGAGCTCTCCCACTTTCCCTTTGGCAGCCGCGGTTCTCTCTGAGGAGACACTCGCTCCAATGAAGGTCCCATGCTGCCAGTTGAAGGCTTCGTATACGAGGGGAACAGTGCTCGAGCGGCGACCCCCAAAGATCATCCCAGAGATGGGTACACCTGTGGGGTCTTCCCACGCGGGGTCAATCACTGGACACTGGCTGGCAGGGGTTGTAAAACGGGCATTGGGATGAGAGGCAGGCGTCGTGGATTCTGGGGTCCAGTCATTGCCACGCCAATCAGTGAGTTTGGGTGGTGTTTCTTCGGTCATCCCCTCCCACCAGACATCTCCATCAGGTGTAAGTGCGACATTGGTGAAGATGCTATTTTTCTCGATGGTCTGCATCGCACTTGGATTAGAGTCATAGGATGTTCCAGGTGCCACGCCGAAGAAGCCCGCCTCAGGGTTGATCGCATAGAGCCTTCCATCTTCTTTGAGTTTCATCCAGGCGATATCGTCGCCGACACATTCCACTTTCCAGCCCGGGAGACTTGAGCGGAGCATGGCCAAATTGGTCTTGCCACAGGCGCTTGGAAAGGCAGCTGTGAAATACTTCTTCTCTCCCTCTGGACTTGTGAGTCCCATGATGAGCATATGCTCTGCCATCCACATATCATCTCGGGCCATTACAGAGGCAATCCGGAGAGCTAAACACTTTTTCCCAAGGAGAGCATTCCCTCCATACCCGCTACCGTAGGACCAGATCTCTCTTTCTTCTGGAAAATGGACGATGTAGCGATTTTCAGGATTGCAGGGCCAGAAGCTATCTGTGTCACCCTCTTTTAAGGGAACACCAACCGAGTGCATGCAGGGAACAAAAAATTCATCTTTTAGGACCGAGAGGACTTCTTTGCCCATCCGCGTCATGATCTGCATATTGACAACGACATAGGGAGAATCAGTGATCTGCACCCCGATATGGGCGATGTCAGAGCCAAGAGGGCCCATACTGAAAGGAATGACGTACATGGTCCTTCCTTCCATACACCCATCGAAGAGGCCTTCTAATAGCTGGTGCATCTCACCTGGATCTTTCCAGTTATTGGTTGGGCCTGCGTCCTCTTCTTTTTTACTGCAGATGAACGTCGATTCTTCAACGCGTGCTACATCATCAGGGTCAGAGCGGCACCAGAAGCTTTGGGAGCGTTTTGTGGAGTTAAGAGCAGTGAATGCCTTTCGGTCGACAAGTTCCTGGCAAGTTTTCTGGTATTCTTCTTGTGATCCATCACAGATATGGATTTCCTTTGGTTTGCAAAGGGTCTTCATTTTGTCGACCCAATCGAGCAATTTGCGATTGGTTGTCCAGTTGTTGTCCATACCCTGAACCATTACTGAAAGGAAAAATTTTTGCAACTGCCCCTTGAAGCTTCTTTCTTTTTTTTCGAAAACCTGATGGCCTATTAAGAAAATGTTTTTTCCATTCAAAGAGAACCATGGAATGTACTCCCAATTCTCCAGCCAATTGGGCTGCTGTTTGCTCGCCTTTCAAAGCCTTCATTACTGCTTTCAATTTGAACTCAGGTGAATATTTCTTGCGAATTCGTGCCATTTTTCCCTCCATTATCTTGGGGGAGATTATAAGTTTAGACACTGGTCGGAATTTCTGGGACCATACCACAATGGATTTTTTTCAAGCCAAGTTGTAAGCAACTACTCCAAATCGAATAACTCCTTCCGATCTGAATTTGAGGCTTCTCCTGCATCTTGTGAGAGAGAAACTTCTGTTGCTTCGGCGATCACTCCCATGTGACGCTCCAATGCATTGAGCCTTGCATCATGCTCAC
>JAAKFS010000014.1 GCA_011064965.1 Chlamydiota bacterium
TCAAAGAGACATGATGCTGAAACGGGTCTCATTTATTTTGGTAGACGGTACTATGATCCAGAGTTAGGCCGCTTTATCACCGCTGATCCAGAAGGGTACGTGGACTCGGCGAATCTTTATGCTTTTGTCCTGAATAATCCCCTCATCCAACATGATCTCTATGGGCTGATCATGGCCTACTACAACCCCAAATGGATCGATCCTTCGCGCTATAGTGACTTTACTCACCCCTACCAAAACTTGGCAGGCATGGGATGGAACGATCTCTATCAATCTTTCGCAGGGACGGTTCATGGATCTTTCCAAAATGTGATCAATCGTGCTCTTGGGTTTTCTCGGTATGCAAGTGGGATGGAAGCATTCGGGGTTGGTTCTCAAGCAAATCAACAATGGCAAACCTCTTCAGAAAAGTGGTTCCAAGATGTCTTAAGAGCTGATCCTAGTCACCCAGGCTATCGTGGGATGTTTCAGGCTTCTTATGTAGGAACTGATATTGCGACTGCTTTCGTTCCCTTCGGGATGGTCACAAAAATCGATAAAGCTCGCAAGGCTGTTCCTGTAGCTTTGAAAACAGGAAGGACGGTAAAGCGGTTGTTTCAGACTACAAGAACACCAGTCAATTCAATATCATGGAGAAATTCTGTAAATCCTTTCAAAGGAAAAACATTTCAAGAGATCGATCAGTTACTTCGTTCTAAAGGATTTATCACGAAAGGTCCTGATCCATTAAAAGGAAAAGGCTCTTACTTTCATCCAATTACGAATCGAAAATATTATTTAGATAATGCAGGAAAAACCTACAAAAGGAATATTACTGAACTTCCTCATGTAGATGTCCATTACAATGGATCTGTGAAAGGAATGGAAAAACAAAAATTTCCCATTGGAGAATATTTATATGAATTCAAATAAGTCTAATGATCTATTAACTTTCGAGTGGGATGAAAAAAACGAAATACTCGAAATTCATGGTAACCAAAAAGGATTGGAAAAGTTAAAACATATCATCAATTCCCTCCTTTTTAAGGAGGATCCCGACCACGTTCATTTAATGACAAACGATTGGGGGGGTAATGAATTGTCGAGCGAAAAACAAAGTATAGAAAATGAAATGATTAATCACGTTAAAATATTTAAATGGACAGATTAGTTTGCTGAGACATTTATGAACCCGACTTGCAGGTTAAATTTTAGCAAGAAAGGATTCTAAGTTTTCTTTTCGAAATGCAAAGCTTGCATCCAAGCGTTATGGTGGAATTCCAGAAGATTGGATAAAACAAATAGTCGTTTTTATTCACCCAATGGAGATATTGAAGCCAGGAAGGCCGCACCTGTAGCTTTGAAAACAACAAAAGCTGCTAAGAAAATTTTCCAAGCAGAAGGATTACATAGTCGACCCTTAGAGAACACAATCTAGTTCAAGAGTTTTCTGGAAAGGTGAATATTCACAATTTCCAACCTTGAGGAAAACAGGAAGAATTTGCTATAGTCATGTCTCTTATGGATCGGAGTATGGCGCAGCTTGGCTAGCGCAACTGCTTTGGGAGCAGTGGGTCGGGGGTTCAAATCCCTCTACTCCGATGGGAAGCCAGTTTTCTTAAACTGGCTTCTTTTTTTTTAAAAACTCTTCCAATAGCAGTTCTTTGGAAAAGCCCAACCTCTCCCCTGTTGAGACAATCTCTCCTCCTGCAGCCTCAAAGCCATAGAGCATTCTCCTCCCAGTTTCGCTCAAAGTTCCGGGATCGACAATCAGATGATCAATGCCATCCCAGTGCTCGTTGAGCAATTCCTCTGGCACACATTTGAATGAGAGGCCTAACTCCTTCAACGAGGAAAAAAGTGCATTATAGATGCTCGGATCAAAGGTATTATCGCATGAGAGACTCACCCCAATTGATTCCTTTTGAAAAAGAGGAAGGGAGTAGTGAGTGAAATGCAGATGAATATGTTCAAATCGCCGTTTGCAAAAGAACAGGACATTCTCCGCACTTAGCCCCTCAAGAAAAACTATCAGCGATGGAATCGCCTCATCAGAGCAAAAAGAAGCAAGACGCTGGAGATATTCAGAGAAAATATTGGCACAAAAAAGAGTGTAATTCATGGAAGTAGGAGCAAGATTTTCATCTAAAAGGAACTCTCGATACCGCTCTTCAAGCTCTTGGGAAGGGTTGAACTGCTTGGAAAAATCCCCATTGACACGACCAAGGAATACTGTTCCCTCTTTCTTCCACTTATTCCACTCCTCAACAGCTAAGCGATAGGCATTAAAATGCCCTTCATTGAAAGGATGGAGAGGAGTTGTATCCCAACCAAAATCGAGAAAAAAAGGACCCTCTTCATCCGCTCTACTCCAGTCGAGATCGCTTTCAAGTGTCGCTGGTAAGTGAATCATGGGCTAAGCCTAGCAAATTGCAGCAAATAAAAACTTCGTCCCTTCCTCTTCCACAGAGTTTCAAACCAGGAGCTCCCGTAATCTTCCAAGGAATTAGAATAATAAGGATCGGGATAGAGGGCTTTCCATCCGCTATTTTTTTGCATCACTTCGATCATTTGCGCACTATAGTCTGTGTGGTCTGTCACGAAAGTGGCTGTTCCCTCTTTGCGCACGACTCTAGCAAGCTCTCTAACGAAGGGAGATTGGATGAGCCGATGTTTGGCATGTCTATCTTTTGGCCAGGGATCAGGGAAGTTGACAAACACCTCTTCTGCGATCGCATCTGGGAGATAATGCCTTGTGAAAGTCTGGGCCTCGCCGCAGACAATCAAAAGATTGTTGATCTCCTCATTATGCATTTTTGACCAGATTTTTCTTACTCGTTCAAATTGCTTTTCGACAGCCACCCAGAATTTATCGGGGTTTCCTTTGGCTTTTTCTATGATCCAATCTCCATTTCCCGAACAGTATTCAATAGAGAGGGGTTTTCCCGAGGAAAAAAGAGAGCCTTCCCACTCATCGTGCTTATTATAGTATTGGGGAACAATCAAAACCCCCTCATAAAGTGCAGGGCGCCTCTCTTCCCACTTAAAGGGAAATTTTAAATCTTTCGGTCGCATATGGACGATATTATATCCGTCGGAAGGAATTAGTTGAACAATTTCTCCGAGTGTTGCTAATCTGCAAAATACCAATTAGTTTCTACCGATGGGGATTGAGATGAGATGGATTCGCCTAATTTTCACTAGTTTTCTTTTTCTAGGATGTATTTCCTTGCAGGCCTTTGATGAAGCTGAGGGCTTCATGGGCCTAGAGTCGGAGATTGAAGCCCTTCTTGAAGATCAAATTCAAGAAGAGGTGGAGGCCGACCCTGACTTTGCCTTGCAGGATTATGATGAGCTCGATGAGATCATTGAGGAAGACCGCCTCGATCCTTCTGCACAAGAAAGTGCAAATGAAACAGTGGTCATTCATAATCCCTTAAATGAGTTCCCTGTCAATGAAGGAGTAGCCACTCCCCTATCTCTAGTCATAGATGAGGAAGAGAGTGTTGTAGCAGCGCCGATTCTGCAGACAGCCTCCCCCCTCGAGCTCGTTCAAAAAGAGACTGAAGAGTCTATCAAGTCCATTGAGATCAATTTGAAACAGGTCTTTTCTGGTTCCCCGATTATCTACACTCTCCTTCTCTTTCTATCGGTTTTTTCCGTTTGCGTATGGCTCTATAGCATGTTGACGGTCCGCTCAGTCGCCCTTCTTCCTCCGACAATGATCAAAGAGTTGCGAAAAAAACTCGTCAGCAATCAATTTGATGAGGCGCTGGACATCTGCGTGAAAGAGAAGCATTTCTTCTGTAAAATGCTCGCTGCCGGGATCCTGGCAAGAAGACATGGACTGAATGTGATGATTGATTCAATGAAAGCAGAGGGAAAGAGAAGCACAGTGAATTTTTGGCAGCGGATCACACTCCTCAATGAAATCGCCATCATCGCACCAATGGTGGGTCTCCTAGGAACCGTTATGGGGATGTTTTACGCATTCTATGACCTCAATCGTTCGATTGAGAGTGTCTCTCTGCTTTTTGATGGACTTGGGATTTCTGTAGGGACAACAGTAGCGGGATTGAGTGTTGCCATTCTCTCGATGATTCTCTACACAATAGCGAAGTATCGCCTCGTTAAGATCTTGGTGAACGTTGAAAATGAGGCCCAAACATTTGCTTCATTAATCGACACACGTAGCCCTGGATATGGAGAAAGAGGATGAGTTCATTGATTCCCGAAGAAGAACTTATGGAGCGCAGAGGGTTCAATCTCGCTCCCATGGTCGACTTTCTTTTTCTCATTTTGGCTGTATTTGCCGTCTTAGCGGTGACCCGAACAGCTCTCTATGATAGTGAGGTTAACCTTGTCAAAATGGATACTAAGACCCCTCCCCCAAGCATGGCGGACAGTCAGCCAGGGCATACAGTTCTTCTCAGTGTCAATGAGCGGGGAGAATATAAATGGGTCACAGAGTTCAATGAGTTTCTGCTCGATGGGGTCCAAGCGGTCAAACATGAGCTTCTTAGACAACGAGAAGAGGGGCTTCTCCCCCAAGAGATGGACAAAACGAAGGTGCTCCTCCACATCGACAAAGAGGCAAACTGGGAGAGCATTGCGAAAATCATTTTTGCGATCAAAGAGACCGGTTTTCAGATCAGTCCTGTCTACTGCCCCGAATAGCCCTTCTTGACGAAAACCCGCTCTAGACAGTAAATTAATGGACGTTTTTTCTTGCCCAGGTGGTGAAATTGGTAGACACGCCAGATTTAGGTTCTGGTGCCGCAAGGTGTGTAGGTTCGAGTCCTATCCTGGGCAATTCTGTATTAGCTCCAATCGAGAGCTGCTAAATCCTTCTCTATTCGTCTGACGAACTTACTGATGTAGGGTTGATTCCCGGAGATCATGCGAAGCCCTCTAATCAGAGAATTCTTTTGCTTTTCAAGATAGCTTTTTGCAGGAAGAGACTCCCTCAAATCTTCGATAAAGGAAGGGCTGATCTCAAGATCGCGAAGCCTTGAGCGGCTGAGCCGTTCTACAGTCGGTTGGAGGCATGTAAACCATAGAGCACTACCCAACACAGAAAGAGCAAAAGAAGTTAATCCACTTGAGCGAAAACCGTAGTAAATTGGCACAAAGCAGACAGCTCCACGAAGAAATTGAGATGTAGCAAGATTCAGGACACTCTGACTGGCAGCTTCGGCAGCTTTAGCGACGATCATTTGTCTGATTTCCTTTTCCCTCGCATCGATTTCTCTGATGGCATTTTCTTTAAATGTATTGAGCTTCTCCGAGGCTTTTGCAGTCAATGCAGAAACAGCTTCTCCCACTATTTCTCCTTGAAGCAGAGTCATTCCCCCTTCGGCAACTCTTCGGAGAGCATCCTGTGGGGAGGAAGGTTCGTCCACTTCTTGTGAAGAGGAGGATTCTCCCCTTACGATTCTAATGAGAAATGCAACTACTCTTCTGAATACTGAAATAATGACTCGAATAATTCCTTCCATTGAAAAGCCTTGAGACTGAGCCTTTCTCGCAGCTGCTGCGCGGTATTTTTTTCCCTCTTTTTTTATTCCTTGGAGTATTTCCTCTTCTGCAGCTTTGCATATGATTTCTATTCCTTCTCTGAGCTGCTGAGGTTTCCTCATGAGACAGCCGGCATCCTGAGCGAAGACATGGACGTGTTCTGCTGCCTCAATCGTACTACTATCTAGAGTGTGGATGCCAGGAAAGGTAGATGGTGTACGCTTTTCCCAACTAGAGGCATATTGCTCAACTTTTCCGCAAAGATTTTGCAGATTCTGTGTTGAAATACGATCGCTGCTTAAGCCTGGAATCCTTCTCAGCAGCGGCATCGCGATGTTTGTTGTAATGAAGTTGGTCAGAGGATTGATGAGAAAATTTTCTGGATTGATATAGGAAGCTCTCAACTGCCGAAGACGATTATTCTCCCTAAATTCGAAGAATGTTGAAGTGGCATTGCTGTACACAGAAAGTCTATTTAACATATTTTTTAGTGCCTAAATTTTTACTGAAGCTGATAGTTATTTAACCCTACAATCAAAAAGACTTTCAATTTTTTCAGCTATTTAATTAAAATCGCGCCATGATCAAGAACCATTATATATTAATAGTTAGTTGGCTGCATAGTCAATTCTTTTAATATAACAAAAAAGCACACCACAAAAGTGGTGTGCTTTCACTGAAAGTAAAAAACTAATTAATTAGATTTTGCTAAGGTCGCTGATTTCTAGAAGGTTGCGTTCGATTTCAGACTTTAAAATAAAAAATTCTGAGGCAAACTTCGTCTTTTCTTCCATATCCTTGGTCGAGATGAAGCGTCCCTGCATTTCCATCATTTGAGACTGGATTTGGTTGTTATGAGACTCGAGTTCTTTTACTCGTTTCATTCTCTCTTCATTTTTTAAATAAATTTTTAGGATTTCTCCAGTATTTCGAGCAATGATGATTTTTCGGTGCTCGATATCAGCAAGTGTTGCTAGAGGATCAGTTGATTCAGAGATTTCCCCTTCTTTAGCGGCAATCTCTCTTTGCAAATGATCATTTTCTTCTTGAAGTTCTCGAACTCGTTGAACGTGATTGCCTTGAAGATCCAGACGATCATGTCCACCATAGAATTGCGCTCTTTCAATATTCGAGAAATTCTTCTCAGCAGCGAGTTTCATTTCATATTCAATCTTACTTTCTTTAAATTCAGGAGCCGAAATTTGTACTTTTTTTGGCCCTGATTGTTTCTTAGGGAGATTTTTTCCTCCCCCGGAATTCTGGATGACACGTGCAGGCATAAATCTTTCCTCCATATATTCGATGGTTCCATCTATGGGTAAGATCGCCCCCATTTTCCGCCTGTGGATGATGGGTTTTTATCCTTACCTATAGTTCCATTCTATTTAATAAAATTTATTATTGTCAAAACTAATTAATATTAATTTACCCACTCTTTTGTTTTAATGGGTTACGAACCATTTATGTTAATAATCGTTTAAGATCAGAGAGAACTTCTGTTATTTATTGATTTTGTGATACAATTAGAAGTAGCGATACGGGGTAAATTATGAAAAGATTTCTTTATTCAATCTTGATTTTTCTTCTTAGCGGGCTCATTCCCGCTTTTTCTACAGAAGAGGAAAAGCAATCGAGTAGCCCACAAGCAGTTGTCATTGGTGGGGGCATCGGTGCTCTTACCTCAGCGATCTATTTACAACGGGCTGGAATCGATACTCTGGTGATTGAAGGGAAAACTCCAGGAGGGGCTATTGCCCAGTCCCCGATGGTCCACAACTGGCCTGGAGAGATTCAAATCAACGGAAGTGACTTAGCTGATAAGGTCCGTAAACAAGCAGAGGCCAATGGAGCGAAATTTCTTTCTCATGAGGTTATCGATGTCGATTTCTCAAAGAAAACATTCACGATCAAGACTAGGGATATCTATGATGAACAAGAGACAAAGACCATTCAGACCAAGGCGTGCATCATTGCCGTTGGCTCTGTCCCAAGATTCCTAGGAGTAAAAGGAGAGTCTGGCGAGAAGGGATACTGGACTAAGGGGGTCTATTCTTGCGCCGTTTGTGACGGTGGCCTCTATAAAGATCGCACCGTAGCAGTAGTCGGGGGTGGAGATTCCGCGGTCATTGAAGCTGACTATTTATCGAATATCGCCAAGAAGGTTTACCTTATCCTTCGCTCCGATAAGTTCCGCACAGTTGAGATAATGAGGAAGAATAAGCTTCTCAAAAAAGGGAATGTTGAAGTGATCTACAATACTAAGGTACAAGAAATTGAAGGAGATGGTCAAAAGGTGACCCACCTCAACCTCTCCTCTTCCAAACAGCTTCCCGTAGATGGCATCTTCTTAGCGATTGGAGCGACGCCGAACTCAGATGTCTTCAAAAAACAGGTCGCCGTGGATGAGAAGGGATACATCCGCTTAGCCAAAGGACAGCAGACCTCTGTTCCGGGAGTCTTTGCTATTGGTGATGTAGTTGACCCTTTCTACAAACAGGCAGTCTCAGCTGCAGGAGATGGAGCGAAAGCAGCATTGCAAGTCGAGCATTACCTCGCTTCAATGCCAAAGGATTCCAGTGAGTCTATACCTGATGCTAACAAGCAGATCGTCTTAGCCCAAAATGCAACTACAGAGGGAACTCTCAAAAAACTGACCAGCCAAGAGGAGTTCTATCAGGCAATTGGCGAGAATTCCACTCCCCTAGTTGTCGGTTTTTTTTCCCCCTACTGCGGCCCTTGCCAGACGTTGACTCCTAAGCTTGAGGCGATGGCTGAGAAATATGCGGGTAAAATCCGATTTCTGAAAGTCGACGTGACCCATTTTTCTGAGCTCGCCTCTACCTACAATGTTTACGGTGTTCCTTCGGTCATCGTATTCAATAAAAAGGGAAAAGCAGTCGAGCGAGGGGTAGGCCTAGATGAAATCAACCCCATACTGAAAAAGATGGAAGCCCAGGCTTCCCAGTAGGTTTTTTCAGTAGATGAGAATTTCAGCTGCGGAGTATAGTCCTTTTCTTTTGAAAGGAAAAAAATGCAGTGTCCCTGCCATAGCGGCAAGTCTTACCAAGCCTGTTGCGTTCCCCTCCATCGTAAAGAGCGTCTCCCTGAGTCTGCAGAGCAATTGATGCGATCGCGGTATTCCGCATATGCTTTGCAGCTTCCCGAATACATCATGGATACCACCCATCCTGAGAATCCTACATACTTAGAGGATCGTTCCCCTTGGCAAATTGAGATTCTCAAGTTCTGCAAAGAAACCACCTTCACTGGACTCGATATTCTCTCAACAGAAAACCGGGATGATGAGGCTTTTGTCACTTTTTTTGCTCATCTCATTCAGAACAATCTCGATGTCTCTTTCCAAGAGAAAAGCCGCTTCCTAAAAGAAGATGGCCGGTGGCTTTACCGCTCAGGAATTCGTCTGACGTAAGTTTTTTCTTTTCTTATTTAAAGCAACCTTGTTACACTCTCTGGCAAGAATTTACACAACCAGCCTAAGGAGTGAAGTGAGATGAAGAAAAACATGTCCCAGACTCTTTTCACCGCTTTAATCACGCTAGCCTTCACTGGCACTGCCGCAACAGGCCATGCCAATTGCATAGGTGAAGAAGCTGAAGCCGTAGTTCCGGAAAACGTGATTGTCGATTCTCGTCCCCTTTCTTCAGAGCAATGTGAACTCATGCAGCAAATACGCGCGGCAGAGTTTGAAGCCTGTGAGAAGCTTGATGATCAAGAGCTTTTAGAGCTCACCCATTTGATGATTCCCATCAAATACCAAAATTTAGCGATCCTCAAGATCCCCATTAAGAATCAAACCGAAACAGAGCAGACCAGTGAAGAACTCGCCGGACTTAGCATCCCCATTAAGCATCAGAACTTGGCTTTCCTCAAAATCCCTATCAAGAATCACACTGAGACAGGGCAGACCAGCGACGAACTTGCCGGACTTAGCATTCCCATAAAACACCAGAACTTGGCATGTCTCGCAATCCCTATCAAGAATCAAAACGAGGAAGCGCTTTTTTCAGAGGAAATTTCAGAACTAGATTCTACGACACTCGCAGGGCTCTGGATTCCGATTAAGCACCAGAATTTCACAATGCTCAGCTCCGATTTCATGAGGGGAACAGCCTCTAGTTATACACCGGCTATCTTTCATTGGATTGAGGGATTCCCCCAGCACAATCTCCTAAAGCTCGAAGATGGATCTGAATGGATATTCGACGATGCAGACGCCTTCGTAATCCGATCTTGGGAGCCGGGTGATACAATTGTTCTCTCCCCCAAAGGAGGGATGTTTTGGGGATCGAATTTCGGATACATTTTGGCTAACAAGAGTTTAGGCTCATCCGTCAGTGCAAATCCCTATCTCGGGCCTGTGAAATTCGGACCGAATAGTACCTGGGTTGCCGGAATCAATCGAACTCTAGGACAGGTTTACCTCCTCAATGGCAAAGGAGATCGTACCGTATGGGAAGTCTCTCCTTCAGATATGTATCTCTTTAAAGATTGGGCAGTCAATGACGCTGTGATCATTGGAGAGAATGACAGCTGGCTTTGGTGGCTTTCCTCTTATAATTCGATCGTTTTCAATGTCAATATGAACCATTACGTTCGTTCAAGACAGGTCTCTTCAACACCGCATTTCAATGATGCAGTAAGCTTGGGAGGATAACGATGACAACAGTAGATATGCATGCAGAAGTCAATGCCTCGCAAAGAGCTCATGACCTTGAAGCCCTTCGCAGCAGAAACAGCCATCTAGCAGGGTTGAAATCCAATAGGAACTTTGTAGGGGCAACATTGATCAAAGTTCTCGCGATCATTTCTGCAATTTTTGCCTCTCTAGCCGTGGCAAGTTCTTTCCCCGCCGACTTAGCCCTTCTGGCTATTGCTTTGATTGCAGTACTATCTGGAGCCGTTATCGTTCAATCTCATGCAATCGCCTCCTTTTTTCCTCGTGGAATATCTTTAGGAAGAGTGGGCTATAATCGCAATCATACGCATGAAGTACGATACGTAGATTCCTCAACTACATGGGTGGCTCATACTACAGTGGGTGGAGGACACCACTATCCCACTTCAGAACGCGTCTCTAGAGCCTCTAGGCATAGGAGATCTGCACCCCCTCGAACTTCCACCCCATATTCACCTGCCCCTTCCGGCTCGATACACACCGCAGTTGGAGGAGGACATGATAGAACTTTTGCTCCAAGCCGAGTCTCCGCGCCACCTCGACAACCAGTGGCTAGAAGTCCTGAGCCTGTCAGAGCTCCCTATACACGTGGCTCTTCCGGCGCGATACACACCGCAGTTGGAGGAGGACATGACCCCTCCTCTGATACAACTCCTGATGGACGTGTCATGGTAGGAAGCGGAATCGGAAGAAGTCGTTCGTAGGATCTCTCTAGTTGATCGGAAAGAAGAGGAATGGGATCTCCATCTCCTCTCTAGTTAGTCCTCCATGCGCAGCATAGAAGTTCTGTTGGAAGCGGTTTTTCTCCCACCACCAAACCGCTTCGTCTTTATAGGGCAGAATAACAAGATTGCCCACACGGTTAAGAAACCGCTCTGCAGGTCGAACATTTCCGAATAGCCCCTCTTCGATCAAATCCTTAGTGAAATGGACCTCTGCTATTCCCTTTAAAAAATGCTCCAGCATCTCTTTTGCCTCTTTGATACGATCCTCTGACAGGTGCAAAAAGAGATCCCTACAGGAACCAGCTGGGGCGAGTGGTTTCTCCCTGTTTCCAAAAAGGAAGTACTTTTCAATGTTGGGGATCTTCTTATTGATATAGAACGTCCTTTGTGGGCTTACAGAGGTCATCCCATGATCTGCAGTGATCATAAGAGCTGTTTTCCCGGGAATTTCTGAATAGATAGACTCAATAGCGGTAAACGCCCTCTCAATCGTCTTTCCAAATGCCTCAGAGTGAACTCCCTCTCTATGCCCAACAGAGTCGATGTCGGGAAAATAAAACATGCTGTAGGTTTTCCCTTGCAAAGTGGGAAGAAGACTTTTCAGACCAGTCTCTATATTGTCATATCCTATCCCTTTTGCTCCTTGAAGCATCGACTTAGAGTAAGTGGAATCGAGTATGGATGCCGGCTGAAAGACCGTACTTTGTATCCCCTTTTCGGCAAGAGATTGGTACAGAGTGTGGCGGGGATAGAGATCTTCTGGAGAAAGAGAAGTCTTTAGCAATGAATCTTTCTTCTGCTCCCCAGCAAAACAAAATGGGAGTGGGGCGATGATGTCATTAAGGGTTGGCTCATAGATGAACCATTCATAGAGTCCAGATTGACATGGAACGAGTCCCGTATTGATACAGGTGACATGAGCGGCTGTCGTCGATGGGAACATGCTGGTGAGCATAGAAGCCATGCCCTCCTTCTCGAGTCTGCGGAAAAACGGAAGAGAACTTTGATATTTTTCCATAAAAGTCCATCCGAAACCATCGAGAAAAAGGAGGATGACATGGTCATACGGACCGGTGGCATTGGAATAGACATCTCCCGGCAGTCCTCCCCCTTCCCCTGTCAGAAGAGAGATGATTGAAGCTGGAATCTGAGAAAAGCAATAGTTCGAGTAAAGGGGGCGACAGAAGTTATGAGAAAACCGGGCGTTTCTTACCGCTGCTAGGGATTTTTCATTTATCATTTCTGGTCATTCGTTTATTATTTTTGGCATGAAGAAAAAAAGAGTAAAAATCCCCCGTTCCCTTAGTATATTCACATTGGCCATGATCAACGTGGCAGCTCTTGGCAGCGTCAAAAGCTGGCCTTTTACGGCTGAGTTTGGTCTCTCCTCTCTTTTTTACTTTATAGTAGCGGCGCTCGTCTTTTTTTTCCCGGTCTCTCTGGTCTCTGCAGAACTCGCGACTGGTTGGCCCAAGAAAGGAGGGGTCTATCTCTGGGTAAGAGAGGCGTTTGGTGCTAAGTGGGGCTTTTTAGCCGCCTGGCTCCAATGGACTGAGAATGTCGTCTGGTACCCGACCATTCTCTCATTCACTGCAGCGACCATCGCTTATATCATCGATCCCACTCTTTCTCAGAATGCCATCTACACTGTGGTGGTGGTTCTCGTGCTTTTTTGGGGTGCGACAATCTCCAACCTCTTTGGGATGAAAGCCTCTGGATGGATCAGTAACATCGGGGCGATCTGTGGGACATTGATTCCAGGAGCAGTGATCATCACATTGGGAATCTTATGGTGGCTCAGCGACTCTCCGCAGCATATCACCTTTTCAATGGATCACTTCCTTCCCGATCTCACCCTTTCCCACATGGTCTTCTTCACTGGTCTTCTCCTCTCCTTTGGAGGGATGGAAATGTCGGCTGTCCACGCTCTCGACGTCCAGAATCCCCGAAAAAATTATCCAAGAGCCATTTTGCTCTCTGCAGTCATTATCCTCGTCCTTTCGATTTTAGGGGTCCTCTCGATTGCAACAGTGATCCCCCGCTCGGACATTAGCCTCACAGCGGGAACCATGCAGGCCTTTTCAGTCTTTTTCTCCAAATACAACTTAACTGCCTTCTTGCCCCTCATCGCAGCCATTATGGCTGTCGGCCTATTCGGTTCTGTGAGTACCTGGATCATCGGCCCTACAAAAGGTCTATTAGCCGCTGCAGAAGAGGGACACCTTCCCCGTTTCTTCCAGAAGACTAACAAGCATAATGCTCCAATAAATCTGCTCCTCGTTCAAGCGATTTTGGTGACCGTTCTCTCTCTTATGTTTCTTTTCATGCCGACTATCAGCTCGAGCTTCTGGATTTTGACGGTTCTCGCCGCGCAGCTCTATCTCTTCATGTACCTTCTCATGTTCGCTGCAGCGCTCTATCTCCGATACAAAAAACCCGATATCGAGCGCCCCTATCGAGTCCCCGGCGGGAATTTAGGGATGTGGATCATATGCGGAGTGGGATTTTTGGGATCGGCGTTTGCTCTCATCATCGGTTATGTCCCCCCTGCTCTTCTAGAAACGGGAAGCCCTCGATTCTACACGGGTTTCCTCCTTACAGGATCGTTCATCGGCTGCATCATCCCCTTTCTGATCTTAAGGTTTGAAAAGCCCTCTTGGAAGAAGTGATCTTTGTAACAAAAAACGGGAAGCAAATCATCAGAAAGTTCGAAAAAGTCCAGAACACCTAAATTAGTTAAAACAAATAAAAAGAAGAAATTATGGCAACTTCAATTCAATCGAGGATACTAGAAGACTCTCCATTATATGCAGCTCTTAATGAGAGAAAATTTAGTGACGCAAGAGAATGCCTTAATAATGAGGACATAAATACTCAATACGAGAAGGGGAAAACCCTTCTTCACTGGGCAGCAGAAAATAACAGAATTCAAGTCACCGAATTCCTTCTTGAAAATCGGGCAAATACAGAGACTAGGGATGATCTGGGAAGAACTCCTCTTCATGTATCTGTCGGATCTGTTAATGTTGTTGTTAGCTATCTATTAAGCAAAAGAGCGAATGTGAATGCTCAGACTCCAGAGAAAAAACTAACTGCTCTTCATTTAGCTGTATTAAGAAAAAGCGAGGAACTTATGGGAATTCTGCTTGATGCAGGTGCCGAGATTCTGCCGTCATCGGCAGGGATGACTCCCCTTCATTATGCCGTCTCGGCAGAGATGACTCCCCTTACTTCTGCTGCCAACTTGGCAGAGAAAATAAACATCGTCGGTCGACTTTTAGTTGCAGGAGCAGATGTGAATGCGCAAACAAAAAAAGATAAGCTCACAGCTCTTCATGAAGCAGTAGAAAGTGATGCTATAGAGATCACTAAGCTATTAATCAGATGGAAAGCAAATCCTTATCTCAAAAATTCCAAGAATAACTCACCCGTCGAGCTAGCGCATCAAGAAAATAAGACAGAGTTACTTACAATATTAATGGGATCAGATCTCGAATAGGCGAAATTTCAGAGTATGATTCTCTAGAGGAGCCACCAAGTAGCTAGACCCAAATAGATCGCAGTTGTGATCACATCGGCAAACATTAAGACGACAGGTCCCGCTGCGACTTTAGGATCGAGTTTTGCTGTATGCAATAGCAGTGGGATAGCAGCTCCTGCTGTCGCTGAAATGGTGATCGAGAACAAGATCCCAACCCCAATCGAAATTGCCGGAGCGATACCATCTCCCCAAAAAAGGGAGAGCCCCCCGACAATGGTCCCGCATGTTACCGCGAGTAGAGAGGCCATTCTCCATTCACCTGTGAGCCTCCTTAAGATTCTTCTCCAAGAGATTTTCGGCCTATGTAAGAGCTGCAAGCTATAGGTCAGCGACTGCATGGAGATCGATTCACTCAGTGTGAGGACAAGGGGGATGAACATGGCCAAAAGGATCATTTTTACGAGAACCGCCTCAAAAAAACGGGAGATAATGGCGCAGGCAATCCCACCAGCCATATTGCAAAAGATCCAAGGCATCCGCGTGCGATACGTTGACCAAATTGAACGTGCCTTACCCTCTTCAATTGTAAGACCTAGGACTTGAAAGAGGTCTGTGGCACTCCGCCTCGCCTTCCCAACATCGACCGATTCATCGAGATAGAGCTGGACATCGATCACACCGAGAAGACGGCGCTCCTTGTCGAGAACTGGAAGGGCAAGGAGCTTGTGGGCATTGAGCATCTCCAGAGCCTCTTGAAGGGTATGATCTTCAGAAATGGAAATCACATGGTCTTCTAAAATCTCCGCGATTTTCTTCTCTGGAAAACTGAGGAGAAGATTGCGCGTAGAAACGACCCCCTTAAGACGCTTCTCATCATCGATCACGTAGAAATAGAAGATTTTTTCATCAAGCTTCTTGCCTCTGATAGCCGCTAAAGCCTCTCCAACCGACTGATCGATATGGATCATCGTATGGACCTTCGTAATGAAGTCGCCAACGCGGTGGTGAAGCTCTTTCTGGCTCATTTTTCCTCAACTGTCTATAATCTTTCTTATACAGGATTATCTCCGATGTGACAAAGAAAATCTGCTTGTTCAGACCTCGATAATTCCTACGAACAAAAGATTAGGGAGAACCATGGCAACGTCGCTTCAACAAACCTCGAATATCACGGCATTTTTTCAAGCTCTTGGAGAGGAGAATTTTGATCGCGTTGAGGAGCTAATAGAAGGGATGGGAGATATAGATTCTCCTAGGGACTCCTGCTTACCTCCTCTTCATTGGGCAGCATATCAAGGCAAAATTAACGTGATAACATTTCTTCTAAAAAAGGGAATATATATTGACTCAAGAGATGATGAAGGAAGAACAGCTCTTCATGTGGCAATAGCAGCTATTCAAGAAGTTGCCTTTGATACTCTAATCACAGAAGGGGCGAACGTGAATGTTGAAATCACAAATAGTAAAAATACACCTCTTCATCTTGCTGTATTGTTTGAGAGTGAAAATATTGTTCGAAAACTCTTTAAATCCGGTGCCCAAATGACTAAGAATAGCGACAGGGAAACTCCTCGTGATTTTGCAGTTGATCTTAAGAATCAAAGTCTCATCTCTCTACTTGACAAGTTGGCGCCACTCTCCTCCTAGCTGTGATGAGGCAGAGACACCGTCCACCTAGATCATTAGCTTGAAGATGGTGAAAGCAAGCATTTCAAAAAGACCTTCTTTATGAAGTCGCCAATGCGGTGGTGAAGCTCTTTCTGGATCATTTTTCCTCAAATGTCTATAATCTTTGTTATACAGGATTATCTCCGATGCGACAAAGAAAAATTGCCCAGTCTGACCTCGATAATTCTTATGAACAAAAGATTAAGGAGAACCATGGCAACGTCGCTTCAACTGACCCCGAATATCACAGCATTTTTTCAAGCTCTGGGAGAGGAGGATTTTGAGCGCGCTGAGAAGCTTTTGGAGAAAATTGATTTACCCAACTATAGTGATTCTGGATCTCCTCCTCTTCACTGGGCAGCGTGTGGTGGAAAAATTGAGATACTTAACTTTCTTCTTGATCATGGACTAGACGTTGACACGAGAGATAGTGATGGGCTAACAGCTCTTCAGGTGGCAGCAATGGTGAATCAAATTGTTGTAGCTCATATTCTAATCAAAAGAGGAGCGAATGTTAACGCAGAAGCAACAAGGAGTAGGAATACAGCTCTTCATGTTGCTGTGTGGTTTGAGAATGAGGACTTCACTCAACTGCTTTCTCAAAGAGGGGCCAACATGACTAAAAACGCTAAAGGAAAAACTCCTCGTGATTTTGCCATCGATCATAAAAATGCACGGATCATTGATATTCTAGACACCCTAGAGATTCTTATAGAAATGAGAGAGTTGATACCAAGGGCTTCATAGCGAACTCATTTTTCCTATGCGATCAACGCAAGAAAAGGTCCGTGGTATTGATGTCGCCAACCAAATGATGAAGTCTCTCTAGATCCTTTTTTCGCAAATGACTATAATCATTATTTTTTCCAAAATTACCTCGGACGTGACGCATAAGAACCTCTGCATCGAGAATCGGAAAACTAGATAACGATATTAATCATCCGCACTGAAAAAAAGAGAGACCCATGGCAGCTACAATTCAATCGAGACCGAAACTACACCCTTCTTTTTTTCCAAAAGATGAAGCACCGGATTTTCCAAAAGCAACGGCATGCTTAAAGAAAGGCGCTGATATCGACGCTCCTAGATTCAAAGGGAATTTAACGTTCCTTCATTGGGCAGCCCTTAAAGGAAAAATCCTTGTTCTCAATTATCTTCTCGATCATGGCGCAAGTATTGATATTACCGATGAGATGCATAGCACAGCTCTTCATATAGCAGTCGCAGCTAGGAAGACTATTGCGGCTCAGACTTTAATCCGAAGAGGCGCGAATGTGAATGCCTTAATACCAACAAACCATTTAACTGTTCTTCATTTCGCTGTGCAGAAAAAATGCCGGGAAATAGTAGAAATTCTTCTGGAAGCCAAAGCCTTGATTACAGCGAACAAAAGTGGGGCAACCCCTCTACACTTCGCAGCGAGGATGGACGAAGCAGGAATCGCTAAGCAACTTTTAGCAGCTAACGCGGATGTGAATGCTCAAACAGTTGAAGGAATGACAACCCCTCTTCATATAGCAGTTGAATTTGGCAGTGAAGAAGTCCTGCCAATCTTATTGGATTATGGAGCAGATCCCAACATTCCCAATGCTGCAGGGCCTCCTTCTGCAGAAAACCAAAAAATCGAAGGCCCCCGTTCACTAATAAAGAAAGAGGCAACCCCTCTTCACATCGCTGTGGTAGTCGACGATGAATCAGCTATTGAACAACTTTTAGCCGCAAAAGCCGACGTGAACGCTAAAACAATTGACGGACAAACAGCTCTGCACCTAGCAGTTCTATGTAATTTAAAACACATCACTTCTCTGTTGATCAAAGAGGACGCAGATCCAAGCATCGAGGATGCATTCGGACATACTTCTTCTCAGCTCGCTGCTCAACGGCCAGAAATGAGTGATCTAAAAGCAGAATCTTCTGCGGCAAGACGTCGAAGCTTTGATTTTACTGGTATCCCTCTTCAATTGAGCGCCGCTGACAGAGATGAGGAAACATAAGAACCTTAAGGGATTCTTTTTGGCTCCTTTTCATTCTAGAAGGTATACTCATTGCCAATAAGAGCACCAACCTGAAAAAATCATCCTTTGAAACATTGAGGGAACCATGACCACTGCGACGACGGGAGGAAGATACCTATTTTCTTCTGCAGAGAGAAACGAATTTGAACAGCTGAGATCTCTTGTCAAAGAATTCGATCTGACTGCTCAGGATGAGGAAGGCTATACGAACCTTCATTGGGCGGCAGTCGATGACCAACCTCGCGTAATTGAAGTCTTCATCTATTTTGGAGCAGACCCAGAAGCTCGTGATCATATGGGCCGGACAGCTCTAACTCTAGCTGTCCATGTGAACGCCATTGAAGCTGTTGCAGCACTAATCAAGTGCAAAGCCGATGTTAGCACTGCGGATGACAGAGGTTTCACACCCCTTCATTCGGCAGTGTTCAGCAGTGAAGATACTGTTTTTTCAATGCTACTTGACGCTGGGGCGGAAAATTGCCCCACTTTGCGGGGATTTACTCCTCTACACTT
Organism: Chlamydiota bacterium; assembly: GCA_011064965.1. Classification (GTDB taxonomy): domain Bacteria; phylum Chlamydiota; class Chlamydiia; order Chlamydiales; family Rhabdochlamydiaceae; genus Sacchariniichlamydia. Next base: position 18,595 of record JAAKFS010000014.1, read on the forward strand.
CGCTAAAGTAAAAGGTCTTACCGATAGGGTCATTCGACTAATAACAAGCCCACGAGTCTCTAGAAGGGAGAGACTAGGATATGAAGCCTAAACCTGAAAGGTAAACTGTTATGAAGGAAAAAACTTCCTGGGAATCCTCTGCTAAATGGTATGACAAAGCTGTCGGCGAGAAAGGACACTACTACCATGAGCATCTTATCTTGCCCCGGCTGTTAGATATCCTCAAACGAGAATGCCCTTCTCGGTTCAAACTCCTCGATCTTGCGTGTGGACAAGGGGTTCTCGCTAGAGCCCTTCCGAAGGAAGCTCTCTATACTGGCGTGGATGCTTCACGCTCTTTGATTCAGCAGGCCAAGAGCAGATCGAAGAACTCTAAGCACGGTTTTTTTACAGGTGATCTCACAAAACCTCTCGATCTTCCAGAGAAAGACTACGCCGTTGCTTGCATGGTACTCGCATTGCAGAACATTGAGACCCCGCTTGCGGTATTGATGAATGCCGCCTCGCATTTGATGGAGGAAGGGAAGCTTATCCTTGTGCTCAATCATCCCTGCTTTCGGATTCCTCGGCAAACACACTGGGGTGTTGATGAGGGAAAAAAACTGCAATACCGAAGAGTGGACCGCTATTTTTCTCCTTTAAAAATCCCCATTCAGACACATCCGGGAAAAAAAGAGACCCAAGAGACTTGGACGTTCCACTATCCTCTTGCTTCTTATACAGGATGGCTGAGAGAGGCGGGCTTTGCTGTTCTTGAAATCGAGGAATGGGTCTCTGATAAGAAGAGCACGGGAGCAAAGGGTAAAATGGAGAATCGCGCCAGAGCGGAGATTCCCCTATTCATGACCCTCATTTGTCAGAAGAATCGCTAACTTCTCGTCTTCTTTTGAGTTCTCTGGCCATTTTTTTTCGCTGAGAACGACGGTATTCTGCTTCCAAGTAGCGCCTCTCTTCCTCTGGTGTAGTTGCAAGCACGCTCGGAACTTCGATGGGCTTCTGCTCTTCATCCATCGCGACAAATGTGAAATAGGCAGAGAGGATGTGCCGCTTCTTTTTTGTTCTGTAATTCTCAGCGACGACTTTGATCCCAATCTCCATCGAGGTGCGCCAGGCTCTATTGATCCCGGCAGAAAAGAGGAGGATGTCTCCCCTCTTGGCTGGATTGAGAAAATGTATCGAGTCGACAGAAGCGGTGACGCAGGTCTGCCCACTGTGCCTTTCAGCTACGACGAGGGCGATCCGATCGATGATCGACATGATCATTCCTCCAAAGGCAGTCCCATAGGCGTTAAGATCATTGGGAAAGATTTTATAGGTATGGTTATCAACCGCCGATTCACTGACCTCTTTCCCTTGCATTGCTCCTCCTGTCAAAGGATGATTTTGATTCCTTTATCCCATCTTCTATGATATATTGCGAGTCATGTGTGGCATTTATGGATACATCGGAAAGTCAGGCGCTGTAGAAGTGTGTCTGGAGGGACTCCGTTTTTTGGAGTATCGGGGATATGACTCGAGTGGCATAGCCACGATAGAATCTGGTAACCTCCACTGCTATAAAGAAAAGGGAAAACTTTCCGCCCTGGAAAAGACTTTACAAAGTAGCCCCGTAATCGATGCTCCGCTCGCTATTGGACATACTAGGTGGGCAACTCACGGAAGGGGCAGCAAACGAAATGCCCATCCCCATCTCGATGAAAAAAAAGAGCTCGCTCTTGTCCATAATGGGATCCTAGAGAATCACCATGAACTCCGAGAGATACTGTCTGGGAAAGGGGTCATCTTTGCTACAGAGACTGATTCTGAGGTGATCTGTCAACTGATCGCCCATCTATATCGAGGGGACCTCGTTAAAGCGGTCCATGAAGCGACCGGGATGATGCAGGGATTTTGGGCCATTGCCCTCATCCATAAAGACCAGCCTGATCAAATCGTCACAGCCCGCAAGGAAAACCCTATCGTCGTCGCCTTTTCTGGAAAGACTCATGAAGGGTTTGTCTCTTCTGATGCTTATGCCTTTATGAGAAAAGATCTCGACCTCTATTTTTTAAGCAATCATGAGATCGCAAAAATCACCCGTGATGGGATAGAGTTTTTTGATCAAAACCTTCAACTGATCGATAAGACACCGGAGCTGATCGACCTTCCCTCTTTCACAATAGAGAAAGGAGCATACGACCATTTCATGCTCAAGGAAATCTACGAACAGCCAAAAACGATCCAAGCCGCGATCATGGGAAGATACCATCCTGCTGACGGGACTACCTCTTTTGAGACACTCGGCCTCTCCTCTTCTGATTTTGTCGATACCCAGAAGGTCGTCTTCATCGGGTGCGGCTCATCATGGCATGCGGGATCGATAGCGGCTCTTCAATTTGAAGCATTAGCAGGTCTCCCCTCTACTGCAGAGATCGCCTCCGAATTACGCTATAAGGAGACTCCTATTCAAAAAGGAACGCTCTTCATCGCCCTTTCCCAATCTGGTGAAACCCTCGATACCATCGCAGCTGTGCGCAGTATCAAAGAGCGAGGTGGGAAGGTTCTCATCATCTGCAATATGCCCTGCTCAACGCTCGTTCGTGAAGCAGATCATACCCTCCTTCTACAGGCCGGACCAGAGATCAGCGTCTGCTCAACCAAGACCTTTACTTCTCAACTCTCTCTTCTTTTTATCCTCTCCATGGCTTTTGCAAGCGTTAGAGGAATGGCTGCCGAGAAACAGAAAGAACTCTTCCACCAATTAGAAAAACTCCCCGAAATAGTAGAAGAGGTCCTCTCAGAGGCCCCTTCAATCGCCCTTCTGGCAAAAAAGTACACCATCCAAGCCCACTTTTTCTTTTTGGGACGTCAGTATATGTATCCCACTTCTCTTGAGAGCTCATTGAAGCTGAAAGAGATCAGCTATCTCAGTGCGTATGGCTATCCGGGAGGAGAGCTCAAACACGGCCCAATGGCTCTCATCGACTCAGATCATCTGGTGATCGGACTTTGTGGTCACACTCCCACCTATGAGAAAATTCTCAGTAACTTGGCTGAGGTTAAAGCAAGAGGAGCAAAGATCCTCGCCCTTGCCCCTAAAGGGGCAGCGCATTTGGAGGAGATTGCTGATGACATCATTTTCCTCCCTCCTATCTGCGATCCATTAGCTCCCATCCCCTATAGCGTTGCCTCTCAACTTTTTGCTTACTACACGGCTCTCGAATGTGGAGAGGAAATCGATCAACCTCGCAATCTCGCAAAATCTGTCACAGTTGAATAAAACCCCCTCACCTCCTATTTTGAGAAGAGGATGAAATACCGAACCAAACTCTATATCGCCCTTGTCGGCGTTGCTTTTGCGAGTATCCTCCTCGCCCTCGTGATCTTCTCTATCGAAACAGAGAGACTCGTTCTCAATATGCTTCGTAGCCGCTCCCTTTCAATTGCAGCGACGGCATCTGCCGGGATCGATTCAACACTCTTTGAAAAGGCCAATCAAGCAAAGTCAATCGACAGTAAAGCTTACGAAAAAGCCCAAGACATTCTCCGGGTCCTTTTAAAAGCCAATCAACGCTCGGACATCTATATCTCCAATATCTACACCCTTTTCATCGATCCTAAGGATCCCAAAGTCCTTCGCTACGGTGTTGAGACCAATGCCAACCCTACGCCTCCGGGAACGGTCTACCGATATGCCGACAAAGACCTCATCCTCAAATCCCGAGACAATTATTTCATCGACCCTTCTTTCGTCGCCGATCAGTATGGGGTCTGGATGAGCGCTTACGCTCCCATCCGAACAGCAGAGGGACAGTATGTCGCAACGCTTGGGATCGACATCAACGCAGCAGAGATCCAGGGCCGCCTGGAAGAGCTGATCAAGTTTGCCATCTGGGGTCTCTCCGCCTCTCTCTTACTTGCTTTTGCCATCGCATACTTCCTCTCAAAAAAGGTAACAAACTCCCTCCATCATCTTTGTGATACGGTCAAAGAGATCGGTGACGGAAACTTTGAAGCAAAAGCCCACCTTGAGACCAAGGATGAGTTTGGGGAGCTCTCGATGCGCATCAATGAGATGGGAAAAGGCCTTCGGGAACGAGAACACCTCAAGATGAGCTTTGCCCGTTACGTCTCTCAGCACGTCATGGAGAAAATTCTCTCCTCTGAGCCCACACTTCATCTCGAAGGAGAACGGAAGAAGGTGACTCTCCTCTTCTCAGATATCAGACAGTTCACCGAGCTTGCAGAGAGACTCCCTCCTGAAGAAGTGGTCCAACTTCTCAATGAGTACTTCGAGCAGATGATCGAGGTCATTTTTTCTCATTCAGGAACGCTCGATAAGTTCCTCGGAGATGGGATTATGGTCGAGTTTGGGGCTCCCCTCGATGATAGTTCCCAAGAAGAGCATGCAATCCGAACAGCAATCGAGATGCAAAAATCCTTACGAGAACTCTGCATCAAATGGGAAAAGGAAAATAAGCCGATCATCCAGATGGGCATCGGGATCCACACCGGGGAAGCAATCATCGGCAATATCGGATCGGAAAAAAGAATTGAGTATACCGCCGTTGGGGACACGGTCAATGTTGCCGCCCGCCTCGAGCAAGCGACAAAAATCCTCCATAAGTCTATCCTTCTTAGTGAAACGACCTATCTGGGTGCCAAAGATAAATTTCCTTTTATCGACCTTGGGAGCATGTCCCTTCCTGGAAGAAAGGAACAAATTAAAGTCTATACAATTGATATGGAGAAGCTTCAGTGATCAACTCGCTAAAGCAAAAGGAATTAGAAAGCCAAGCAATTGCCTCTGAGAAGAGGATCTTCGAAGGAAAGGTTTTTTCTGTGATCAGAGAAGACCTCAAATTTGAAGGGCTCCCTCCCCATTTCTGGGAGATTGTTCAGCACCCCGGGGCAGTAGCATTGCTCCCCGTGACACAAAAGGGAACACTCCTCCTCATCCAACAGTGGCGCAGGCCAGTTGAAAAAATTCTTTACGAGATACCCGCAGGAACCCTTAAAAAAAATGAGATCCCAGAAAAAGCGGCCATTCGAGAGCTGCAAGAAGAGATCGGTTATCTCCCTAAGACCTTAATCCCCTTCGGAGGGCTCTATTCCGCTCCCGGCTTCTGCAGCGAGTACATCCACCTCTACATCGCCAAAGACCTCTCTGAAAGCACTCTCCCCGCTGATGATCATGAAGCAATCGATATTGTCGAGCTCTCTCTAGAAGAAGCGCTTGGCTTCATCGATGATGGGACCATACAAGATGCCAAGACCATCATCTCTCTCCTCCGTTACCAAAGGCTCCTAGAAACTCATGCGTAAAGCCCTCATCATTCTCACCCTCCTTATCGCTCTTTTGCCGACGATCGCCTCGACAAACCTCGGAAAAAAGAGCGTCGAGTACCTTCTTCAAAAAAGACTCGCTCACTCGCTCAGATTTGAATCTCTCTCACTTCATTGGCATAAGCCCCAAAAGGCGACCAATCTCTCTACTTATACTCCCACCAGTCCCTTTACCTTCACAGCGAGAGAGATCTCCCTCCCCTCCCTCTCGAAAACTCTCCTCTCGCCGCAAAAAGAGATCCAACTCACTGGAGGCGCGCTTTTTTTTCAAAACGCCCCATGGGCTGAAAGCATCGATGGAACCCTCTCATACAACAAAGGCGAGCTCCATTTTTCTCTCTCTTCTTCCATCACTAACGGAAAAGTCGATGGTTCCGTAATCCAGGATACCCTCACCCTTAATTCTCCCCTAGAGATCACCACTGCCATCCCATTAGAAAAAGGAAACATCCCCATCACTCTGCAGATCGACTCGGAAGGGTTTTCTTTTCCCCTTGCTGGTCGAACTTTGCGAGAGCTCCAGGCTCCCAAACTCCGTCTCACCTCTGCCCCGATCACCTATAAGCCCGCCAAGGCTTTGCGATTAGCTTTCCGACTCATCAACAAAACTCCACTTAAGAAAAAAATCATCCTAACCATCGATCCCATCGATCTCTCTATCACAAATGGCGTAATCCATCTCCCTCCAACCCCGATCCGTTACGAGAGTGTCTCCGTTATCCTGAAAGGAACCGTCGATCTTCATACCGAAAATATGGATCTTCTCCTCGAAGTTCCCGGAGACTTTTTAAGAGCTCTCTTTGGTCTTGAGTGGTTGACTGCAGACGTTGCGTTGAAGATCCCTCTTCGAGGAAAGATCGGGGAGCTTTCTATAGAAGAAGAGCTTTATCGATTCCTGATGGAAAATCTCTAGTACTCTGTTTCAAAAGTTTTCACAAAAAGAAGGACGCAGATTCTCTGAACAACTTTGGTGACCGAGTACTTAAGCAATCGTCACTTCTTTGCAGAGGTAGACATCCTGGATCGCATTGAGGAGCTCAACTCCATCCTTGAGAGGTTTTTGGAAGGCTTTACGTCCTGAAATGAGTCCCATCCCTCCAGCTCTTTTGTTGATCACAGCAGTTTGGACAGCCGCATGGAGATCATTCTCTCCAGAAGCTCCTCCTGAATTGATGAGCCCTATGCGGCCCATGTAGTCATTGACCACTTGGTAGCGAGTGAGGTCGATGGGGTGGTCTGTGGAGAGATCGGTGTACATTTGCTCAGTTTGCTTACCAAACTTCAGGGCTTTGAATCCCCCATTATTCTCGGGAAGCTTCTGTTTGACGATATCGGCTTGGATTGTCGCACCGAGGTGATTCCCCTGTCCTGTGAGATCCGCTGCGACGTGGTAGTCTTTCTCGGCGGTTTTGAAAGCGGGATTGCGCAAATAGCACCAGAGGATCGTTGCCATTCCCATTTCATGCGCGATCTCAAAGGCTTCACTGACCTCGATAATCTGCCGTCTTGACTCTTCCGAGCCAAAATAGATCGTCGCACCGACTGCGACACATCCCATTTCATGGGCTTGTTTGATTGAGCCAAACATGATCTGATCGTGAATATTGGGATAGTGGAGGAGTTCGTTGTGGTTGAACTTGAGGATGAATGGAATCTTGTGGGCATACTTGCGGGCAGTCATCCCTAAAACACCGAGAGTTGTTGCAACAGCGTTACATCCTCCTTCGATGGCGAGCTTGATGATATTTTCCGGGTCAAAGTAGTCGGGATTTTTTGCAAAAGAGGCACCAGCAGTATGCTCGATTCCTTGATCCACAGGAAGGATGGATAGATAGCCGGTATTTGCTAAGCGGCCATGACCGAGGAGGGTTTGGAGACTGCGAAGGACACGGATATTCCGGTCCGATGGAGAAAAGATCCGATCGACCCAGTCAGGCCCAGGGATATGCAAGCGCTCTTTAGAGACGGTTTTACATTGGTGGGCGAGGAGGTCTTCCGCCTGGTCTCCTAAGAGAGTTTGGATATCACTATATGATGCCATGAGATCTTCTCCTTATCTTTGATCCATTTTTTTTGGATTGTACGGGAAAGAGGAACTTTCTGCAAATGCGTTCTTCTAAGTGATAAGAGATAACGGAGAGTTTTTCTTTTCGCTTTGAAGAGGGCGAGTTGCATAGCCGATAAGGTCATAGCCAATCACATCGGTGATGACCACTTCATGAAGGCACCCAAATTCTTTAACAGCACTTGGATCATTGATGATCACTTGACCATCAATGTCGGGGCACTGCCCATAAAATCGGCCTCTCATGAGAAGATCTGAGTCGGGATGGTATCCCTCGACCATAACTTGAAGTGTTTGTCCAATGTACTTATTGAGGAGCTGACAGGCTACTTCTTGTTGGACCTGCATCAATCTATGAAATCGCTCTTCCTTTATTGCAGGAGAGAGATGTCCTGCGAGCTTGGCAGCATGTGCTCCTTCTTCCATAGAGAACTGAAAGACGCCGATGTTGTCGAGGGGATAATCTTGGACAAAGGAGACGAGCTCTTCGAACTGCTCTTCGGTCTCACCGGGGAAACCAACCATGAGACTTGTGCGGATGACGCTTGTGGGCAGTCGTGTTCGGAGTTTTTCATAAATCGCGATGATCTGTTCTTTAGAGGTTTTTCGTCGCATCGCCTTTAGGATGGTGGGATTGATGTGTTGGATCGGCATATCGAGGTAGGGCAAGAGTCTCGAGTCACTGGCGATGATATCGATGAGCTCATCGCTGATCTCATCGGGATAAAGATAGAGGAGGCGGATCCAGTAGTCCCCTTCTACCTCGAGCATGGAGCGGAGGAGGGATTCTAGTGCATTTTTTTCTCTTCTTTCTTTTCCAAAATCTCCAAGGTCTTGGGCAATCAGGATCACTTCATGGACCCCTTGCGCAAGGAGGGCTTTGAACTCTCTGATCACCTGCTCATTTGTTTTGCTTTTGAGGGGCCCTTTGATCGTCGGGATGATGCAAAAACTACATCGTTTAAGGCACCCCTCTGCGATTTTTAAATAGGCGAAGTGGCTGGGAGTGGTTAACGTACGAGGGACCTCTCCCCATTGCAAGTAGCTTCTCGCTGAGGTGATCTCTTCACCGGGAAGATCGGAGGTGAGAGCTTCTAGGATTTTTTCCACATCCCCGGGACCAAGCATGTAGTGAACATTGGGGAAGGCCTCTTTGATCACGCCGCTGTGCTTTTGCACCATACACCCGGTGACAATCACTTTGGCATCACTCTTTTTCTCTTCGAAGAGTTCTTCGAGGACATCAAGGGCCTCTTGTCTGGCCGACTCGAGAAAACCGCAGGTGTTCACGACGAGGTAGTCTGCCTCCTGTTCTTCGCCAGTGAGCTCATACCCCGCTTTGAGGACTGCGCCGAGCATCACCTCCGTATCGACAAGATTGCGGGCACACCCTAGACTAGTGAAATGGATTTTATTTCCCTGAGTAAGAATTTGCTTCATAGGGGGGTTATCATAGCTGAAATCTTCTTAGAAGACTAGCGCTTGGTAGAAAAGAGGAGCATCAAGTAGAATCTCGAGCAATGGAGTTTTGATGCAGATGATTTATAGAATCCTATCAATTTTTCTTTTTCTCTCTCTTTTTTTAGGTGGTTGCCAGAAGAAGATCCGACCCATCGATGAGAACAAGCAGATCTTGCGGCTGAATATCCACACTGAGCCTCCAACGATGGATACGCGCAAAGCAACCGATACCTCTTCAATCGCCATCATCAATATGTGCTTTGAAGGGCTCATGAAACGGGGAAAAGATGGAGAGATCCACCCTGCAGTCGCTCATAAAGTTGAAATCTCAAACAACAATACTCTCTATACTTTTCATTTGAGACCATCGACATGGTGGGACGGAAAACCCCTCACAGCTCATGACTTTGCTAAGACATGGAGAACAATCCTCGATCCCGCATTCCCTTCTGGTTTCGCCAATGATTTGTATGTCATCAAGAATGGCCTGGCTGTAAAGAACGGAGAGCTTCCCATGGACGCTCTAGGGATCAAGGTGATCGATAACAATACCCTTCAGGTACAGTTAGAGAGACCCATTCCCTATTTTTTAGATCTCATAGCGAGCCACTGTTTTTATGCAGTGCCTCAACATATAACGGAGCATTTCCCCCATTGGGCCAATCAAGCAGGGCATCTCTTTGTTGGCAATGGCCCCTATAAACTGATCAAATGGAAACACCACAACTGTATTGTTCTAGAGAAGAACCAAGAGTATTGGGACCAAGAACTCGTCATTCTCGATAAGATCCACATGAGCATTGTCGAAGATGAGACGACGGAGCTCAATATGTTTGAGGCGGAGGAGCTCGACTGGGCAGGAGGTCCTCTCTCTACTCTTCCAACAGATGCATTGCAATCGCTTGCAAAGCAAAAGCGTCTGGAGACCTATCCTGTGGCTGGCACCTACTACTACATTTTCAATGTGAATCGACCTCCTTTCGATAATATCCACATGCGCAGAGCTTTTGCCCTGGCAATTGACAGGCAGATCATCATCGACAATATCACCCAGTCAGACCAGGCCCCCGCAACGGGGTTCATTCCCCCAGCTATTTGGGAAGTAAAGCCCCACTTCAAAGATCACGATGTGGAAGAGTCTAGACGTCTCTTTGATCTTGGGCTTGTAGAGACAGGATATACGAGGAAAACCCTTCCTACAATCACCTTGATTTACAATAGCAGCTCTGCCCATCACAAGATTGCACAGGCAATACAAGAGCAGTGGTTCCGCGCATTTGGACTTAGAGTGCGTCTTGCCAATAAAGACTGGAAAGTCTTTCTCGATGAGCTCTCGCATAAGCAATTCCAAATTGCTCGTATGGGTGGGGTCGCAGGGTTTAAAGACCCCCTCACCTTCTTTGATCTGTATAAATACCCAACTAGTAGCAATAACTATTCTGGCTGGAGCAATCCCGCATTTACCGAGCTTATTGAGAAGGCCGAGGTGACGATTGACCCTAAAGAGAGAGAAGGGTACTTGCGCAAAGCAGAAGATCTCTTTATCGCAGAGATGCCCATTGCCCCTATTTACTATTACACAGGAACGTTCACCAAAAAGAAATATGTAAAAGGGATACATATCTCCGATCTTCAGGAAGCAGATTTCAAATATGCCTTTCTAGAGTCACAATGACGAAGTTTCTTCTTAAGAAGACATTGGTCCTCCTTTTCTCTTTGTTCATGGTCATCACCCTCACTTTTGCGCTGATGCAGATGATCCCCGGAGATCCATTCACCCAAGAGAAGGCTGTCCCAGATGAGATTCTCAAGGCGATGCAGCGCCATTACGGCCTCGACCAGCCTTGGTATGTCCAGTACTGGAAATACCTCAAGGGATTCATCACCTGGGATCTCGGCCCCTCTTTTAAATATCAGGGCCGGACAGTCACAGAGATCATCCGCGAAGGGTTTCCGGTCTCGATGGCTTTGGGACTTGAAGCCCTTTCCCTCTCCATCTTTTTTGGGGTGGGCTTAGGGTGTATCGCTTCACTTAAACACCTCAAATGGCAAGACCATGTAACGATGGTGGTTGCGGTAATTGGGATCTCTGTTCCTAGTTTCATTTTAGCCACTTTCTTGCAGTACCTCATATCGATGAAGCTCGATCTCCTGCCTGTAGCTCGCTGGGGGAGTTTTGACCATACAATTTTGCCCTCGATTGCTCTCGCCGCTCTTCCTACTGCCTTCATCGCTCGGCTGACCCGGTCAAATATGGTCGAGATCATGCAGCAGGACTACATTCAAACTGCAAAAGCCAAGGGGCTTAACTCCTTCCATATCGTTTTTCGTCATGCCTTGCGCAATGCTCTACTTCCGATCGTTACCTACTTAGGTCCCTTGACGACAGCGATTATAACGGGAAGTTTTGCTGTAGAAAAAATCTTTGGGATCCCAGGGCTTGGACAATGGTTTGTGATGAGCATCACCAATAGGGATTATACAGTGATCATGGGAACCACTGTATTCTATAGTGCCTTGCTGATGGTCTCAGTTTTCGTTGTCGATATTCTCTACTGCCTCATCGATCCTAGAATCCAACTGGTGAATAAACAATAAAATGAACGAAAAACCCCCACCTCTCGTCGGTTCTCTTGATACTATTCTCCCTGCAAGGAAAGAAGAACCCCCTGCCACATACAACTTTTGGAAAGAGAGCTGGGCGAGGTTAAAGAGTAATCGTTGGGCGATGTTTGGGTTGTGGACCCTCTCTGCACTCATTTTCATGGCTATCGTCGGCCCTTTCATAAGTCCCTATACTTATTATGAGACTCATCTCCATCTCAAGAACGAGCCTCCTTCACCTCAGTTTTGGTTTGGAACTGATGAGCTCGGCCGCGATCTCTTCACCCGTGTCTGGTGGGGAGCTAGGATCTCTCTCCTTGTTGGAATCGTCGCTTCGCTGATTGACCTCGTCATCGGCGTTTTTTACGGATCTTTGGCCGCTTCAATCGGAGGGAAAGGAGAAGAACTGATGATGCGGATTGCCGATATCCTCTACTCGATCCCCTACTTGCTCGTCGTGATTCTGCTCATGGTTGTCATCGGCTCAGGGATCACCACCATCATCATTGCCCTGACAATGACAGGATGGATCAGTATGTCGCGCATTGTGCGTGGGCAGATCCTTCAAATGCGAGAGCTCGATTTTGTGAAGGCAGCTGAGAGCCTAGGAGCTTCTCGTTTTCGGATTCTCACTCGCCACTTGATCCCCAATGCCCTTGGGTCGATCATCGTAACGGTCACACTCACCATCCCTACAGCGATCTTTGCTGAGGCCTTCTTGAGTTTCCTTGGTCTCGGCGTTCAAGCCCCTATTGCCAGCTGGGGTACGATGGCCAACGACGGCCTCCCTGCCCTTCGCTACTACCCCTGGCGTCTCTTTTTCCCAGCAGGATTCATCAGTTTAACGATGCTTAGCTTCAATCTCCTTGGAGATGGGCTGCGCGATGCCTTTGACCCGAGGTTACGTCTATGAGTAAAGAACCTCTTCTCTCTGTTAGAGACCTCTATGTCTCCTTCCGGGTGCAGAAGAAGCTTCTCCAGGCAGTGAGAGGGGTGAGCTTCGATCTCCACACACAAGAAATCCTCGGTATCGTGGGAGAATCGGGGTGTGGAAAAAGCGCTACCGCTAAGGCCTTGGTACAACTTCTCCCCATTCATTCTTCGGAGATTTCTGGAGAAGCACTTTTCAATTCGAAAAATCTCCTTAGTCTAAATAAACGGGAAATGGAAAAAGTGCGGGGAAAAGAAATCGGGATAATCTTTCAAGATCCGATGACCTCTCTCAATCCGACCATGAAAATCGGACGACAAATCATCGAGGGATACATGCTCCACCACAAGGGGCAGAAGTCAAAAGAGGCGCTCGAGTACGCTATCCGTCTCTTAGAGCTCGTCGGCATTCCCCAAGCCCGAACGCGTATTGATGAGTTCCCCCATACATTGAGTGGAGGGATGCGACAAAGGGTGATGATTGCGATAGCCCTTGCTCCAAGGCCAAAACTCATCATCGCCGATGAGCCAACCACGGCACTTGATGTCACCATCCAAGCCCAAATCCTCGATCTCATGAAAGAGATCAAAGAGAAGACTGGGACCAGTTTCATTCTCATCACTCACGACATGAGTGTTGTCGCTGGCTACTGCGATCGGGTGATGGTGATGTACTCTGGCAAAGTCGTCGAGGAGGCTGAGGTGAACCAACTCTTCCGCTCTCCCTCTCACCCTTACACGAAAGGACTTCTTCAATCGATTCCTCGGCTCGACATGCCCCATGAGCAACCCCTGATCCCGATTGAAGGCTCCCCTCCAGACATCACCGAAACTCTCAAGGGATGCTCCTTCTGTGCAAGGTGCAAAGATAGACTCCCGATCTGCCATGAACAGGACCCAAAGCTCAAAAAATATGAACAAGAACACTCGATTGCCTGCTGGTTAAAAGATGAAACCACTCATTAAAATACGGAACCTGAAGAAGTACTACTCAAAAGATCGAAGAGTGATCAAATCGATCGATGGAGTTTCACTCGATATCTTCCCTGGGGAAACCCTGGGGCTCGTTGGGGAGAGTGGATGTGGAAAGTCAACCATTGCTCGGTGTATCCTCCGTTTGATCAACCCCACTTCAGGAAGCATCGAGTTTGAGGATTCTCCAGTCCATGATCTAAAGGGAAAAAAATTAAAGGAGTTTCGGCGGAAAGCGGGGATGATTTTCCAAGATCCTTACGCCTCTTTAAATCCTCGGATGACGGCTGGAAATATTATAAGCGAGGCGATGGAGATCCATAAAATTCACAGAGGAGAAGCCAAAACTAAACGGCTAAAAGAACTGCTCGATATTGTCGGTCTCCCCGAGGAGAGCCTCTCTCGTTTTCCCCATGAATTCAGTGGAGGACAGAAGCAGCGGATTGGGATCGCCAGAGCACTTTCCATGAATCCCCGCTTCATCATCTGTGACGAGCCTATCTCAGCGCTCGATGTCTCTGTTCAGGCACAAATCATCAATCTCCTAAAAAAATTACAAAAAGAGATCGGTCTTACTTATCTTTTCATCGCACATGATCTTAGAATTGTGAAATACCTGTCGACACGGGTCGCGGTGATGTATCTGGGTCATATCGTGGAAGTGGCTCCTTCCGATGCTCTTTATAGTAATCCTCTCCATCCCTATACCCAAGCTCTGCTCTCTGCCATCCCAATCCCAGATCCGGAGATTGAAAGAAAAAGAAAGAGGATTGTCCTCCAAGGTGAGATGCCCAGCCCTCTCAATCCTCCTAAAGGATGTCCCTTCGTCACAAGGTGCCCCCATGCAACACCCACTTGCCGCCATGTCCGTCCTGAGCTCAAAGAGATCTCTCCAGGCCATTTCGCTGCCTGCCACCTTCTAGACCAAGGAGATGACAACAATCTCTTGCAAGTCAAAAATTCAAGCTAAAACCCCGAAAATCCTACCTTTGTTTTTGCCTAAATAAGGGACAGTCCTTATTGAGACAAACTTTATGTGAGACTGGATAGATATACCCACATGAAGAACACGACCAGTGCTCTGCAGAGTCAGCCTTGTGAGATAAAGAAACCGCTACCGTTGGTACGAGTCCACAGCTAAGTGAAAACACTATAAGGACCAATTTTTTGATCATCCCTTACCCTCCTATGGTTACGAGAACTTCCTTGGGAAGTTGAAAAATGACATCTTCTTCGGTGTACACTACCTCTTCCACAATGACCTCATTGTGGAGCTTAAGAAAGTTGATGCAACTTTGCACCACTTCTTCAGGAGTCGAAGCTCCAGCAGTCATCCCAATCGTTTCGACATTTTCAAGCCAAGCGAGATCGATTTCATTTGCATGATTGATCAGATAAGCGGGAACGCCCCGCTTCTCCGCTACTTCTCTGAGTCTATTGGAATTTGAGCTTTGGATATCGCCGATGACAAGTACGAGATCCACCTCTGGGGTAATGCCTCTTAGCGCCATTTGACGATTTGTGGTCGCGTAACAGATCGAAGCACTTGGGAGTGTCTCGACATCTGGATATTTTTTTATGAGAGCCTCTGTGATCTCTTTAACATCATCTAAGCTGAGCGTTGTCTGTGTAGTGTAGAAGAGTTTCTGAACCTGTGGAAACGTGAGATTCTCGACATCCTCTACTGACTCGACAATGGTGGTGACTTCAGGCGCTTCTCCTGAAGTGCCGATGACTTCCACATGGGTTCTATGGCCTATCAGAATGATCTGGTATCCCTTTCGCGCAAATCTTTTAACAGCTGAGTGAACTTTGGTGACAAGACCGCAGGTCGCATCGATTTCAATCAGGCTTCGCTCTTTCGCTTTCTCTCGAACCGCAGGCGAGACCCCATGTGCAGAATAGATGAGACGGGCCCCGAAAGGGACCTCTTCGAGGTCCTCGATGAAAATCGCTCCTTTCTTGCGGAGCCCTTCCACAACATGCCGATTATGGACAATCTCATGCTTGACGTAGATAGGAGGTCCCCATAGATTTAGGGCCTCTTCTACTGTCTCGATTGCTCGGACAACCCCCGCACAAAAACCTCTAGGTTTTGAAAGAAATACCTTCATCGCTAGACATTTTATACGAGAGGCAGGAAAAATTCTAGAATAAAAGAGGTATTACACATCTGCTACGCAGCGGAAACCGTAGGTCCCATTCATGATTCCCGGCTTATTTCGATGACGATGGGAACAGCGCATATCCTCCTTTAGACTCTTCCAGCACCCTCCCCTCAGGACACGATAGACTCCTTGAGAGGGGCCTTGAGGATTATCAGGCTCCTGCATAGAGGTCTCATAATAGTGATACCCATACCAATCGAGGCACCATTCATAAACATTTCCCGACATGTCATAGAGACCAGAGCCATTTTCAGGGTAACTCATTACAGTCGTCGTATCTGCGTTAAAGAAGTTTGCCTGTGAGCGCTCGATCGACTCTCCTGTAGGATAGGAAGCCCCTTCGATTCCCCCATACGCTGCGACTTCCCACTCGGCTTCAGTTGGAAGCCTCTTCCCCACCCATTTAGCGTAGGTATAAGCCCCAAACCAGGTCACCCCTACCACGGGATGCTTGGCATACCCCGACTCTATCGAAAGCCTTCCCGCTTCTCTCCTGATGCGCGAGTCGCGCAGACGGATAATATCGTTATTGTTGGCATCCTTCTCCCCTCCCATAACCGTAAGAAATCGAACAAACTGCTCATTGGTTACTGGATGGATGTCCATCGCGAATGACGGGAGATGAACCGCATGCCGCGGCATCTCATCACGGGCCCCATTGTTACTTCCCTTTAGAAAAGTTCCCCCCTCAATGACATGCATCTTGGTGAGCAGGGGCTGCAGTGCTTCGATCTTCTGCTCCTTCGGACGATAGATCGCAACACCTTTATCTGTCTGGAATGCTGAGCTGGGTTCTGATTCATAGGTCGGGCGTGAAAGCTCTTGAGGTTTGAGCTTAGGAAGGGGTTGTCCACTCACCTCTTCGAAAAGCTCCACTAAAGATGCAGGCCTTCTTTCAGGATCGACATTTAAGCAATTTTTAATCAGTGTATCCCACTGATACTTCAGCTCGAGGTTGCACTCAGAAGGCATCGGGAAAAACCCAAGCGGAAAGTGACCAACAATCAGATAATAGAGTAAAATACCAAAGCTATAGACATCAGATTTGAATCCTAACTCAGCGTTTCCCCTTCCCCGTTGCTCCGGTGCCAAAAAAGTATAATACTGCTCAAACGAATTGTGAAGTTTTGCTACTTCTCCTGAAAAAGGGAGGTACCGCTCCGTGGAGAGCTCACCTCTTTCAAAGCCAGCTTCAAAGGCCATCATTTCCCAAAGAACCTTATATGTACGAGAGAGGACAGCTCCAATCCCAACAACGCGCGTCAGACCAAAATCACTCACCTTCACATTGAGCTCTCCCTCTACTGAGGTTTGACAAAAGATGTTGCTGAGCTTGAGTCCAAGGTGGGCAATCCCCTTTTCATGAGCAAAGTCCAGAGCCGTTGCCACCTGCTTGGCAATAGAATAGATCTCCTCCTCAGAAAAGACCTTCCCCAACTTTTGAAGCGAAGCGAGATCAGCTGGGGCGCCATTTTCTCTGAATGCACCATCGTAGACGAGAAAAGCTTTCCCATCTGCAACAGAGACACTGTGCAGAGCAGCGATATTGGGATGGTCGAGATTCACTAAGAGAGACACTTCCCGTTCCAATCTCTCAATGAACTCTGCGTTCTCTGCGAGTTCTTCAGGAAGAATCTTGAGAACAAAGGGCTTTTTAAGAAAGCGATGCTCCGCTCTATAGACTTTTCCGAGCATCCCCTGACCCAGCTCGCTAATGATCGTGTAATCGCCAATCGTTAGAGTTTCAAGTTGCTTTACGGTCATCGTCTTTTCTCCTTATCTAAAGATGCTCTATCGTCTCCAGAATTTCCTCAATTTCCGTCATTGGAGCCCCGCAATGAAGCCCGCGACAGACGTAGACAGTGGTTTTATCCTCTTGGCAATTTTGCATTGCAATGGAAGGGAGGCGTTCATTGAGTGCTTCATCCCCCTTCTCTTTGAATAGAAAACATGCATGAGGACAAAAATGGGTGGCAAGAGCGCTGCGGATCTCCTCTCTATAGGCCTTCTCATCATTGAGAGCGACAACGACCAAGGGGGCTTTCTCATCGAAATAGCGCTGCAAGGCGATCAAATGGTAGCAGGCCCCAGGGGGAAAAGCCTCAATGAAGGATTTCGCTGCCTTCAATATATCTTCTGCTTGGCTAAGGTAGGTATCTTCTTGTGTCAATTGATAAAGCCTTAGGAGGTTCTCACAGTGAACTGCATTGCCAGAGGGTTCGGCCCCATCGTAAAATTCACATTTACGAACCAAAAGATGGGGATTCTCCTTTGTCTGATAGAAAGCCCCCTCTGGAATCTTAAACTCCCTCTCGAGCAGAGCACAGAGCTCGATGGCCCAATCGAGAAACTCTATCCCCTCCCCTAACTCAAACAGGGTAAGAAGAGCCCGAATGAGAAAGGCATAGTCGTCAAGGCCAGCTGGAAAACGAGCATCCCCATCTCGATAGCGACGAAGAAGCTCTCCATCTTTCCAGAGAGACTCTCTTATCCACCTTGCAGTGCTTCTGGCTGCTTGGATGTACTTTTCCTCACCAAAACAGGCGCCAGCCCTTGCGAAGACATCGATAGCAAGGCCGTTCCAGGATGTGATCACCTTATCGTCTTTAAAAGGTGTGGGGCGGCTCTCCCGCTTTTCAAGAAGCCTCGTTCTCAGCTCTGCAATGGTCTTGGAAAGCTGCTCCTCATCGATTCCCACTTCAGTAGCAAACTCGTGAAGATCAAAAGGGATATGCAGGACATTTGCCCCCTGAAAGTTTCCCTCATCCGTTAGGCCATAATAGCGACAAAACAAGGTGCCATTCTCTTTGCCAAGCGTTTCATTGATCTCTTCCTTCGTCCAGACGTAATATTTCCCCTCTTCCCCTTGCGAGTCAGCATCCTCAGCAGAGAAAAAGCCCTCTCCTTCTCCTTTGAGCTCTCTCAAGATATAGTCAAGGGTGCGACGAGAGACATCGGCAAAAACCGGTTTCTTTGTGTACTTATAGGCTTCGAGATAGGTTTTCCCAAGAATCGCATTATCGTAGAGCATCTTTTCGAAATGAGGAATACGCCACATCTCATCAACGCAGTATCTTGAGAATCCCCCACCCAAATGATCGAAGAGCCCCCCTCTAGCCATCATCTGCAAAGTGAGTTCGACATAAAAAAGAGAGCGACCATCTTCGGTATTCTTAGAGTGCTGCAAAAGAAATTCAGCTTGGTAGCCAAGAGGAAATTTTGGCTCTCCCTTGATCCCACCATTAACGGGGTCAGCGATATCGAACAGCATCTGGATCGACTGCTCGAGATCGTCCTCTGTAGGGAGATCGAGTCCAGAGGTTTTTGCCGATTTTTTGAATAGTTCAACGATCTTATCTGCCTGGGCAAGAAGAGTGTTCCTTTCCTCACTTTTCCATAGGATTTGGATCTGGGATGTGAACTGGTCCATCCCGATAAGCCCTTTATTGGTCTTTGGAGGTAGGTAGGTAACAGCAAAGAACGGTTTTAGATCGGGGGTAAGAACGACATTCAGTGGCCATCCTCCAGCTGAGGACATGAGTGCCTGCGCAAACTCCATGTAAATACTATCAATCTCGGGGTGCTCCTCTCGATCCACTTTAATATTCACGAACGTATCGTTCATGAGAGATGCGATTTCCACATTCTCGAACGTTTCCCGTTCCATGACATGACACCAGTGGCAGGTCGCATATCCAATAGAGAGAAAAATCGGCTTATCCTCTTTTTGCGCGATAGCAAAAGCCTCTTCTCCCCATGGGTGCCAATCAACGGGGTTATGGGCATGCTGCAAGAGATAGGGAGATTTCTCATTGATGAGACGATTGGCCCGCTGCTCGGCGCTCATAAGACCCTCACGAGCTTGAAAATGTAGTAGAGGATGATCCCCCCAACCGCAATCCCACTTGTCCAGAAAAGGCTAGGCAGCCAATTGACGCCCCCACCAATGCTGCCCCTCTCTTCTAAAGTACTGATCCCATAAGAAAATTCAGGTAAGGGTGCGTTAGTGTGAAAAACTTCTGGGTATTCTTGCGAGAGCTTCTTCGGATCAACTCCTAGAAATTCCGCATATAGCTTGAGGAAGCCAATCGCGTAGACAGGAGCGAGGACTCCTTTAATCGTCCCCTCTTCAATCGCTTCTAAGTGACCGATCCGTATTGAGAGGGCATTCTCCACTTCTCGAAGAGAGAGTTTCCTCTCTTTTCGAGAAACTTGTAGGCGCTCTCCAATTTTCTGCATCGCTGTTTCCATGATCCAACAATACTGAATCGATAGGAATTATGCCAAATAATTCCGAACAGCGTTTAGAGAAATTGGAAACTCTTTTGCTCTAACGGTGGCGATTTAGGATAAGGTCGATCAAGACAACCTTTGCAACAGTTACGATAATGTCCGCAATTGCAGTGCTTGCCGCTGTCAGCATAAATTTTCCCACGTCTCGACTGAATGCCTGGGCATCTCCATTATGATGAAGTCCACAAGCGAGCACCCCGATGAATGCATAGGCACCTAGAATCGCCAAAGCGACTCCAGTGATGATTGCCGCAGTCGATGTCGAACAAAATGCGACAACCGCTCCGGTGGCTCCTACTGCTAGAGATGCAACTCCATAAGGAATTGCTGTATTGAAGATTGACTGATTTACATTTGGATTTGGATTTGCTGCTACTACTGCCATAAGTACCTCTCGGTGTTAATTTGTGCAGCAATTCTATCATGACCGGGTCATTCATAAAAAGAAAAATTCCACTTCTTCCATGCTGCCTCCCATGGAGAAAGAAAAGTTTTTTTTATGGTGGAAGGAATTTTCAATAGAAAGGTATATTTTAGCCTATGAATAAAGCAAACACCCCCAATTCCTTTGTCGCTAAGATCGATCTCAATCTTGCAGAAAAGATGAAGGGAGATCTTATCGATCAAGGATTTACCATTACTGTCCCCCCTTATACTCTTTTCTCAGGGAAAAAGAAGGGCATCTCCTGTACCCTCTATGCTTCGGGCAAACTCGTCGTTCAAGGCAAAGAAAAAAATGATTTTATCACATTTTATTTAGAACCCGAAATTTTGAAAGAGCTCTCCTTTAGCTACCCAGAAACACTGATCGACACCACCCCGCGGATCGGGATCGACGAGGCGGGAAAAGGGGATTTTTACGGCCCCCTTTGCATCGCAGGGGTCTACGCGGGCGAGGGAGGAGTCGATCAACTCCTCAAACTGGGTGTGCGAGATAGTAAGAGAATGAAAGACCAGAAGATTCTCTCGTTGGCTGCTCAAATCAGAACAAAGTTCCCCCACAGTATCGTGAAGCTCTTTCCTAAGAAGTACAATGAGCTCTATGAAAAGTTTAGAAACCTCAACCACCTTCTCGCCTGGGGCCATGCGACAGCGATCGGAGAACTCGTCGAAGGGACGGGCTGCAGGAACGTGATCATCGACCAATTTGCCAGTGAGCATGTCGTAGAAAATGCGCTGAAGAGAAAAGAGCTCGATGTCTCCCTCACACAGAGGCACTACGGGGAAGAAGACCCCGTAGTCGCTGCCGCTTCTATCCTCGCTAGAGCCGCATTTGTTGAGGGGATCGATACGCTCAGCAAGATGATCGAGCAAGAGCTTCCCAAAGGAGCAAGCGCGAAGGTCACAGAAACAGGCAGAATCCTCGTCGCCAAGCATGGACCCGACGTGCTCGAGAAAGTCGCAAAACTCCACTTTAAAACGACGGGCGTGATTCTCAATGCTTAAGACCCTTCTGATTCAGAATCTGATCCTCATCGAGCATGCTGAGCTCTCATTTGAGAAGGGGCTCACTATGATCACTGGAGAGACAGGAGGGGGCAAGACCGCTCTCATCACTGCCATCCAACTTCTTCTTGGTGTTAGAGCCGATCCCTCAAAAATTCGGCAGGGATGTGAGAAGGCCATCGTACAAGCAAGCTTCGAGATCTCCAACCCTACTGCTCTTACCCCTCTATTCGAAGAGGCCGGAATGGAGTTCAATATGGAGGAACCCCTCCTTCTTAAGCGAGAACTAGGCAGCAATGGGAAGAGCCGCGCCTTTGCTTCTGGACAGATGGTCCCTGCCAGTTTTCTGCAAAAAATCGCTCCATTCCTCATCGACTTCGTCACACAACACGCCCATATCGAGCTCAAAGAACCAGAAAAACAGCTTGAGCATCTCGATTGCTTTGCAGGGTTAAATCTCCATCAATTCCAAGATCATTGGAAAAAAGAGCGCATCCTTGAAAAGGAGCTCAACTCCTTGATCCAATCCAAAGAGAAGAGTAAGCAGAGAGAATCCCTTCTAGAAGAGCAGCTCCAGGAGATAAACACAGCAAATGTCCAGCTCGGAGAAGATGAAGCCCTTTTCGAGGAGTATACCCTCCTCACAAACGCCGAGGAAATCCGCGAAAAATCGACTCTGATCCAGAGTTTTTCCGAAGAGGCGATCGCAAAATGCCGAGAGATTCAACCCCTCCTGACGGATCTGCTTAAAACAAACAAATCTCTAGGCGATATCCTAAAGGCAGCCAAAGAGGCCCACTTCCAGCTTGATGAGGTGGTCCACTTCTTTCGCAGTTTTCAGTCCACCCTTTCAAATGACCCAAACCGGGTCATTTTCCTCGAAGAGCGGTTGAAGGAGATCTCGCGGCTAAAGAAGAAATACGGAAATGAGCTATCCAAAGAAAGAGAAAAAATAGAAAAAGAGCTCTCCCAGGTAGAGACTCTCGATGAAAGAATCGAAATCTGCGAGGTCAAGACAAAGCAGGCGAGAGAAAAAACCTCCCGTAGCGCCAAACATCTTTCTCAAAGCAGGGCCAAAGGGGCTCTCTCTTTGGGCTCAAAACTCTCCCATTTTTTGCAGAGGCTCAATATGCCAAACGCCCAGCTCACAATCGAGCTTCTCCCCACCTCCCGTACCCAGACCGGTGAAGATCGAATTCATATCACCTTAAGAGCCAATAAAGGTGAGCGGGCAGTCCCCCTCAAAGAGGGAACAAGCGGAGGAGAACTCTCTCGCCTCTTCTTCTCTCTGAAGATGATTCTCGCGTCAGAAGCAAAGCCTCCCACCCTAATTTTTGATGAAATAGATGCAAATGTAGGCGGAGAATCGGCAACCACCATTGGAAAAAGCCTACTCGAAGCTGCAGAGCACCGGCAGGTGATCTGCATCACCCATTTCCCTCAAGTGGCCCGCTTTGCTGAGCATCACTTCCGCGTCTACAAGCGAGAAGCCGAAGGACGAACCGTTGGGATCATTGAACCCCTCACCCCTGCCTCTAAAGAAACAGAGCTCCTCCGCATGCTCGGAGGCCTTCGAGAAAAAACCCCCCGCTGAAAAAGCAAAAACCCGGGCCGAACCACCCGGGTTTAATCAAAATTTAGCGAAAAAAGAGTCTTATTTGCTGAATTTGAACGAGCTGACGAAGTAATTATAGCCCGATTCATCGTAGTTTTGCACTTCACATTCCATCGCCATTAGATAGAGATGATTCTGCACCATTATCGCTCTCCCCTTGAAATAGACACCACCCGTTCTGATGAAGAAATCAAGAGCCGGATTGCCATCGACAAGAAGCATATCGGCAAAAAGGAGCTGATTCCCTGGGTTATTGGCGAGAATTCCATTTAAAAACCCTTCTAGAGAAGCCTGTGCAAGGGATTGATCGACAAAGTCGGGATATTGAGCAATCAAGAGCATGTAGACATTTTTTTGATCTTCACTAGAAATATAGGCGTCGTATTTCAGGTCATATCCTTCTTCAGGAACACTCATTTTCTCCGAAATGTGTTCGGGAGACGTTGGGAATTTTAGCGTGCATTTTCCAACAATCGAATGAAATTCCTTCCACTCTGAGCTTGAGATTTGGACGATTTCATTATTGCTGTTTTGCTGCTCGCCGTCCATCGCCGAAGCAGGAAGAACAGGCACAAGTAGGGAGCACAGCGATAAAAAAAACAATTGCTTCTGCCACTTTTTCATAATCCTCTCCTGATTTTACACCCTTTTAATTTCAATTTTTATATTCCAGCAAATCCAAAGATAGTCCAAGAGAGCCATGAGATCATCCAGATGACGATTCCCACGAGGAAGAAAGGAATCAAGACATTGAGCACCCCTTTCCAGGCAGAAAACCCTTGTACTTGACCGATTCCCTTCACCAAAATGACAAAGGACCATACTGCGAGAACACCTTGGAGAAAAAGAGCTGTTGAAACAATGGCGAGTTCTCTTCCCGCAAAAGCTTGCTCATTGAACGTGTCGAGAAAAATTCGATCATGAAACGTGCAAATCAGAAATGCCCAAATGACAATCGAAAAAATATTGGGAACATTCGACCATGCCACAGCAGATCTCACATGCTGGAAACCCGCTTTTCCCCCAATCCACTTACCCGTCCAGGTGATTAGGGCGCTTGCAACCACTATCCCGAGCATTCCTGCGAAAGTAGCGACTACAAGAGCGGCAATCACAATCCCAAGGATGCTGAGCGTCTCTGTTAGGGAAAGACCTTGTGCTATATGTAGGACCATTGGAAGACCGTATAGGAAAGATAGAATCACAAAACGGTGCTTTGGATTGTATTCGACGATTTTCTGAATCGTTTCCCTTGGGTTGACCCAAATCTTTAGCCATGGATTGACTCCTAACTTTTCCTTTGCCATAAGAACCTCCGACAACTCTGTCTCTTATAAACTTGATTCTATATCGAATAATTTAATGTATCAAGCTAATTTAATTAAATAAAAGCATCTTTTTGTAATCTATTAATTAACAAAAACATCGACAGTAAACCCATCTAAACAACGTCCTCCTTTTATTAAAAACCTGTTAAGAATAGAAATAAAAGCGCTAATTTAGTGAAATTAAGTTAATTTTGATTGAAACTATGTTTCGTATAAGATAATTTATAGTTATTAATAGATCTTTTAAGATGGGGAGAAAATCATGACACTTAAACAACGACATATGAAGAAATACTCTCCTAGAAGGAGAAGATCCTCAGAACACCTGCAGAAACAACAAATCAAAGAGTTGAAGCAACTTCTCAATCTCGACCTAAGTAGCTTTCTCATCTTAAAAAAGCAGGGAAACCCCAAACAGGCTCTCCGGGCAAAAACTAAGATCCAAAGCGACCTCTGGAAGCATGGACTCGTCCTTGAAAACATCGCAAAAGAGCTAGGAGAGGAATTTCCAGATACGGTGAAGACTTTTCTCAAAGCGGTTCGCGAACTTATGAACGCCCCAGGTACAGAGGTCGATTCGAGCCTCTTCGTTGAGCAAAAAAGGCTTTCAAAAAAGCTGGATGCAATCCTTCGAGGAAAGCTCTCTTAGAGGGTGTATGCGAAATCATTCCACTGCCCACGAAAAGCTATCTTCTCTCCTATGAGAAGCTCTTCGAGCTCCACAAACTCTCGCAGAGTTTGCTTCGCTCTCCAGAGCATTCTCCTAGGAAAAAATCTTGGCTTTTGACAGTGAAAGCATTTCACATA
>JAAKFS010000015.1 GCA_011064965.1 Chlamydiota bacterium
TCTGCTCGAAATGCCAGAGTCTAGTAGCGGGAAATCACCAGAAATGTCTCACTGCCTTTTAACGAGCCCGATCTTAGCGGCAACAACATCTCGGAAATTTCCGAATCTCAAAGAGCTGTGAGAGGGAACCTTGAGGGGAGTTTGGCGCAGAGGTGCTCAATCCAGGCTCCCTCTAAATAATTTTTACAATTTTCAGAGACATTTCTATTTGACACCGATACTCGATCTTTTCAACTTGTAAAATGACTTTCTATTTGATAGAATCGTTTCTATGCCTATTGAATTGAAACCAGTAGAAGAGACTTCTATTACTTACAAATCAGAGTGGCCCAAGCATCTCGATCCTGCTCTTAAAAGCACTTCCGAGAAAATCACTCGCTTCGTGTGGAATCTTCTATCCGTCATTATTTTTCCGATCGGTCTTTATCGCATAGCGAGCAGCTACATCCGCGATCGCGTGCTCTCTATCATCGTACCCGGGATCATTGTCGGTCCGGATTCCCTCTTTCAAATCCCAAAATGGATTTTCCAATTCTTTTTCAATCGACCTGCCCTCAATACCAATCTAGAAGATCGGGGAAAAGACATACTAGACGAACATAAGGGATCTTCTCTCATCCTCACAGCTGCAGATGGAGCAACGCTCGATGGGGCCTTTTTCCCAGGAAAAACCCATCCTAAAAAAGCGATTATTTATCTCGGCGGGAATGGGGAACAATGGGAATTGATGTTCAAGGAAGTTAGAAGGTTTCAATCCCATGGCACCTCAGTTCTCCTCTTTAATCCCCGTGGAGTGGGCAAGAGCACTGGTACAAGATACGAACAGGGATATGCTCTCGATGTCTTCGCTGCTTATCAGTTTCTCATAAGTAAGAAAAACATCGACCCTGAAGACATTCTCCTTATCGGCTACTCAATGGGAGCTGCCATTGGCGCTTGCGGCGCTTCTCTCGTGCAGAAGGAGTATCCAGACAAGAAAATCTCCGGTGTAAATATCTTCTCCTTCTCTGACCTTAATCTAGAGATCGATGAAATCCTTAAAGACTTCGGAGGGATCCTCTCACGCATCGGGCGCCTTGCCAATCGAATGATCGGATTTGATCTCTGCCCGAAAAAAGCTTGGGAGACCTTAAAAGGGACAAAATGGATCTTCCACAACCCACACGATGGAATCATCCTAGAAAAAGCCTCTCTTAAAGTCGCTGTGGATGAAAAAACAAGCAATATTTTCTCCTTCACCAGGCCCTGGCCACATGTTTTCTTCTTCCACGCCTATGAGTCAAAAATACTTGACAATGAGATCATCCCAAACATTCTGAAGCTCAATCATGCCACCACCCAGTCTGCATAAGACCATAGCCGCTGTGGCTACCCCTCCCGGTGAAGGGGGCATCGCCGTCATCCGAATCTCCGGGAAAGAAGCCCTCTCTATTGCCAATCGCATCTTCTCAGGCGATATCTTAAGCTTTACCTCCCACACCCTCCATTTTGGAAAAATACTCGCCGGCAACGAAGTGATCGACGAGGTCCTCCTCGCTGTGATGCACTGCCCGAAATCCTACACAGGTGAAGACACCGTAGAGATCCACTGCCATGGGGGAAGCCTCATCACGAGACGTGTTCTCGAGACCGTTCTAAACGCAGGAGCAGCTCCTGCAGGCCCTGGAGAGTTCACCTACCAAGCCTTCATGAATGGCAAGCTCGATCTAGCGCAAGCAGAGGCTGTCCAGACCCTCATCGGTGCAAAAAACACCCTCGCCTTAAAGGCCTCTAGCCAGCAGCTCGAAGGTCACCTCTCAAAAAAGGTAAAAGGCTTTCAAGAAGACCTTCTCGATATCGCCGCTATCCTCGAAGCCTGGGTCGATTTCCCTGAAGAGGGGCTCGAGTTTGCCAGCAAAGAAGAGGTGATCGCCTCCCTAGAAAAGACCCACGCAAAAATCACAGCCCTCATCGCCACATTCCATGAAGGGAAAAAGATCCACGAAGGGCTTAAACTCTCCCTGATCGGTTGTCCCAATTCCGGGAAGTCCTCCCTCATGAATGCTCTCCTTGGCGAAGAGAGAGCTATCGTCACCCACATTCCGGGAACAACCCGCGACCTTCTCGAAGCAGAATTGCGCCTCGGTGGTCTCCACTTCCAGCTCACCGATACCGCTGGGATCCGAGCCACCGAAGAACTGATCGAACAGGAAGGGATCCGCCGCTCCAAAAAAGCGATGCAAGATGCTGACATCGTCCTCCTCCTGATCGATGTTTCCAAAGCTCTTACCGAAGAAGAAGAACGCCTCCTCGCCTCTGCACCTCAAAACAAAACCCTCATCGTCTGGAACAAGATCGATCTTCCCCATGAGCTTCCCTCATCTACTCACCCTTTCGCTCCTCTCTCCGCAAAGACAGGAGAGGGAATCGATGAGCTAAAAAGAGCCCTCACCACACTCGTCTGGAATGGAAATCCCCCAGCAAAAGATGAGGTGATCCTCACGAATGTCAGACATAAAGAATCCCTATCTAGCGCAGCAACAGACCTCTCGGTTCTCATTGAAGGACTCAAAACAGAGATCTCTCCGGAGTTTCTCTCAGCTGATATGCGCAGCTCCCTGCAAAACCTCGCCTCCATCATCGGCATGGATATCTCAGAAGAGGTTCTCAGCTCTATTTTTGCAAAATTCTGTGTGGGAAAATGAAAAAGCAAGAACGTGCAAACACCATTCTCAAAATCTTAAACCGCCTCTTTCCCGATCCTAAAATCCCCCTCACTCATAAAGATCCCTACACACTTCTCATCGCTGTCCTCCTCTCAGCCCAGTGCACCGACGCCCGTGTCAATATGGTCACGCCCAACCTCTTTGCAAAGGCCGACACGCCACAAAAAATGGTTGCTCTCTCTCCAGAAGAGATAGAAGAGATTATCCGGACCTGCGGCCTTAGTAAAACCAAATCCAAAGCGATCTGGAACCTCTCCAAAGCTCTTCTAGAAAACCATCAAGGCAAAGTCCCTCCCACCTTCTCCGATCTCGAAGCCCTCCCTGGAGTTGGTCATAAAACCGCTTCTGTTGTCCTTTCTCATGCCTTTGCCATACCGGCCTTTCCCGTCGACACCCACATCCACCGCTGTGCAAAGCGCTGGCATCTCTCAAACGGCAAAAGCGTCGTCCAAACCGAAAAAGACCTGAAAGCTCTCTTCCCAGAAGAGATCTGGCTCAAGCTCCATCTCCAGATCATCCACTATGCGAGGAACTACTGTCCCGCCCGCAAACACCACATTGCCAACTGCCCCATCTGCTCTGCTCTCACGAAGCCCTCTTGACTTTACGAAACAATAGGCATACGCTTTTCTCAAATAAAGTGGGAACAGAAGGAGGCGTCAATGTCTACACTTCCCCCCATCCATGAGCATTCGTCTGAAGGTCCAGAATGGACCCTCGATGGACATTTTCTCTCTGTCAATGATCCGAATTCTCTCTTGCCTCAAGCGCCGATTGATCCCAAGATAGAAGGGCAAGACGAGCTATTTACAGCCATTGCAGAGGGTCTACATATCGAGGGCATGGATCCACTAGGAAAGGTTTCTGACCTAATAATAGAAAATCAGAAAGCCCTTATCAGACAGGTATTGGAGCATGGAATCTCGAGATATGCGACAAAAATAATTCATGAAGCCCTTGAAAAGTCGGATATTTCTCAGTCGGATATTCAGAGGATAGAATCTTTATTAAAGAAGAATTTTTCCCAAGAAGATAGTTTACAGTCCCTAGCATTAAGAGTCTCAGCGTATTTCCGCTCGAATATCTGCTCACGCTTTAGCAAACGGATCATCGATCAATTTGCATCCTGTGGTTATTCGTTAACTGCGAAAAATGAATCTACATTTGTCGTTTGTTCAACGAAAAGCTTCAAAGTCATCTCTAAGACCACATTTACAAATATCACTCATGAGGCCGGTTCCCATCCCATCAAAGCAATTGCCAGCTCTGTCTTTCTCTTCGAGAATGAAAAACCCCAATTCGTAGATCTGAAAATTCAAGGATTCCCTAATTTTCTTCAAATGATACAAGATATCTTTGATGGGGATGAGGAGACTGCAATTCAACGCTTCGGCTTGATCTCTTTAGAGCCTCTTCTTCAAGAAGTATTGCCCGCTGAAGCAAAAACCAGTGAAGTAAAAGGGTTCAATGTCCTCATCAAAATTATCGAGATATGGAGGCGACTCGCAGAAACGACTCCCCTTAAATTGACTTCGGAAATTTTCTCCCCCTTAGAAAAAAAAGAGAGCGCTTCTCCAGGTAGACACAGACGCAGAAAGAGGAAAAGTAAGAGAGGCGGAGAAGGCACTCCAAGTAGACCAAGACTCGATGCATCTTGCTCATCTGTTGGGGTTGCTAGTCCATCACCTACTAGAAGGCGAAGGCGAAGAGCCTCTGTCGCTCCAACTGCCTCTCTGACTGAAGAAGATCAAAGAAAGAAAACGCTTAAGTTTCTATACGGAGTATGCGCAGCATTGAATAACACCCCCCTTATTGGCATAGAGAAAAGTGTACCTCTACCCTTGCAAAATCTCTTGTCCTATTTAAATCCGTCCGCAGAAAAAAGCCTTTTATCAGAGGACACCGCCACTCTCTTTTACGCGTACCTTCTTCTCAAAAGGCTCGAAGAAAATGATCCTACATCGCTTTCTGCGGTAATTACTAGCGCATCAAGCGAAGAATTACCTCAGCTCTTAGAGCAAGCCAAAACAGTGATGCAACAAAAAAATAGAGATGGTCTCGAGTTTTCCATCAGGCATCTCTCCTCTCTTTTACAAAATTGGGAAAACTCTCTTCACAATCCACCCATCAAAGTACATATGAAACTGGGCTTAGAGACTGTGGATATTGAAAACTTGATCCAAACAACGGACAAGATCTTGAATCACCTTTTCATCGGGACTATCCACCCTAAAAATGCAATAGAAATTCTTCCGCGAGCCTCTCTACTTTTTGCTTATGCTTGGCAAGCCGCATTGCTCAATAAAACAGACTCTTTAGAAGGGGCTATCAATGTCCTCGTAAAAACCAAAGGTACTATCGCAAGTAAATTTCCCGAACTCACCAGTGATTTATTACAGTGCCAACTCGATGCTCTTCGATGCTCCTTATCCCTATTTTCCCCAGAAAATCCCAGTAGTAACGAAATCACTTCAACCACTTCTCTATTTAAGTCCATCTGGAATCACGCTCGTGGATTGATTCATTCGGATGAGCCATATGACAAACGTCAAGAAACCCTTAAACACATAGAAGTTCTCACGAATCATATAGAAAGTAGCGCCTTACCCTTCGATGAATTATATCAGCTGAAAGCTTTGAAGTTTCAGCTCTCCCTCGCGAAAATCATTTTGCAATGTCAAAAAGACCTAAAGGAAGAGGATCCAGATTTACCCAAAATTTTACACAATGTTATGGGTTTTGCGCGCTATGCAGAGCTTTTGGGATTTGAAAAGCTGATCTTCTCATACAATTTATTTAAACAATTAGCAGAGCGCGCGGAAATAAAAGAGAGTGAAATAAAAAGTCTTAAACAATCCGACAAAAAACATTGTCTAGATGAGTCCTTTAAAAAAGAAGCTATCGACTCCCCCGTACTTTTAATAAAGGAAAATGCGCCTCAAGGCGCCCAAGGCAACTGGATCGTATACTTATTTCTTTCTGATCTCATCGAGTCCACCATTTCTTACAGTAACGCAACTGACTTACTAGACATCCTCCCATATATCAATAGAGACCAACTGGAAGTAGAGACGTTTCTCGCCCAAAACACCGATGAATTCGATACACGCTTTTATCTTTCCGCATTCATGGAATTCTTCGATGAATTTTCAAACGAGAAAGAAATCTCTGAACTGCCTTTTTGTCTTAAACTCTTTTACAATTTGGAAGAAAAAGAGTTTCTTTCTATTCAGCTTCTCGCTGCTCTTCAAAATGCATTTCTCGTACAAAAAATCCTTCATCAAAGGAATGAGGATGATGTTTTTTTTCTCAGATCCTTAAGCAAATTTCTCGAGTACAAAAACAAGATTGTCTTATGGAACCCAAAGGATTTATCCAAAGAACTGGATCTTTTAAATCGCATGAGAATCATCAACACATTCGAGGAAGAACTCCTCGAAAAATATATTGATCTCCCTACTTTGTCTTCTCAGAATATTGAGTTTTACCTAAAAGTATTTCTCATATTCAAAGGCTGGGAACCTACAAAAAGGGAAAACTGGGAAAAGCCCATTCGTGACTATGTCACAACCAATAAAGATCAATTAAAGAAAACTCAAGTAGGGGAAATCATCGATCAGGGAATCAAAGATAAAGAGTTAGATTCTTCATGGGAAGGACTTGTTAGTCCGCCTTCCTCCAAAAGACGCCGACCTAGTTCAGCGCGTCGGGCGGGATCACCTTTTCCCTAATGGCTGTCCCATCTTTCCTAGGACCTCAAGCCCCCCGGCACTTGCTTCCACAAGATCGGGCTCAAATAAGATACGCCCTGGCTCGAAAAAGAGGAGAAGACACGATCCCCCAAAAGAGAAATACCCCTTCTCATCCCCTTTTGCGTTGGGCTTGCCTGCAGTGAATGACTGGTGAATCGAACCCACATTCGTCGCCCCTACTTCTATAAAAAGAACCCTGCCAAAGACCTTTGACTCAAGCGGTGTAATCACCCTCTTATTCTCTGACAAAATGTCGATGTTTTTTCGAAGGGCTATGGGATTGACCGAAAAAAGAGGCCCGTTAATCAATCTGGAAGCTTCTGGGATACAATCGAAGGGGAAATGGAATCGGTGGTAGTCGACCGGAGCAAGGCGAGCTATGGCCAGTGCCCCTTCTGCATAAGTCTTAGCAAGCTCGCCGCACCCAAAAAGCTCACCCAGCTTGAGATGCTGCCCCTTTACGACTATGTGATCGGCCTCTTTGAGGCTGGGGATAACCCGATAGCGCCCATCTGCAGGAAGGATGGCTACCTCATCTCCGGGCGTGATGGGCCTAGCGTCTGGTTTCAATCTGCGGATAAAAAAATCATTAAACGAAGCAAAGCTTTCTACCGTGTCGAAAAACTCCGCTGTATCAACTCCATAGGCCTCAATGAACGGTAAGATTTTCTTTCGACTTGCAGATCTTTTTTGAAGCCATCCATAAAGCACTGAGAACCAAGGAATTCTACAGACTATCGCGCGAAGCATATAGGAGAGAGGATTTCCTTTATAGAGGAGCTCAAGAAAGTTCTTACCATAAACCTTCTCTTTCACGCGTTTCTGCGTCTCTCTGTCTATGTAATAGATATCCATACCTTTAAGTGTAGCATGCCCTCTCTTTTTTGGTGAAACATGTAAGTTTTGCCTTTTTCCCACCGATCCAGTATAATTAGATAAAACCCTTACTGAAGAACTCCTCAATATGTTTGGTATGTTTAAGAAAATTTTTGGCACTGCACAGGGACGTCTCCTCAATAAATACCGGAGACTCGTCCGCAAAGTCGTAGCTGAAGAAGAGCGCCTCCAATCTCTATCCGATGATGAGATTAAAGCTAAAACCGCTGAGTTTAGGGAGCGCATCGAGAAAGGGGAGACCCTTGACGATCTCCTCGTGGAGGCTTATGCCGTTGTCAAAAATGCCTGCCGCCGTCTCTTTGGCACCGACATCCACGTCTCTGGATACGACCAGAAATGGGACATGGTCCCTTACGATGTGCAGATCCTCGGCGGGATTGCCATGCATATGGGATCCGTCGCCGAGATGCAGACAGGTGAAGGGAAGACTGTCACCTCTGCCATGCCCCTTTATCTGAATGCCCTCTCAGGTAACGCGGTCCACCTCGTCACCGTTAATGACTATCTCGCTCAGAGGGACTGCGAATGGATTGGGACGATCTTCCGCTGGCTCGGCCTTACTGTTGAGGCGCTCACCAACGAGACCCCCCCTCACGAGAGGACAAAGATCTACGCGGCTGACATCGTTTACGGAACGGCTTCTGAGTTTGGATTTGATTATTTACGCGACAATTCAATGGCGCAAAGTGCCCAGGAACAATGCCAACGGGGCCACTTCTTTGTGATGATTGATGAGGCCGATTCGATTTTGATCGATGAAGCCCGCACCCCTCTGATTATTTCAGGACCGACCAATGAGTCCCGCCAGATGTATGAGGAGCTCCGCGAACCAGTCTCTGTGATCGTTAAAGAGCAGAGAAACAGCTGCAACAAGCTTGCGACCCAGGCAAAAAAAGCTCTCGATGAACTGGGACTCATCTCAGAAGATGAGAACAAACCCAAGCTCACAAAAGAAGAGGGGAAAAAGGCCCTTGAAGCCTACAAGGCTATTTGGCTGGTGAGCAAAGGAAACCCCAACAACAAAATCCTCAAGCGAGCAAAAGAAAACCCCGATATCCGTGCAGAGATTGACAAGTGGGATATCTACTTCCACTCAGAACCCAACAAAGAAGAGCGCCATAGTACACTTGCCCAGCTTTTCATGATCGTCGATGAGAAAGCTAGTGAATACGAGCTCACCGACAAGGGTATCCAGTACTGGATGGACTCTCAAGAAGACTCCTCCATGACCGATTTCACCATGCTCGACCTCGGTGACGAGTATGCACAGATCGACGAGACCGAAGGACTCGACGAACAGGATAAGCTCCAGAGAAAAGTGAACATCCGTGAAGAGGATGCCAAGAGAAAAGAGAAGGCCCACAACCTCCGCCAAATGCTCCGGGCTCACCTCCTCATGGAGAAAGATGTCGATTACATCATCCAAGATGGAAAAATCATCATCATCGACGAGAACACCGGCAGACCTCAACCGGGGCGCCGCTTCTCCGATGGGCTGCACCAAGCGATCGAAGCCAAAGAAGGGGTACAGATCCAAGGGGAAACGCAGACCTACGCAACGATCACCTTGCAGAACTACTTCCGCCTCTATACGAAGATCTCCGGGATGACCGGAACAGCGATGACCGAAGCCAATGAGTTCAAAGAGATCTACAAGCTCGACGTTCTCGCTATCCCCACCCATAAGAAGTGTATCCGCGATGATACTGACGACGAAATCTACATGACCGAGCGGGAAAAATACAATGCGATCCTCACCGACATCAAAAAGGTCCATGCCGAAAAACGGCCGATCTTGATCGGTACCGAGTCAGTTGAGGTCTCAGAAAAACTCTCACGCATCTTGCGTCAAAACAAACTGCCGCACACTGTCCTCAACGCGAAGAATCACGTCCAAGAGGCGGAGATCATCGCTAATGCAGGAAAGCCCAGTGCGATCACTGTCGCCACGAATATGGCCGGTCGAGGAACCGACATCAAGTTGAAAGATGGAATAGAGAAGAAGGGAGGACTCCACGTCATCGGCACCACAAGACACCAGTCTCGCCGAATCGACAGACAGCTCCGTGGCCGCGGTGCCCGTCAGGGAGATCCTGGAACCTCAAAATTCTATGTCTCTTTCGAAGATACATTGATGCGTCTGTTCACCTCCCCTCGTATCACCCTCTTTCTGCAGAAGTTTCGTCCTCCTGAAGGGGAACCCATCTCCGCAAAAGTCCTCAACAAATCGATCGAGACAGCGCAAAAAAGAGTCGAGCAACGCAACTACACAATGCGTAAGCATACCCTCGAGTACGACGATGTGATGAACAAACAGCGTGAAGAGATCTACTCATTCCGGAATGAAGTTCTCCGCTCCGATGATCCCCTCCCCCTCGCAGAAGAGATCCTCGAAAATGTCTGTTTCGATGTCGCAGGAGAGCACCTAGAAAACGGATCAAACCCCGAAGCTTACAGGGAATGGCTCGTGACCCATTTCCCCGTCACCTTTGAAGCTGACGAGTTCAGCCATCACCACAAGAGCTCGGAAGAGCTTGAAGCCCTCGCATCGGAGCGAGTCCTCGAAGCTTTTGCACACAAAATCGCCCACGAACAGAAAGCGATCGAAGAGATGCACAAGACGATGAACCCTCACAGTTCAGCTACCATTGAGAGCAAAGAAGTGATCAGTGAAGTTCTTCGCAGCCTCCTCTCTCGCAATATCGACACCCTCTGGCAAGAGCACCTCCTCCATATCGATCACCTCCGCACAGAAGTGAGCGTCAGAACGATTGGGCAGAAAGACCCCCTCCTAGAGTTTAAGCATGAGGCCTTTGCTCTTTTTGACCAGCTCAGCAGAGATATCAAAGTGGAGATCGCTCACGCTCTGTTCAAGTTCGCCATGATGATGCCAGAAGCTCCCGAGCCTCAGGCCATCTCCCTTCCCAAAACAAAAAAAATCAAACAGAAGAAAAAATTCAAGGGGAAACAGAGACCCACCCCTCCGATGATCGATCTTTCTCTGCTCGATCTCGAAGACCCGGACACAATAGCCCCAAAGAGCTAACGCAATGAAGCCCGAGCAAATTGCAGAAAGAGACGCTAGCGCCACCCGCCGAGCCTATCTCTTTTCAAGCATTTTCGAAGCTCCCTTCTGGACCCTGCAGGGGATGCTCATCTTCATATTGTGTAAGGACCTCTGCGCTCCGCTCATCCAATACACCATCCTCATTGCCCTGCGCCCTACAGTCTCCCTCTTCACCCCCTATTGGAGTGCCCTAGTCTACAAACGGCCTGATCGTCTCCGCAGTAACATCATCATTGCCGATGTGATCGGCCACCTACCCTTCTTCTTCTTTCCCTTCATCCATAGCACCTGGTACCTCGTCTTTGCCGGAGCGCTTTTTATCATGATGAAAAGAAGCATCATCCCCGCATGGATGGAAATCCTCAAAAGAAACCTCCCGAGAAACACACGAGAAAAGACCTTTTCTCTCGGCACGACCCTTTCCTATGTCCCGAGCATTCTTCTCCCTTTTCTCTTTGGTTACTGGATGGATGCCTATTCGGGCATCTGGCGCTTCCTATTCCCACTAACTGCCCTCATCAGTCTCTCTGGCACTCTCTTCATTCTCCGCATCCCAATCAATAGCGCCCTCAAAATAGACACCCCCAAGGTCCCCCAGAACATTCGATCAGCCCTCCTCAAGCCTTGGCAAAATGCCCTGCACCTCCTTAAAACACGCCCCGATTTCATCCGCTTTCAGATTGGATTCATGCTCGGCGGCGGCGGACTGATGATCATGCAACCCGCACTCCCCCTCTTCTTTGATCAAACGCTTCAACTCTCCTACACAGAAATTGCCATCGCCATTGCAACATTCAAAGGAATCGGATTTGCCCTAACCAGCCGCCTCTGGGCCGCTTGGATGACCCGGATCAGCATCTACCGGTTCAGCGCCCTAGTCACAACACTAGCCGCTGTATTCCCCTTTGGCCTTCTCCTCGCCCGCCTCCACCTCTCAGCTCTCTTTGTCGCTTACCTCATCTACGGCGTGATGCAAGCAGGGAGCAAGCTCTCCTGGAATCTCTCAGGCCCGCTCTTCGCTCATGATGAGGATAGCTCCATTTACAGCTCGGTTAACGTCGTCAGTGTAGGGCTCCGCGGCCTCGTTGCTCCCTTCCTAGGCTCCTTACTCTGCACCCTCTTTAGCCCCGTCCTGGTCCTCATTCTCGCAAGCGTCCTTTGCTCTCTTGCCTCTCTCCAGCTAACAGCTTCCTCCAAAAGATATCCCCTTCCAACCACCCCTTCATAGGTTTTTTTTCAAAACCGATTTGTTTATCTTCCCCAAGAAAAATCTTTAAAAAACCCAGTACAACCACAGAAACACAAACTAATCTAATGAACAAATCTTTTACTTAAATTACCAAGTAGAAATTTTGTGTTTTGCAAAAAAAATCCCCCCTTTGTATAATCTTTTGCGAAACTTGATTAACCCAACCAACCAAGGGAAATATTATGATTAACGGAACTCTATCAGCAGTTCAGGCTTATGGGGCCGACGCACTGGCCAACATGACAGCACAACCATATATAACTGCAGGTCTAGCATTTGCTACTGTTGCAGCTGTTAAAGCTGGTCAATATGGATATAACCATTTCGCAGCAGAAAACGCTCCTGTTGTTAAGTCAGCAGTAGAAAGTAAAGCTGAATCAGCTGCTGCAGTTGTTACGGGAACAACTGAGCGTGCTGAAGCTGCTTCTGTTGTTCATGGTGAGCAAGCAGAACAAGGTCCCGAAGCTGCAGATGCTCGAGCAAAAGCAATTGACGATCGGGGTCTTACTGGCATGCAACGTGCAAGTGAGTTTAACAGTGTCATGAGTTACATGGGAAGCATGGCTCTATTCGCAAAAGAAGCAATCATGAATACCGTTTACGCAGTTTCAAATCTTGTGCAAACGCTATTTTCGTCTCTTTTCATCTACTCTTCAGAAGGAAGAGGGGAATTTGCCACTAATTTCAAAACAACCGTGATGAATCTCACGAATGTCGTTGGTTCACTTCTCGGCGTTGTATCACCACACGTTGGAAGCTGGTATACCGATGCTGCAGTGAACTACGTAGCACCTGCTACTGCCTAAGGACTTTTTATACTTAGGTATGAAATCCAAAAGCTCCTTCTGCTTGCAGAGGGGGCTTTTTTTTATTTTCCAATTTGATATATTTGAAAGGACAAGTGGAAATCAAGGAGAAGAAAATGGCAACAACAGCCGCGTCGTTAGTGAATTCAGAGAGCCCATATCTATTTGTCGGAAAGTACAACTCACATTTACTTAAATCGGGAGAGAAAGCACAGGCACTCAAAGAGCTTGTGATCAGGTATCTCGATGAGGAAATGATCAATTCAATTACTGATCAGGAATCTTATAAAGCTGCTCTAAAACGAGGAAGGACAATCTCAGGGTGGGGCCTTTCTATTATGAATGGTGCTAGCAAGGCAAGATATGTGAAGAGCGTGGTAGGATTTGGTTGCGCAGCGCTTGAAAACCTCATCAGCGCAATCGTACGTCTTGTGGGAATGATCTTTTACGCTCCTTTCACCTACTCTCAAGAAGGAAGAGCGAGTTTTGCTTCACACGGTGCGAAGGCTATGATGAATATCTCAAATACTATATTTGCAACGGTTGGGGTCGTAGCGCCTCCACTCGGATCCTGGTATACAAAAGCTGCAATCAACTACGTAGCACCACCTGCTACTCCGACTGCCTAAGGACGCAGTCATCCTCGCGGATGAAATCCAAAAGCTCTCTCTGCTTAGAGACTTTCTCTGAATTCGCTTTCGGTGCAAGAATTTATGATTTTTGTCTATGAGGCTGATTTGGAAGACGTAGTAAACTTCAGAAAAGTTTGCGCAGTCTGAAAATTAGTGTCATAGAAAAAAAGAGAAATTCGATTTGGGCCGGAATGGATTTCAGAGAAAGTCTCTTACAGAGGGGGCTTTTTTTTGCGGTTAATCGGAAAAGTTCTGCAGCTTTTTATAGCCAAAATATAGCAAAGGCGCTGCGAGAATCACTGGGAAAAACCAGTGCGAGGCATTCCACTCGAGACGCAGAATCCCATTCTTAGAAAAGCAGAGTTGCATGAGGCCCAAAATGGCCAAATTTAAGCCAGCTGTAAGAAACAGCGTTGGAACGAGAGGGCTCCGGCTCACGGGCTCTTCTTGCTCTTCTACAGTTGCTCCGATGAGAGGATCCATGGCGGGTTTTTCTGTCACATCTTTGTAGAGGGGCTCATCAGATTCATCAAAATAGCCTTGCTCTTCTGGTGACTCTTCTTCAGCGGTGGGAGAGAACTGAGGACGCTTCCCCTGATAAGGAGGAGTGTAAAGAGAGGTGAGGCTATCCTCAAGAGATTGATTCTGGAAAAGAGGCGTTTGAAAAGAGTTGTTCTGCGAGGCAGCTTGCTCAGAAGCGCAATAGGGACAAATCGTCGTATCGAAGGGGATCCTCCCTTCACAATTGATGCAAATCTTTTCACGCTCTGCTGACTTCATATTTCCTTAATATTACACATGATTTGAAATCAAGCCAGAGAATTCTTTCTGGTAGAATGAATAGTAAAAATGGGGATATACTCCGGCTTAAGAACATAGAGGAAAATCATGGAAAAGAAGCGATTTGATCTAGTTGTCATTGGCGCGGGGCCGGGAGGCTACGTCGCTGCCATCAAAGCTGCCCAAAATGGAAAATCTGTGGCTCTTGTCGAAAAGAGTTTTCTAGGAGGGACCTGTCTAAATGTCGGCTGTATCCCCACAAAGACCCTTTTAGCCAATGCGCAGGTGATGCATAAAATCAAAATGGCCGAGGAGTATGGGATCTCTACCGGAAATGTGACCTTTGATTTTCTTAAAATGAAAACTCGCAAAGACCAGGTCGTTGAAAAAATCCGAAAGAGCTTGGGAGGCCTTCTTCAAGCCAATAAAATCACTATTCTCGAGGGCAAAGCAGAGATGCTCTCCCCAACCGAGATCAAAGTGGTTGGAACAGACAACTGTCTGATAGAGGCAGAAAATACGATCATCGCGACAGGTTCTGAGCCGTTAGATATTCCCGCATTCCCCTGCGATCATGTGCGTATACTCAACTCCACTTCAATCTTAGAGCTCACCCAATTGCCAAAGAGCCTGGCCATCATCGGCGGAGGGTATATCGGCTGTGAGTTTGCTTCTCTTTATGCGGAGTTTGGAGTGCAGGTGACCATTCTAGAGGCCCTCCCTACTATCCTCGCATTGCAAGGAAAGGGAGTAGCAACTGCACTGACTAGCGCCTTTAAAAAACAGGGAATCGATATCCAGACCGATGTCTTTGTTGAAGGGATCGAGCACAGCGGCGATGGCGTGAGTGTTAAGCTTAGGGACAAGGAGCCCCTCGAAGCAGATCTCGCTCTTGTCTCTGTTGGAAGAAAAGTCAGTTCTAGCCATCTCGGTTTAGAAAAGGCTGGGGTCAAAGTAGATAGCAAAGGGGCCATTGTCGTGAATGAGAAAATGGAGACCAATGTACCTGGAGTTTACGCCATTGGGGATGTGACAGGAGAGTTTCTCTTAGCACATGTCGCCTCTCATCAAGGGATTGTCGCAGCATCCAATATCTTGGGTAGAGAAGTGAAGATGCACTACAATGCAGTCCCTGCGGTGATCTTTACCCATCCGGAAATTGCTGTTGTTGGGATGACCTTGGAACAAGCGAAAGAAGCAGGCCACAATGCTGTCGTTGGCATGTTTCCATTTCAAGCTCTAGGGAAATCGATCGCCACGATCGATACCGATGGGTTTGCCGAGGTGATCATCGATAAGGGAACCGGACAAATTCTAGGAGCACAGGTCGTCGGTCACGAAGCGGCAACACTCATCGCAGAAATTACTCTGGCCATCCAGAACGAGTTGACAGTCGAGTGCGTTTCGGATACGATCCACGCACATCCGACTGTAGCAGAGGCATGGCTCGAAGCAGCTCTTCTTGCCAATGATGAGCCGCTGCATATGCCACCAAAGCAATGACAAAAAAGCTCAACATTCTCCCTGAAAATCCAGAAGAAGAGCGCTCTATAGGGCGCTTCCCCTCTTGGCTTCACCGCAATCTCCCTCGTGGAGGAGAGCTCGCTAAAACGGGAACTCTTCTGAAGAAGTATGGGCTCAACACCGTCTGCGAAGAGGCAAAATGCCCGAACCGTTTTGAGTGCTATTCGAATAAGACGGCAACATTTCTCGCTCTGGGGAAAGAGTGCTCTCGTAGTTGCGGATTTTGTGATATCGATTTCTCCAAAACACCCCAAGGACCTGAGGCTGACGAGCCTCGGCGTGTGGCCCTTTCAGTCCGAGAGCTGGGCTTAAAGCATGCGGTGATCACGATGGTAGCGCGCGATGATCTCGAAGATGGAGGAGCTGCTCACATCGCTGCAATCGTCCAAGAAATTCGAGAGTTGAACCCGGGGTGCACAGTTGAAGTCCTCACTTCGGACTTTGACGGGAAGTTCTCCTCGGTAGACCGGGTCTTAGAAGTGGAGCCTGAGGTTTTTAACCACAACATTGAAACGGTGAAACGCCTCTCCCCTCGTGTTCGCCATAAAGCGACCTATGAGCGGACCCTATCGGTCCTAAAATACGCACATGAAACAGGCAAATGCGGCTTTGTTAAATCAGGGATCATGGTCGGTCTCGGAGAGACAAAAGAAGAGGTCTACGCCACCATCGACGATCTCAAAGAGGTGGGCTGCGCTGTGATCACCATCGGCCAGTACCTGCAACCCAATAGGCGGAAGCTCCTCGTCAAAGATTTTGTCCACCCTGACACGTTTAAGGAGTATGAAGAATACGGTCATGGTATCGGTGTTCGCTATATGTATAGCGGTCCCTTCGTTCGCTCGAGCTACAATGCCCATGAGATCACAGCAACCCTGACTCAGAATGCCTAAATTCTTTCTGATACTACTCAATTGGAACAACGCTCCCGACACTCTCGAGTGCTTAAGCTCTCTTGAGAAGCTCGATTATCCCCATTACGAGATCCTCCTCATCGACAACGGCTCCACCGACTCTTCTCTAAAGGTGATCCGAGAAGCCTATCCCGACTTAAGGATCCTTGAGATGGGAGAGAACCGGGGATTTTCCGATGGGTGTAACCGAGGTCTTAAGGAGGGGCTGAAGGGGGATGCGGATTTCTTTCTTCTTCTCAATAACGACACGGTAGTCGCACCGAACTTGCTTACCGCCATCGCGAAGGCGGCAGAAAACAGACCAGAGGTAGGTGTCTTCGGACCGAAGATCTACTACTATGGCGAGCCGGCGACCATTTGGTATGCTGGTGGGGGCGTCGATCCTCAAACAGGACGGTGTTTCCATATTGGTTGCGGCGCAAGCGATGACAATGAGAAATACAAAGACGAGGCTCTCACCGATTATGTTTGTGGGTGCGCTTTGGCTGTCCGGAGAGAAGTCGTCGAAAGAGTCGGAGGGCTCGATCCAAAGTTTTTTTTGCTATGGGAAGAGATTGACTGGTGTTATCGGATTAGAGATAAGGGCTACTCTTCTCTTTACGTCCCATCGGCGCGGATATGGCACAAGATCTCCTCCTCCTTCCCAGAGGGAAACCGTGGCCCCATGTGGCGCTATTTTTACTCTCGGAATCGTCTGCTTTTTCATAGACGCCATACTCCTCGATTCAAGAGATGGCAAAAAGGAGGACTTTTTGAAAAGCCTCTCTCTATAGTCGGCACCTGCGATTACTTTTTGGGTAGATTTGGCAAGGGACGCCTATCCAAATTTACTCAATAAAAATTTACTGAATTAGAACTCATATCTGTGTTACTAATTAGTTAGATGAACGCAGAAGATTTTCTACACAATAATCAAAAAGATGACTTTTTGAAAAAAGTCGCATCGATTGTCCTTGCAGGAGGGAAAGGGACCCGCTTATACCCTCTCACCAAGAACCGGTGTAAACCCGCGGTTTCCTTCGGTGGTCGCTACCGTCTCATTGATATTCCCCTCTCTAACTCCCTCAATTCAAGGATCAACCAGATCTTTGTCATCTCTCAGTACTTTGCCTCTGAGCTCCACCAGCACATCCTCTCCACCTACCAACTCGACATGTTCCGCTCAGGAGGACTTGAGCTCCTCACCCCCCAGGAGACTGAAAAAGGGAAGGCTTGGTTTAAGGGAACCGCCGATGCAGTTCGGCAAAATCTCGACTACATCCTCCGCTCTTCTTCCGAATGGTTTCTCATTTTATCGGGAGACCAGCTCTACAATATGGATCTTCTCCAAATGCTCGCCTTTGCGAAGAAACAGGACGCCGATTTGATCATCGCCTCGCTTCCTGTAGAAGAGGAGGAAGCCAAGCGGATGGGTCTTCTCAAGATCAACAAGGCTCATACCATCACAGAATTCGTTGAGAAGCCAACCGATCCTAATGTACTGAAAGAATTCGCCCTTGCCCCCTCTTTTGCCAAAAAAAATGGAAAAAATGGCGATCAAACTCACTACCTCGCTTCAATGGGGATTTACATTTTCCGTCGCAGCGCACTGATCGAGATCCTCAAAGAACAGGGAGACGATTTTGGGCACGACCTCATCCCCAAATACATCAAAAAGGCCCGTTGCTCTTCCTATGTCTACCAAGGCTATTGGGAAGACATCGGAACTGTCGCTTCCTACTACAATGCCAACCTGATCTTGACAGAAGGGAAAGGGCTTAATACCTATGAGGAAGACAATCAGATCTACTCCAAACCAGAGCACATCCCCAGCGCTCTCATCAATGGAACAAAGATTACAGACTCGCTCATCGGCCAAGGGGGAATCATCGAAGCAAAAGAGATTACACACAGCGTCATTGGTGTGCGGGCTTTGATCAAACAAGGAACAGTGATCCAGGATTCGATTGTCACAGGAAACAGAACCTACCACCCTTTTCTAGACCAGGTGATGCCAGCAGAACAATATTTCTCAATCGGTGAAAACTGCCTCATCAAAAAGGCCATTATCGACGAAGAGAGCCGGATCGGCAACAATGTCCAGCTGATCAACAAAGAGGGACTCGAGACCTACGACGGCGATGGCATTTATATCCGCGATGGCATTATCATCGTCACATCGGGCACAGAAATCCCCGATGGTTTTGTATTATGAGAGCCGTTTGGGTCTTAGCAGACCTCCACTTAGCATTTGGCAACCCTGGAAAGAACATGGAGGTCTTTGGCCCCGCGTGGAAAGGGTATGCCGTTAAAATCGAGAAAAACTGGAAAGAGCTTGTCGGTGAAAACGACCTCGTTCTCATCCCCGGAGATATCTCATGGGCGATGCAACTCAAAGAAGCCCTTATTGACCTCGAATGGATCGATCGCCTCCCCGGAGAAAAGCTCCTCATCCGCGGTAACCACGACTACTGGTGGCCATCGAGTACAAAACTAAAAGCCTCGCTTCCCCCTTCGATCCATTTCATTCACAATGACTCCTTCGACTGGGAAGACATCTCCTTTGCCGGGAGCCGCCTCTGGGATACCCCCGAGTACTCT
The DNA here is from genome assembly GCA_011064965.1 of Chlamydiota bacterium. GTDB lineage: Bacteria > Chlamydiota > Chlamydiia > Chlamydiales > Rhabdochlamydiaceae > Sacchariniichlamydia. The sequence goes on from JAAKFS010000015.1 coordinate 18,907, forward strand.
TTTGACTCTTACATCGAATTTGTGGAGAACCCCTACGCCAAAGTGCGAGGCCCAGAAGAGCTCGAAGCAAAACAGGCCAATGATGAGAAAGTTTTCGAGCGGGAACTTCATCGGCTCGAGATGAGTCTAGATAGACTCAAGCCCGATGCAAAAACAAAGATCGCTCTTACCCATTACCCGCCGATCGGCCCAGAGCTTCACTCCAGTAAGACTTCAACCTTGCTTGAAGCACATAACATCGATATCTGCGTCTTCGGTCATCTCCATAATGTGCGGGAAAAGAGTCTTACTTTTGGAAAGGTACGTGGAGTGCGCTATATCTTTGCTTCAGCCGACTACCTAGACTTCACTCCCCTCAAGATCCTCAAATAGATCGTAGAGAGCACGAACGAGATCCTCATCCGGAGAGAGAGGAGCATCGAGATCGTTCCCCTGTCTCTCTTTCAAAATCAAGGCAAGCTCTTTGGACTCGACCTCGTGATCTAAGAGACGGTAGAACTCTGATGTCAGAGCGAGCAGCTCTTGGAAATCTTGCTCTGACTGAATCGATCCCCTAGCGAGTAAAACCGCACGAATGAAATGAGAAACAGACCCCTTATTGACAAGTTGACGGGCAATCTCCAGCAGTAAATCAAAATCTGGCTCTCCCTCGAGCTCCTCAAATAGACGAAGAAGCATATGCTCCGCTTCCTCCCCATCGACAGGCGAGATAAGACGTTGCTGCAAAAAATCAAACCACTTTTTATCAGTGATGTATAGAGAAAATCCATCGATAAGCTCCGATGCAGTAGTGGAGTTACCTTCATCGATTTGCTTGGAAGAAAAATCATAGATAAAGCTCTCTAAGTCATGTGCACAATAAAGAGAGATCTCTCGAAACAATGCCTTCGGACCTTCTCCACGATCGGATTGTTCATCCAAAATCCCCTGGAGATCAGAAAGAGCGTTTTGTATAGCCTCTTCATTTTCTAATGTTCCACGATCAAAGTGATCGATTAGGTGATCGAGTTCATCGCAAAAAATAGAAAGAGATTGCCTACCTGGAAGAAGACGACGCCAAAGCTCAAACAAAAGAAGGTAAGCATTGTCGAGGTTTTCCTCACTCTCATCAACCCAAAGAGTTTCGATCAACTCTTCAGGGGAGGGAGCCTCAGCTGCATACCCTAAGAATCTGCCATGATCGAGCGCAATGCCTAAAGCCTCAAGTCTCTGGTAAAGCTCTTCCTCAGACAGCTGGCGGTAATCCTCCACCTGCCAAGGTTCAACCACGATGCTGGGATCCTCCTCCCAGTTCATCCGCAGGTAATTAAAGAGCGCTCTTCCCTTTACGTCCATTCTTCTATTTTACAAAATGGATTGTTTTATTACAGTTTCTTCTTCACTCCGCACTTAGAGGCCCCTCTTACCTCTGGAGAATTTCAATCTCAAAAATCGATCCCATACTTTAATGTAACTACTGGAAGGATCAGAGTAGAACTATAGATGCCAAAAGGAAGAATGAGAACCTCTACCTGAAAAAATCTCCGATTTCCATCTCTGTCGATGAACTCTCTTCCTCCCAGAATGTTTGGGGCAATATAGCCAGTATAAGAAAGTTCAGGAAAACTAAACGCTACTGCAGCGCTAGCTCCCGCGCCAATGTAGGTATGAGCAGATGGTTTTTGATGAACATAACACAATCCATTGGCATAAACCTGAAGAGCATTAACGAGGCCCAAAGTGGCTAGGTTCATGGTGAAATCTCCAGCATATCGCTCCCTTTTTATGCGCCTCCCAATTCCAAGATTCAAAGCGGGGATTGGAATAGGTCCAATACCCACAGTGCGATACCAAAATGATGAGTCAAGACCGCAAACTTCCTTTGGAAGAGCAGTCGCGCAGACCGGAACATTCGTGTTTTCTTCAATTAAGTTCTCCTCACCTGCATACGTTGAGGGCAAACAATATGTGATAAGGCTTAAGAGCAACGCTATCTTTTTCATGTCGTATCTCCTTTTTCAAAATGAACTAAGTTCACAATTAGGCAAAAAATTTTCAAATTTGAGAGAAGCTAAAAAGCAAATCCATATTTCAATGTGAAGAAAGCAAAGTTGACCCATCCGCCTGAGCTAAATCCCTTTACAGGATAGAGCGCTTCAACCTGAAAAAATCTCCTCTTTCCTTCGTGATTGAGAAACTCCCGCCCACAAATGAAATTGGGTGCAAAATATCCCTCGAAGCCCCCCGTAAAAAGTGATGAAAAACCCCAAATGCCCCCTACAGAGGCTCCCAAACCAACATATGTATGTGCTGATGGTGTTTGATGCACATAGCACAAGCCATTTGCAGAAGCCCGAAGAGCATTCACTATTCCCACTGTGGCGAGATTCAAAGAAACATCAGCGCCAAATCGATCTTTTTTTGCTCGCGCTCCAACCCCAAGATTGAATGCGGGGATCGGAAGAGGGCCAATACCCACTGTCCAATAGCTAAACGATGAATCGAGATCGCAAACATCTTCGGGCAGAGTAATTGCACAAGACGGCGTGCTTGTCTTTTCTTCAAATGTCTGCTTCTCGTTCGAATAAGCTTGGGACAAACTAAGTGCGATGAGGGTTGTGAGTGTTGCTATCTTTTTCATTTTGCGTCTCCTTTGTGTAAATTCAATATTGAACTAAGTTCATTTCTTGGGAAAAAAATTTCCTAGGGGTAATTCTCTATCTTTGCAACCAATTCAGATGAGAAGAGTCCCTCTAAACAGTAGTCTACGTAACTCTCTAAACTGTCGCTTCTAAAAAGCTCGGCCACCATCTCCATTTTTCTGTTCAGAAGAATGGCGCTCATCCCATGTATTGAGGTCCAGAAAAATCCTACGATATGCTTGACCTCTTCTTGAGGCAGCTTAAAAAACTCCCCGAGCCGTTCACAAATTCCATACACACCTTCTCGAGCCCGCTTTGCGTACCACTCTGGTAAGGGATCAACGGGAAAGTGCTCAAACACTGATTTCCAAAGGTTCCGATTCTCCTGTCCAAATTCGATATAGGCAAGGCCCAAATTTTTGAGGATCTCACGAAGGGTTTTTTCTTCTTGAATCCCCTCTTCAGTCACTGTTCTGAGTTTTACAAAGAGATTCGAAAGAACAGTGGCATTGATGTGCAATTGCAAAATTTGGAAGCTCTCATAAGAGTTGTAAAGCGATCCCAAAGAGCACTCACTCATTTTGGCAACTTTGCGCACATTCAGCCGTTCCATCCCCTCGTCCTCGACGATTTTCCAAGCTGAATCAAATATGCTGTTTTTCAGTGTTTCTTTTTTCATGATGAACAATGTTCACTATATTCGGACCACTGAAATTTCGGCAAGCGTTTTTTCCCTTTTGTCCTATTTTTCCATTGGTGTGGTATCCTCTTTTATCTATGAAAAAGAAAAGACCCTTTGTCCTTCTTGAACTGATGATCGCCTTTGCTCTTGTCAGCATTTCGATTCTTCCTTTCTTGCGTTATCCCTTCCTGCAGATGAAAAAAGAGATCGACTCCCTATTTTCTATTCAGCTTGAGAAAGCAGCGGAAGAAGAACTCATTGCCATGCAACTTCTTCTCTATGAAAATCACATTCCCGAAAAGCAGCTCTTTGCCAAGAAAAAGCTGCACAATCAACCTCTCTTTGTAGATGATCAGTTTGAATTGACACTACCGGGAAGCAAAATGAAACGGACCTATGTAAAAAAAACCTTCGTCTACTTTGACAAGCAAAAGCTGGGTCAAGATGGAACATTCACTTCTCTTGTAACCATCAATGTCCATTTTCATGATCCAAAAGACCAGAGAAAAACAATCAAAAAAGCAGCCACGCAAGCAGTTGCTCAAAAAAAGAATTGGGTGCATGTTGAGGGGTGATGAAAACCCCAAAAAATTTCACTCCATACGTCTCTGCAAAAAGTAAACCGCGGGAGTTCACTTTTCGAGCAATCGTTCTCGGTTGCATTCTGGGACTGATTTTTGGTGTGGGGAATGCTTACCTCGGCCTTAAAGTGGGTACTACGGTCTCCGCATCGATCCCCGCTGCGGTCCTCTCAATGACGATCATGCGGACCTTCTTCAAAAGACCTACGATATTAGAGAACAACCTCGTTCAGACTATTGCATCGGTCGGTGAAGGACTCGCTGGAGGTGTGGTCTTCACAGTGCCCGCTCTCTTCATCCTCGGAGCTCCCCCCTCCATGTTTCGGATCTTTTTATTGTCGGCTCTAGGTGGGATTCTCGGTGTCCTTTTTATGATTCCAATGAGGCGCTACATCATTGTAGAGAAACATGGAGAGCTCCCTTTCCCGGAAGGGACTGCATGCGCTGCGATCCTCAAATCGGGAGAAAGAGGAGGCAAAAAAGCAATTCTCGCGATCTCTGGTATTGTTGTGGGAGCTCTCTACAAGATCTCCTCCGGTGCCCTTCACCTCTGGAGCGAAGTGGCCATTTGGAAACTCCCAAAGAGGTTTCGGACAGAAATTAGCATCGACTGCACGCCCGCGCTTCTCGGAGTGGGCTTCATCATCGGCCCCCGTATCGCTTCAATCCTCTTCGCTGGAGGGATGGTTGGATGGTGGGTGATCATTCCTCTCATCGCCAAGTTCGGCACGGGGACCGCGCTCATCCCACCGGGAACAATCCCCGTCGAGCACATGTCCCCCGAAGATATTTGGTCAAGTTACGTTCGCTACATCGGCGCTGGAACAGTCGGGATCGGAGGACTCCTCAGTCTTGTAAAAATTTTTCCTCTCCTCGGTCGAACTTTTCATGTCGGATTTAAAGAGCTGATTACTGGAGCCAAACACCACAAACGCCTCCCTCGAACTGATAAAGACATCTCAATGCGATGGCTCATTCTCGGTTCTACTGCCATTATTCTTTTCCTCTGGCTCTTCCCCGGACTCCCCCTCAATTTCATGACGATCATCCTGCTCGTCCTCCTCGGCTTCTTTTTTGTCGCAGTCACCTCCATCACTGTCGGCATCGTTGGCAGTACCTCTAACCCCGTCTCTGGAATGACAATCACGACATTGCTCATCACCTGTCTCATCTTCCTCGCTATCGGATGGACCGAGAGGATGTATCTCATCGCAGCCCTCACGATGAGTGTGGTAGCCAATGTTGCGATTGCCTTAGCTGGCACAACGTCTCAGGATCTAAAAACGGGCTTTATCCTCGGGGCCACACCGCGTAGTCAGCAAATCGGAGAGATCATCGGCATCCTCCTTCCTGCCATTACCATTGGAGGAACTCTCTATCTTTTGAACACTGTCTATACCTTTGGCTCACCCGAGATGCCTGCACCGCAAGGAACGCTAATGGCTCTGATCGCTAAGGGAGTCATTTCTGGGAACGTTCCCATCGCTCTCATCATGATCGGTGTAGTTCTAGGGCTTTTTGTCGAGATCCTCTGCCTTCCCGTTCTACCTTTCGCGATCGGCCTCTACCTCCCCTTCTCTTTAAGCTCCGGCATCATGGTTGGAGGACTCGTCTCTGCCCTCGTCCGCTATAAAGGAGACAAAAATGCAATGGACAACGGGCTGATGGTCTCTTCTGGACTCGTGGCTGGAGACGCCTGCACGGGCGTCGTGGTCGCTCTGCTCGCCGTACTCGGCGTCATCTCCCCTTCCGCACCCCCTCTTCTACCCGACATTATCTCCCTTCTCACTTTTGCTTTCTTGGGATATGGTCTTGCCCACGCCTCCTTAAAAAGGAATTAACCCCTTTCCTTAGAAGGGAGTTTCAGGTAAAATTCCCCCTATGAAGCGCCCCTTTTCCTTATTAGAGGTGGCCATCGGGCTCACCCTCACTGCTATCTTACTGAGCACACTCTTCTCTTGCTTTCGCCAGATCGTCCAATCCAATGGTAAACTAGAAAAGGCACACTCAGAGATGCATTGGCGCATTATCTCCCAGCTCCGAATCAAGCAAGTCTTTGAAAATCTTGATGCTACCGAAGGGACAGCTCTCTTCTTCACAGGAAAACATCAGGATTTTCATGGGGATGTCCTCCAGTTTACTTTTGACAATGGGGCCGATCCCGATCCCCACTTTTGTTGTGAAATCGAAGCTGTTCTCGTCCGGGACCTCGATGACAACTTTTGCCTCGTGACCTATTCAGACGAGGGAGAAAAACGAAAAGAAATTTTTCAAAGCAACATCGAGAAATTTTCTATCACATTTTTTGATCCCGAGACAAAAAAGTGGACCTCCGAATGGAGCAAAGCTCTTTTACCTCCCATTCTAAAAATTGTCGCGAATGAGGAAAGCTTCTACTTCTCTCTCCCACATTCACAGAGGATCGCCGTCTATTCATGAACATTCTTCCCTTGGTGTCAGCCTTCATTCTTCTCTTTGCCATCGGCTCTTACACTGTCATCCATCAATTCCGGGCAGCGGTGCAAGAGACGCTGCACTTCACAGATTCGATGCAAATCCAGCGGCAAATAGAAACTCAGGTCCATAGGAATGCTTTCAATAAGATCCCAGGGAAAGATCCCTTCCCAGAAGAAACAGAGAAAAGAACAGCGGAAACAAAGAAAAAGGTAGAAACCGAATACACCAGTCCACGAGAAGCAGAAAGCATCGTGCAGGAAAGTAAGCTCAACATCACCTCGCTCTTTCAAGAGCAAGGCGATCCCCTTCTCGAAAGTGCAACCCTGAATCTTCTCCAGTCGATGTATGCGTTCACCGATCTCTATGAACCTAATCTCGAAGTAGAGATCCTAAGACTCATTCGAAGCACACTAAAAAAAGACCCTTCGATCGATACCTTTGAGAAGCTCCTCCCGAGGATTCACAAAGAACACAGAGACCTTTTTTACAAGCTCGTCAAGGGGACCAACAACTACAAGATGGGAGAGTTCGAAGGCTATCCCGCCCTTGGAGACTTCATCAGCATCACACCAAAAGAGAGAACGCGTCCGATCCTTTTCCCTTACGCCTCGTTTGAGGTTTTAAAGGCGCTTTTTGGCACTAGCCTCACTCATCAGATCTACCTCAAAGAGCAAGAGAAATGGGAAAAGACTGGGGAGAAGCTCTCTCTTACCAAAACGGAGCTTGAGGAGTTTCTGCTCGAGCATCGGATCAACCTCGCCGACTACCAGAAGATGCTTCTCTTTGGTCATCAGAAAAAGAGTGGAAAAGAGTTCCAGAAAACGGAAAGTTCGAAGATCCGCTTGAGAGTGAATCATCCGATAAGTACCCCTGCAGAAAGCCCCGAGCAGACCGTTCCGCCCGTAAATAATGGGGTCAAGAAAAAGTGAACGCAGCAAATGTAGGTCTGAGTTAAGGCCTAAGTTAAGAGCAAATATCCTTGAAGAAGTATTGTCAATTTAAGAGACGAAAACTCCGAAAGAACAGGAGAAACTAAAGCCAGTTGTGATGCCGAATGGGGGCAGGTCATGGCCCCTTCCTTTCGGTTGATGCAACTGCGATCGTCTGCTTATGTATTCTTGTATACACTCTAGTGTACACTACTTCACTTGTGTACACCAGAACAGTGTACAGTGTACACTAAAGCCAGTTGTGGTGGCGGATGGGAAGAGTGATCGTGAAGGTGGTCCCTTTTCCCTCGGTAGACTCAACTTCGATCGTCCCATCGTGCTTCTTGATGATCGTCTTGACAAGAGAGAGACCAAGGCCTGCTCCACCAAGACGCCTTGAGTGGGTCTTATCAACGCGATAGAACCGCTCGAAAATATGGGGAAGGTCCCTCTCTGGAATCCCTCTTCCCTGATCGCTGATCTTGAGGATAACCTCTTCTTCATTCGGTATGGTGAGAACAAGGGAAATTTTTGCTGGGGGATCTGAATACTTCGCTGCATTTTCTAGAAGATTCATGAGGGCAAGCTCCAGCAGGCCCCTGTCAGCCCCGATCACCACTTTTCGGCCTGATTTATCAATCTCTACATGCGCCTCCGGATGAACAGAGAGGAGGGTATGGCGACAGTTCTCAAGGAGGATCCCGAGATCACACTCTTCGAAGCGGCTCTCGGGAAGGTTCTCAATATCTGCGAGCATGAGGAGGTTACTCACGAGGTTTTCCATCCGAGTGCAGTTACGGCCAATTTTTTCTGTGACATCCATGAGGAGTTCGTTTGACATCTCCGGCATGTCGTGAAGGGTCTCTGCAAATCCCTTGATGATGGTGATGGGGGTGCGGAGTTCGTGAGAGGCATTTGCGACGAAGTCTTTGCCCATCTCGAGAACACGGTAATGACTGGTCTTGTCTTGCAGGACAATGATCGCACCTGCTCCATGGGCTTTAGGAGCTGCAACGAGATCGATATAGGTCTTTTTTTCTGTTCCCAAGATGATGGAGTCGGCAGCAATGATCGCTTGGCTTTGACACTTCTCAAGGAGGTCTCTACATTTTCTGCTGAGCTGTATAGCCCCATTTCCCCCTTCCACATGGAAGGGTTTGCCCAAAATCTGTCTGCGGGCAACGCCGAGCATTTTGCATGCGATGAAGTTAATATAGAGGACGTGCATCTTTCCATCGACAGCGATGACCCCTTCTCCGAGAGACTCGAGAATCGCCTCTTTTTCATTCTTTTCATCTTCCAGAGTCTTAATTTGCTCCTGAATTTTTCTCGAGAGGGAGTTGAAGACTCCAGCGAGTTTCTGGAAGTCGTCACCTGGACCTGTTGTCTTTGTGAGGGTGATCTCAGGAAGCTCAGCCTGCTCCTTTTTCTGATAGGGGGTAATCGCAGAGATGATCTCTCGAATCGGGCGCGTGAGCCGATTGAAAATGAACATGATCAAAGTATTGAAAAAGAGGAGAATGACAAATAAGAAAATGAGCATGCCTATCTCAAAGGTCTCGGTCAAATCCTCGATCTGCTGGAACGGAAAAACGGTGCGCAAGATGAACGTCTTTCCCTGAAACTGGAACCGCTCAGCGACATAGCCGAATTTTCCACCAAAGGTCACCGAATGAGCAATAGAAAAGCCTACCCCCTCTTTCAGCGCCTCTTGGATCTCTTTATGGTCGGTTGCGAAATAGGGTTTGAACCCCTCTTTATAGAGACGGCTTTTGTGGGTGTCATAGATCACGAGGCCCTGATCGTTGATGAGTCCGATCCGAAAAAAGAAAAAGTATTGTTCCTTTTTGATGATCGAAACCATATCTTGGACCGATGTCGCCTTTGCTAGACGCATCTTTAGGTCCGATGTGCTCTCGATGAGCGAATCGCGCACAAGAATCGAGGACATCTTCTCTACAAAAGGAAACAGGGCTGCAAAAAAGGCGATGAAGAGGATGAGCTGACTGAGGATGATTTTCTTGCGGAAGGAGAGATCACCGAACATCTTTGCCCCCTTGCACCGAGTATAGGATGAATGCCTCTTCGTATCCCTTGATCTCTTTCGGTGGGAGCTCTTTCACTTCGATGTTTTCTCTTACATGGGGACGGTCCAGGACATCTTTGGAAATGAGGACCTCACCTCTCTCTGCCATCCCGCAGAGGCGGGCCGCGAGATTGACGTTGTTACCTATGACGGTGTAGTTGAGGCGATTCTCAGCACCCATATTCCCTGCGAGGACAATGCCCGTGTGGATTCCTACTCCCATCTCTACAGGAGGTTTTCCCTCTTTCTCTCTTTCGGCATTCCATGCGTGAAGCTCTTTCTGAATGGCGAGGCCACAGAGAACAGCTCTTAAGGCACTATCCTCTTTTTCAATCGGCGCACCGAACAGCGCCATGACCTCATCCCCCACATACTTGTCGATCACCCCTCCGTACTCGTCAATGACGTGAGAGATCTTGGTCATGCAGGTATTGAGCATCTCGATCACTTCCGCCGGAGCTAGGTTCGCCGTCATCTGAGTGAATTGCCGAATATCAGCAAAAAGGACGGACACCCTCCGCTCCTCACCACCGAGATGGATCGATCCCTTCATGATCTCTTCAGCAATCTCTGGGGAGACGACTTTATTTAGGACTCCTTTCACCTTCTCTTTCTCTTTGAGCCCAGTGACCATCTTCTCAAACGAGGTGCAAAGGGTAGAGATCTCATCATGGCGCCCTGGTGGCATGGAGGGAAGCTCGATCCCTTCAAGCCTGCCAGAGGCGACATCTTTCGTCACACGGGCGAGAGCTGTGATCGGTTTTGTGATCCGTTTTGCTACCCGTTGCAAAAGGATGAGGACAAAAAAGAGGGCAATCACAGCAATGATCCGCATATTGATCGAGACATTGCGGATCGCTGATCGAGTCCCCTCTTTCACAGTTCGGACAAGGGAAAAGGCCTTGGACTCTAGCTGGAGGACATAGAAATGAAGATCGAGATCGTGAAAAGGAACCATGTGCAAATAGTAATACTCTTCTCCTCTCCATTTGAGGAGGCCACTCTTTGAGTCAAGCATCTCATGTGTGAAGGCGATCGCTTTTTGCGGATCTGCTATCTTCTCTCCCTTAGCGTCATAGGCGCTGATCACACGGCCATTGTGCACGAGGAAAGCTGCTTCAGTCACCGCTAAGGAGAGATCCTCAACCAATAGCTCTGCATCGATCCCTATGGTTAAATAGCCACTCTCTGTACTGGGGTTATTTGGATCCTTGATGTGAAGTGCATTGCCGACAAAGATCCGATCCATTTCCGGCGCCTCAATGATAGCGACAGAACTTCCTATTCCTTCACAATCTTTTGCCGCAGGGTGAGCTTTTTGATAGGCAGCGTCGCTAAAGATTTTCTGATCGAAAAAGATCTCATTTGTCTTGAGGAGGTGACCCGCCTGCGCCCCATCAGGGAAACGGGCGATCCCCTTAGGAGCACTCGGAGCAAGTGGGCTCTCACCGAAGGCCCCTCCGGGAAAGAGACCTGCAAGAGCTGCAATCATGATTGCCTGATCATCCCTCTGAAGCAGCTGAACGATCCGGGTATTGAGAACCTCTCCCTGCTTTTCAAGGCAGTTGACGCCATCATCTCGCGGCTTCGAGTTAAAAAGGGTTCCCTTGCCCTTTGCTAGGATCTCTTCTCTGGGAGATCTGTTGCCCATATTGGTGATGTAGTCGGCTGCATGGTTATACGACTTGAGAAAAAGAGGAAAATCCACAGAGTTATGGAGACTACTTTTAAGCAAGGCGGCTTCTTTTTCACTAGAAATGGGTTTCAGAGAATCGGGGGTAAAAAGGGCCAGGAGTCCCCAATCGACCTCGACGAGGTCCTCAACTAGCTCAGGAATATTTTTTACATTTGCTTTTCTAGGGGTGAGTTTCACCCCGATGAAGGGATCCTGAATTTTTCGATCGGAGTCCATCACCACCCAGGAGATCTCCTCGCCTACTGGCACTTCTCTCGCAACCTCCATAGGAAAGTCAATGGGTATCAATAGAGCTGTGAGTTCTCCCCCCTTGGTGCTTTGTATCAGATCAATCCACTGGTCATTCTTATACAAAAAAGCAGCATGAGCCGGTATGCTCAGCTTGGGATCTTTAGGATTGAGGAACAGGGTAGCTCCGAGCTGAGGGTCCCTACGAAGCCGAAGGAGAAGGGAGTCGACCTCCGCCTGATCTTCTGATAAGGAGATGTGCAAGAACCCTTCGATGTGCTCCCGCTTCTCTTCATTGATTTGTAAAATCTGAGCCCTAAGGTTCTCTTCCGATTCAGTGAGACTCTTATCGGTCGTATAGGTCTCGAAAAATAGCGAGACTCCGAAGGTGACGAAAAAAATGATTCCTATCCAAAGGAATAAACGGGTGCGTAATTTCATGACTCTGGGTAAAAGTTGGTGTACCCTTTTGCTGTGATGCTGATAGTATCTTCATAGCGCACTCCACCCTTTCCGGGCAAATAAAGACCTGGCTCTATCGTGAGTACCATCCCCTCTTCAAGCTTGATGTTTCGGTCGGGTCCCTCTTTGCTAATTCGAAAATGCTCATGCACCTCAAGCCCAATGCCATGACCTAGTGTATGAACAAAGAGATTTTCTAAATCCGCACTGGCCATCACCCGCCGCGCCGCGATGTCGAGTTCTTTGAGGGGAACTCCAGGACGACATTTAGCAAGAGCCACCTTCTGCGCCGCACGGTTGACATCATAGAGCTTACGAAGGGTGGGGTTGACCTTCCCGACAAAATCGACACGGGTCATATCGGAAGCATACCCATCGAGGACAACTCCGAGATCGAATAGAGCGATGTCATTTTCTTTCAGCCGAGTCTTTCCCGGATGGTGATGGGGAAGGGCTGTGTTCTTCCCAAAGGCGATGATTGGCTCAAAGGACATTTTCTCCGCGCCGTTCTTTAAACAATAGATCTCCAAGGCTCTCGCCAGCTCGATCTCCGAGATCCCCACTTTCAACTTCCGACGAATATACTGATACCCGCGGAAGCCAAACGCCGCACTTTTTTTCATTTTAGCGATCTCCCCCTTGTCTTTGATGAGACGCAAATCCTTCACCAAATCGGGTTTTGACAAAGATTTTACCTTCGCCTTTGTGCAGACTTTGCGCAAAAGAGTATACCCCGTGTAGGTGAGCTGGTCTCCGTCAAATCCGAGCTTTTTGCTGCCTGATAAAAACGCATGCTCATTTTCTTTTGTCAAGGGCTGCACAGGTACTGGACTCTTCTTCGACGCCACTTCGAAATAACGTCCATCGACAAACAGATGTACGCGCTTTTGCTGGACAAAGAGGTGCCCCCGAGAGAGCTTCAATCCCGTCAAATAGAAGAGATCTACACTAGCCTCAACAAAAAGGGTATCAACCCCCTCTTTCTTAAGAGCTGTTTGCAGCCTTTTGATTCTCTCTAAATAGAGCTTCGATTGTGTCATTGGTCACCTGTACCATAGTTGAATGCCCCTTAGGTGAGTGATGGGGATCACTGCATCTTTGGAGTCGTTTGAATAGTTCCCGTCCCTCACTTGAAGAAAAGCGAGAGCGATTCCCACTCGCTCCAGAGAGAAGCTTTGCAAGAACCTCGCGCCTCTTTGCCTCATAATCGATTTTTCCGATGAACTCCTGCAATCCCTCTGCCATCTGTGTGAGGAGCCCCTCGACCTCATTACTTTCTAATTGAGGAGGGAGCGCTTCGACAAGGATCCGCTCTTTCTCTATTGGGCGCAGGGAAAACCCTAGCGCCTCGATAGCTGATTGGTGAGTGAGGATCATCGCCACCTCAACCGGAGTCAGGAATACCGAAATAGGCAGCAATAGCGCCTGACTCTCCCGCTTCCCCTTCTCTCTATTTAAGAAATGCTCAAAAAGAACGCGACTTCTCGCTGCCTTGAGATCTACAAGCAGAAGCCCTTCCTCTTCTTTCACTAAAAGATAATGAGCAAATAGTCCCAAAACATCAATCTCGAGCTCTATGGGAAGCTCCCGCTCAAACGAAGAAGCCTCCTCCTGCAGCCTAAACGAGACTGACTCGAATTTAGGCTCTTTGAAGACAACATCCTCAGAGGCTCTCGGAATAGGTTTGGTTGGTTTGTTTAGAGACTCTCTGATAGCCCGCTCAACAACACTGCAAAAATGCTCCTCCTCTTTAAGGCGGACATGGAGCTTCTGTGGATGAACGTTGACATCTATTTCTTCTGTAGGCGCTGAGATGTAGAGTAAAAATACCGGGTGGCGCCTCACATCGATCCGGGTTCCATATCCCGCTCTGACAGCTTCAGCAATAGAGGAAGAGACCACCGCCCGATCATTTAAAAAAAGATACTGCCCCAACTTGTTGATGCGACTATTCATCGGAGCGCCAATGAGCCCCTCAACGCGGTAAGTCCCCTCTTCGAGAAGAACCGGGTAGCACCCTCCAGTGAACTCTTTGCCAAGCATCTCTTCTGCCCGCTCCCTAAGACCATTCGACTGCGTCTGTATCCCCTTCCTTCCATTCGATGTAAGAGAAAAGGCCACGTGGGGATGACAAAGAGCCATCACCGTGACGGTCCGGAAGATTTCTGCAGAGATGGCCGCTGCTGTTTTTTGGAATTTTTTCCTCGCAGGCACATTGAAAAAAAGAGAGCGAACTTCCACACTCGTCCCCCTTGTCCTGGCAGATGAACCCCTCTTGAGCACTTCTCCCTTTTCTACCTCGAGCTTTGTCCCCACCTTTCCATCAACCGCCGTGATCATCGTCATCTTCGATACAGAAGCAATCGACGCAAGCGCCTCCCCCCGAAACCCCTTGGTCAAAAGGGTGAAGAGATCTTCCGCCCCCCGCATCTTCGATGTCGCATGCCTAGTGAGAGATAAAAGAGCATCTTCCATGCTCATCCCCATGCCATCATCAATCACCCGCACCAACTTGAGCCCACCACCAGCAATCTCCACACTGATTTTTTTTGCTCCTGCATCCAGTGCGTTTTCGATCAGTTCCTTCACGACAGATGCGGGACTTTCGACCACCTCACCTGCTGCAATTTGATTGATCACCTCATCGGAAAGAATGCGAATTGTAGAGCTCATGAGAATAAATTAGCTTAAGCAATTGATTTCACACAAACGCTTCCCTAATATTAGGCTATGAGTGAAATCCTTAAACATGCATCCACCGTCGTGAAAACACTGCAAGAAGCAGGCTACATTGCCTACTTTGCCGGTGGCTATGTACGCGATCTTCTCATGAAGCACCCCTCCCATGACATTGACATCGCCACCAACGCTTCAGTGAAAGAAGTCGAAGACCTCTTTCCAAAAACCATTCCCGTCGGTGTCGCTTTTGGGATCGTGATCGTCGTTATAGAAGGACATCAGTTCGAAGTGGCCACTTTTCGTAAAGATCGAGGCTATGTTGATGGGCGAAGACCGACAGGAATCGATCCCGCATCGCCAAAAGAGGATGCCGTTAGACGAGACTTCACCATCAACGGGATGTTCTACGATCCCATCACCGAGGCACTCTACGACTACGTTAACGGACAAAAAGACATTGAAAAGAAGATCATCCGCGCCATCGGCAATCCCGATGAGCGCTTCTTTGAAGATCGTCTCAGGATGATGAGAGCTGTTCGCTACTCAACCCGCTTTGGTTTTCCCATTGAGAAGAAGACTGGGGATGCCATCCGCGCCAAAGCCCGCGACCTCCTCCCTTCCGTTGCAATGGAAAGAGTTTGGCAAGAGTTCAAGAAGATGTCCCACTTCGCCCACTTTGATGAGGGGCTCATCCTCCTTCACGAACTTGACCTCCTCCCCACCATCTTCCCCATCCTAAAAGAGGTTACTCTCAAAGAGATCAAAGCCCGAGCGGCCCTGATCCATAAGTTCCCCAAAGACTCTCCTACGTTTGCGCTACTGCTCGAGCTTTTCCCAAGCCTTGACCTCGATGAGATCTACGAGCTCTCTGATTACCTCAAGCTCTCCAACAAAGAGAAGGCCTTTGCTAAGTTCTATCACCATGCCGGAGCTCTCTTCAGCATGCCTCGCGACTGGCTCGATAAACTCGAAAAAATTGAGTGGGCCCAGTTCTACGCCGACCCCTATAGCGAGATCGGCCTCAAAATGATCGCTATCAAGCAATCCAAGCCAGAAGTCTTTCTCTCTGAGCATGCCAAAAGGCAAGAGACCCTAGCCAAACACATCGAGCGGATCCAGACAAAAAAGCCCTATCTCCGGGCAGAGCATCTGATCCAAGAAGGGATCAAGCCCGGCGAAAAACTGGGCGATCTCCTCGAAGAGGGGATGCGGATCGCTGTCAACGAAGAAATTGAAGATCCCGAGACCCTCCTCTCCCGTCTAAAAAAGACTCCCCTCTGGTAATTAATACCCAAGTCGCTCCCCATCTTTCCTCTATGCTGGTTACGCTATTCATCTACTGCGCTTCGATCGCCCGCCCATATGTATGCATATGGGCATCGCCATCGAATCTTGTATCTAAACAACTCACTAGCGCCTAGAGAAAAGGAGACAGCAACTTAGGTAATTAAAATATTACATTAACTATTAAAACAAATATTATTATTTTGTTTATATAATTAACAATGTTATAATATTATAACAACTAATTGCAGGAGGAAAACGAATGAGTGATACATTAATTAGTATAACACCATCTCAGCAAGCAGTACATCTTCTCTCGATTAATGGGCTTAAAGACCAAGAACAATGCCAAAAAATTGAGAAAGAGTGCACCACAGATGCACGGTACGCGCGCATGGAAGCTTTCGGAAAAGGAGCTCTTGCTGTCGTCGGAGTAGTGGCCATTTCACTCGCAGTAGCGAAACTCGCTGCATGGATGCTCGCTTTTGTCATTTTCCCGTTAAAACTTCTCCCCGGCCTTTTTGGTGTCGCCAGCACCACTTGCGAAGTGGGTGCAGGTGTCACTACCGGATATCTATTGGTAACAAAGGGATATGATCGAGCGGCAAACGCAGTTGCTGATAGTTGGAATAGAGCAAACGAGTCCTATGAATACGCCGCCGCTGCAAGGGCGAAAGCATCTGACCTGCGGGCATAATCTCGATTTTGCCCTAAACTGTCTCTTATCTTTACTTTAA
Source organism: Chlamydiota bacterium (assembly GCA_011064965.1). Lineage (GTDB taxonomy): Bacteria > Chlamydiota > Chlamydiia > Chlamydiales > Rhabdochlamydiaceae > Sacchariniichlamydia. Next base: position 35,349 of record JAAKFS010000015.1, read on the forward strand.
GGGGATTTTGCGCTACTGTTGTTAGCTATACATTTGAATCGGAGAGCGAAATGTCATCGGTAAAGAAAAAACGCCAAAAAAAGATTGCCAAGCACAAGCGCAAAAAGCGCAGACGCCGCGATCGTCACAAGAAGAAAAAGTAATTTTTCTTTTTTTATTCACCTATGTGGACCTATCCAGAACCATTTGATGTCATCGTCGTCGGAGGTGGTCATGCTGGCGCAGAAGCCGCGCATGCTTCTGCTCGTCTTGGGCTGAAAACCCTCCTTCTAACAATGAATCTCGATACGATCGGGAAAATGAGCTGCAACCCCGCGGTCGGGGGCACAGCAAAAGGACACCTCGTCCGCGAAATCGATGCCCTTGGAGGGATCATCGGAAAAATCGCCGATGAATCCACCATTCAATTTAGGATGCTCAATGCATCCAAAGGGCCCGCCGTCTGGTCCCCTAGAGCTCAAACTGACAAATTTCTCTATCAAGCGCGGATGAAGACTTTCCTGGAAGGAATAGAAAATCTTTTCATCAAGCAGGGAACCACTGAATCTCTCATTGTGGAAGAGGGGCAAGTCCTGGGAGTCCGAACCAAAGAGGGCATTGCCTACCTAGGCAAAGGAGTGATCCTTTCCGCTGGCACCTTCATGCGAGGCCTTCTTCATATCGGTGAAGCTTCTTATTCAGGAGGCAGAGCTGGAGATGCGCCTGCTGTCGGCATCTCTAAAAATTTACTCGATCTCGGCTTCACTCTGGGCAGACTAAAGACGGGAACCCCGCCCCGTGTCCATCGAAGAAGTGTCGATTTTTCAGTGATGGAAGAGCAGCCGGGTGAGGACGGGCACTGCTTCTCCTTTGATCCTCCTACTGCTCCCCGCCCAAGGCAGGTGAGTTGCTTCATCACCTATACCAATGAGAAAACCAAACAAATCGTTCAGGATAATCTCCACCGCTCACCGATGTATTCGGGAGTGATCAAGGGAATAGGTGTGCGCTACTGCCCCTCTATCGAAGAGAAAATCAAGCGATTTGCTGATAAAGAACGACATCAGCTTTTCCTAGAGCCTGAGGGACTCGATACCGATGAGTTCTACGTGAATGGGATCTCATCCTCGCTTCCCTTCGATGTCCAGCTCGATCTCCTTCATACCATCCCCGGTCTTGAACAAGCGGAGGTGATGCGCCCTGCGTATGCAATCGAGTACGACTATGTGACCAGTGGACAGCTCCATCTTACATTAGAAACCAAGAGCATTTCTGGTCTGTATCTCGCCGGACAAATCAATGGAACCACAGGGTATGAAGAGGCCGCGTCTCAAGGACTCATCGCCGGGGTGAATGCAGCCCATAAGATCCAAGGCAAACCCGCGCTGATTTTGAAGCGATCGGACGCGTATATCGGTGTGATGATCGATGAACTCATCTCCAAAGAGCACACTGAGCCCTACCGAATGTTCACGAGCCGCGCTGAGTATCGCCTCCTCCTTCGCCAGGACAATGCCGATCTTCGCCTGCGGCCCATTGGACACCAGATCGGTCTGATCAGCGATGAGCAAATGGATCTTACCCGTCAAAAGCAAGAGGCGATTGAAAAGGGAGTCAAGGTTTTGCGGAAGACCTATGTCCAAAAGGACGGGAAGTCGACCTCTCTCTCGCAAATCCTCAGCCGCCCCGAGTACTCTTATAAACAGTTGGAGGAAGAATTTCCAGAGAGGACCCTGCAGCAGCCTATGGAAATCGCAAGACAAATCGAACTGGAAATCAAATACCATGGGTATATTGAACGGCAGGAAAAAGAGGTGGAAAAACTGAAAACGATTGAACGGATCCGTATTCCCTATCCTTTTGATTTCAAAGCTGTTTCAGGCCTGCGCAATGAGGCCAAAGAAAAACTTCAAAAAATCCAACCCGACAATCTCGGCCAAGCTTCTCGTCTTTCTGGGGTGAACCTGGCAGATATCTCTCTGCTGATGGTCACCCTTAAAAAAGGATAGATTCCTTCCTCCGTTCGGGATATACTATTTCTCCTTTTAATGGAGGTTTTATGTCGTTTGCCGCTGTTCTTCCGGCCCTTGAAGCCACCCACCATGGCCTTAGCCTAAACTGGTCGACACGATTAGAGGAATCTGTCCGCGCGGGAAGGAATTCCTATTTCATTGCCTCTTTTCAACTCCACCAAAGCAGTAAGGCCCTCGCTTTTGCAGATAAAGCTCTCAAAGCTGCAGGGGCCCAGCCGACCATTCTTGCCCTTCGGGTTGTCGTCTACCTGACCCCTATTCTTCTAGCCATTTTAACAAAGGTCGGGATCAGCAATGACCTCGCGAGATCTGCGGTTCTGTTCATCCAAAACCATCTTGGGAACCTATGCCACGTGGTTGCAGCCGTTTCATCAGTCGCCATGATCTACTTTGGGAGTACCCTCTTTGGGGTGACAGCCCTCACTCTACTCGGAATCGGTCTTCTCGATCGCCATGGATTGCTCCCGCGGCAAATGCGCCGTATCATTCACCTGTGCAGTCCCGTGATCCTCATCGGAACAAGTGTCTTTTTCGGCAATCTTCTCGATCGTATTTTTATTGCACTTACTTTCTCTCTCTACGCCTACAATTTCTACTGTTATCTCCGCCCTAGTCATACAAACTATAGGGCTCCCACAAATTGCCTAAGCTACGAAAATCTCAAAAATATGATGCAAAATCGTTCGATACCAAGCACTGTCACTATCAATCGAAAATACGTTAACGAGTCTATTCCTCTGCAAGCACCGGATTGCGATATTCGCAAATGTGTAAAGGCGTTTGACGCGATTAACTGGGAAACGCATGCATCTGCTTTACGCAAAAAAATAGAAAGTGATAAGAAATTCCAAGAAACGTTGGGCGATCCCACAAAAAAGACTAATCAAGAGCTCATTGCTTTTGCCCAAAAGTCTCTTAAGGGTTTCATCGAGTCGGTTATTAACAAGCGTATTCTTGAAGGGGAACCGCTAGACTATGAGAGGCTACACAACTATCTGAAAGTCATCACCGCCCATCTACCCAAAGAGAAAGATGAAATCACAAAAACCGACATTCTCTTTCGACTTGCTATCGAAGGGGGAAGCTACTGCGGACCGGGCAAATATGAAGTCTCTGAAAGCATCTATGCATCTCTAGCAGGAAAAGCCCAAGAGCTTCCCTTTAGAGTTAAGGTGTTAAGCGCCCTACAAGACCAACGGAATAAGGTGATAGAATTCCTTTACACATTCGAGGTCAAAACGGCGGGAGATTCTATCGGCCAACTAGTCGACTTCCAAGATGTCCACATATACAACACCTTTCGCAACCTCTATGGAGAAGATAAGGGACTTCGAAAGGGGGGCGCTGATAATGACTCTCTGGCAGTCATCGATCCACTTCGTGGGCTTATCATTAACTATACGTTCGGATTGGGAGTGAATAAAGCTTTCTGGCAAGTACATGATCAGAGAATTATTGGCGAAACAAAAGAAGCCATCGGTACTTCCCGATTGCCTAAGCCTGAATTCTACCAGTGGTGGAGGGACTGGATCCAAAGACAAAATATTGAGAGCTCGACTAAACAAGCTCTAGAAGAAAACCTCAGCAATGGCTCTCTTCTTGGAGTGCCTTTAGAAAATGCTTCTAAAATAGACGATCGATTCATCTTGGCGATGCTCATCGATATGGGCGTGCTCCAGCGACCCGCTAGCGGCCAATAAACTCTTTTCGCAATTCAGAATTTGAAACATTCTCTCTGAAAAGGCTTGGAGAATCGACCTCGAGAAGGAAAAAGATCCATTGCAATCCTCTTTCAGGGTCATGACCGATTCCCCTATCCCAATCGAATTGGGCCCATTCGTTATAATCCCAGTCGATCAGGATGATCTCTTCACCATTTAAAATGACATTATAAGGAGTTAAGTCGGGATGATCAGTGTAGCGCGTCTGCATGAGTCCCTCCTGTATCTGCTGGTTGGTGGGATAGACGCCCCCTAGCATTTTATAACTGCAGAGATTGATACCAGGACTCCAATGGGTATTTCTCTTCGTTTTTAGAAGGACCTTCTCTTCAAAAGAGCTCTCAATGAAATACTCTTTCTCATCAGGGCCGCGAAAGTAGTTCCTTGTCAGCTTTTTCTTCGGCTGATGCACAACACAGAGAACCTGAGTGCACCCTTTTTTCATCCGAAGCCACTCCCCGTAGTCGCTCAGAGGCCCAGCGATTGATCTCACCCCATTGGCATCAATGCACAAAAGGGTATAGGTTTGTTCCAGCAACTGGTCATAAAGTATTTGAAAATTCCACTTTTTCAATGATAACGGAATTTGGATGAGAGTGAAGTCACCAAGCTTAAGGATTCGATGCAAATGCATTTCCACAAAATCAGAAGGGAGAGAATCTGCAAAGACCATATCGAAGTGTTCACACTTTGCAAGATCCTCTAGTCGGCTTGAAGTAGGCTCCGTTTGAAGGATGACAAGCTGCTCTGCTATCTCTGGAACTTTGGTGAGGGAGGAAAGGATCTCCTCTTTCCCTAATGTGACATAGGCGCAAGCGTAATCAGAGGCGATCTTCTGGCACCTATCGGCCTTTTTTGGACTCAGCTCTAACACAGTAAAGGATCTCTCATAAGCATCGAGAAGGGGGCGAATGGGAAGTGAGCTTTCCCCAGATTGCAATCCACTGTTGGAAAAGATTTCCTCCAGAGGAAGCTTTCCTTCCAGACTTGCTACACAAAAAAGAGAAACAATCATCAATAGAACTTTCTTAGTCATAGAATCTTCCGAGTTAGCTGCTTTTTTTACTCTTCAACGTGCTTTTCACAAGGTCACCGGATGAAGGGGAGAACGAGATTGCCCTGTGTAATATACGCAAAAAAACGCGAGGGAGAAGTGATCTCGAGCACATAAAAAATCCAACGCAATCCTCTTTCTGGGTCATGGTTAACACCCCTTTCGGGGTCAAATTTAGGATCTCTAGGACGTTTCCAGTCGATTAGGGTAGGCTCTGCGCCATAGAGGACTACATTATAGGGGGACACGTCAGGATGATCTCTATAGCGAGTAGCAAGAAGTCCTTCTCGGATCTGCTCTGTATTGGGATAGACCCCTTCGAGCATTTTAAACGTACAGAGATTGATTCCAGGACACCAGAAACTGGTTCTTTCTTTCTTCGTTAAGATCTTTTCTTCAAAAGAGCTCTCAACGACGTATTCTCGAATTTTATAGCTGCGGTAGTGATTCCTTGAGAGCTCTTTTTTTGCAGCGTGTACAACGCAGAGAAGTTCTGAGCCATTGCTCTTCTCAAAAGCCCATTGCTCTTTAGAGTAAATAGGAGTGATCCCATTTTCATCGACATAAAGAATAAGGAAATTCTTTTCTTGCAGAGCACTAAAGTCCCTCTGAAAGGCTCTCTCATTTAAATAAGAGGGAACCGTGAAGATGAGATAATCTCCGAGATTAAGCAGGTGTTTTAGGTTGGCTTTGAGAAAGGGAAAAGAGAGGGAATCAGCAAGGACGATGTCGAAGTGTTCACATTCTCCAAGGTTTTTTAACATGTCTGTAGTCGGGTCTGCCTTTAAGATCGTCAATTGGTCGGCAAGCTCCAAATTTCCCGTAAGAGGGAGAAGGGTCTCTTGTTTACCCAAAGAGACATAGGCACATCGATAGTCCCGAGCTATTTTCGCGCAGTTTGTAGTTTTTTTGGGGTTGAGCTCTAAGAGGGTAAAGGGCCTTTCGAAAAGATCGAGAAGAGGACGAATGGGAAGTGAGCTTTCCCCAGATTGCAATCCACTGTTGGAAAAGATTTCCTCCAGAGAAGGGGCTCCTTCCAGACTCGCTACACAAAAAAGAGAAAGTATCGCCAATAGAAATTTCTTAGCCATAGATCCTTACAAGTTAGATGCTTTTTTTACTCTTCAACGTCTTTATTCACAAGGTCACCACCCGATGAAGGGGAGGACGAGATCATCTTCCGTAATATGTGCGAAAAAAAAGGAGGGTGAAGTGATCTCAAGTAGGTAAAAAATCCAAACCAATCCTTTTTCTGGGTCATGTCTCATTCCTCTCTCTTGATCAAAGCCACAGTTTCGACAAGGGGTCCAGTCGATCAGAATAGGCTCTGCGCCATTGAGGACTACATTATAAGGGGCCAAGTCGGGATGGTCTATATAGCGAGTAGTCAGAAGACCTTCTCGGATCTGCTCTGCATTGGGATAGACCCCTTCGAGCATTTTATAGGTGCAGAGATTGATTCCAGGACACCAGTGACTGTGCCCTCTTTCCTTCGTCAAGGTCTTTTCTTCAAAAGAGCTTTCAATGAAGTATTCTCGAAATCTCGCATTGAGGTAGTGGTTCCTAATCAACTTTTTCTTAGGGGTGTGTACAACGCAGAGAAGTTCTGAGCCATTGCTTGTCTCAAAGGCCCTTTGATCATCAAAGTAAAAAGGAGTGATCCCCTTTTCATCACGCATAAGAAAAAGGAAATTCTTTTCTTGTAGAGCACCAAAGTGCTTCCGAAAGGCTTTCTCCTTTAAATGAGAGGGAACTGTGAAGACGAGATAATCGCCGAGCTCAAGCAGGCGTTTTAGGTTGGCTTTGACAAAGGAAAAAGACAGAGAATCAGCAAGGACGATGTCGAAGTGTTCACATTCTGAGAGGTTTATTAACCGGTCAGCGGTTGGGTCTGCTTTTAAGATCGTCAGTTGGTCGGCAACTTCTGAAATTTCCGTAAGAGGGAGGAGAGTCTCTTGTTTGCCCAAAGAGACATAGGCACATTGGTAGTCTCGAGCTATTTTTTCACAGTTTTTGGTTTTTTGGGGTTTGAGCTCTAAGAGGGTAAAGGGTCTTTCGAAAAGATCGAGAAGAGGGCGAATGGGAAGTGAGCTTTCCCTAGATTGCAACCTACTTTCGGAAAAGATTTCCTCTAGAGAAAGGGATCCTTCCATACTCGCAACACAAAAAAGAGAAACAATCACCAATAGAAACTTCTTAGTCATAGATCCTTACAAGTTAGATGTTTTTTACTCTTCAACGTACTTTTCACAAGATCACCAACCGACAAAGGGTCGGATGAGCGCACTCTCTGTTATATGGGCTAAGAAATCTGCCGGAGAAGAGATCTCGAGCACATAAAAAATCCAAAGCAATCCTTTTTCTGGATCATGTCTGATTCCCCTCTCTTGGTCAAAGCAACGCTTTTGACCAAGGGTCCAGTCGATCAGAATAGGCTCTGCGCCATTGAGGACTACATTATAAGGGGCCAAGTCGGGATGGTCTATATAGCGAGTAGTAAGAAGATCTTCCCGGATCTGCTCTGCATTAGGATAGACCCCTTCGAGCATTTTATAGGTGCAGAGATTGATTCCAGGACACCAGAAACTGGTTCTTTCTTTCTTCCTTAAGATCTTTTCTTCAAAAGAGCTTTCAATGAAGTATTCTCGAAATCTCGGACTGAGGTAGTGGTTCCTTGTGAGCTTTTTCTTAGGAGTGTGCACAACGCAGAGAAGCTCCGAGCTGTTGCTCGTCTCAAAGGCCCTTTGATCATCAGAGTAAAAAGGAGTGATCCCCTTTTCATCACGCTTAAGAAAAAGGAAATTCTTTTCTTGGAGAGCACTGAAGTACCTCTGAAAGGCTCTCTCATTTAAATTAGAGGATACAGTGAAGATGAGATAATCTCCGAGACCAAGTAGGTGTTTTAGGTTAGCTTCGACAAAGGGAAAAGATAGTGAATCAGCCAAAACGATATCGAAGTGCTCACATTCTGCGAGGTTTATTAACCGGTCAGCGGTTGGGTCTGCTTTTAAGATCGTCAGCTGGTCAGCAACCTCTGAAATTTCCGTAAGAGGGAGGAGAGTCTCTTGTTTGCCCAAAGAGACATAGGCACATTGGTAGTCTCGAGCAATTTTCGCGCAGTTTTTGTTTTTTTGTGGTTTGAGCTCTAAGAGGGTAAAGGGTCTTTCGAAAAGATCGAGAAGAGGGGTAAGAGGGGTGTGTTGCATAACTCTCTAGAGAAGCTCACCTAATTCCAAGTAAAACCTTGAAAAACAAAAAGGCACAAGCTTAAGCTCTTAAGTCAGTAAAAACA
>JAAKFS010000016.1 GCA_011064965.1 Chlamydiota bacterium
ATTTGAGGCAACTTCGAGTGAGCGAGAGAAAAACGTGAAGAATAAGAAGTAACTCATTGCCTCTAAAAATATGGACAGGATCGCCCGAAAGGGGGAAGTGACGACGATCCAAGCAATTTGCCAGGGACCAAAAGGGTGAGCGCTTTGGTTCTTCCTAATCTCTGGCATAGCTTCGAGTTGTTTTAGAGGCTCTTTTGGGTTGAAATACTCTTTGAGTTGATCTAAGTGATTGAGTGTGGGCAGAGAGAAGGGGAGAGTCTCTACTGTCATCCAGAGGTCCTTATGGCAGCCTCTGTTTGACTCAGTTTCCTGACGATGACAACCTCTCCTGTGGCTCTGGATTGGAGTTCTTCTAGCAGCTGCAGAGTGTTTTCAATAGTGATGAGTCCCGAGTTAGGATCCCAAATATACTGCTTAGCTCCTTGTTTGAAATAGGAAACGCCATGTTCTTGAAAGAAAATTGCATAGGTTCCATCTTGAATCCCATCGAGTTGCTTCTTTACTGCTCCACACGAATGGGTAAGCTCCTGAGGAGTAAAGCTCGCTTCTTTTGCCCAGTTGTACCCGAGCAAAGCTCCCTCATCGGCCTTGAAAACATGAAGCAGTGCCCCCTGCCTCGGAACTCCCTCCTTGAAAAGATGCGCAATGGCGAGAAGCTTTGATTCTAGAGAGGGGTATTGCTGGACTAAATCTTCTCGTTGCCGCATTTGATCGAAGAGGTGGTTGAACCAGACGATCGCGCCGCGGCAAAGGCCCTGGGGGCGAAAGAAATCAATTTTCTCGCGAAGCACCACTGATTGAATTTTGGGGTTCAAAAATGCCTCTCGATTCACGGAAGGGAGGCGGTAGATCTCTGAATTGGAGACCAGGTGGCGATTGCAGGCGGGTGCGAGAAATCTCTTTCCATATTTCACTTGTGCGAAGTAGTTCTCTAGTCCTTGTCTCATGTTGCTTGCAGTAATGTAAAGGTAGCGAGAGAGAAATGTAAGGGAAAAGGTACCGAGAAGGTGGGCTATAGCATGGAGAAAAACGGAAAAGATGTAGGCAAAAGGGGCGGTTGCGATGATCCAGACCACCTGCATCTTTCCAAAATAGGCTCCATTGGTGGGGCGGACCGCGGCACTTTCTGGAAGGTTCTTGATCGTTTCTAATGATTCTTTGGGGTCGAACTGGGCCTTGAACCGATCAAAGTCATTGAGAGAATCAATCCTCTGTGCAGACTCATCTCTATGATCAGATGAGATCTCTATGTGAAATCTTTTTTCGAAAACAAAGCTGTAACAATCACCAGCAAATCCACGAAGGGAATTCATAAGGAAGGAATTACGAAACTTTAGCTCTTGTTGGAGTTGCGTTAGATTTTCAATGATAACGAGTCCAAAATTCGGATCGAAGATGAAGTGCTCACTTCCGGATTTGATGTAGGAGACTAGGTGTCCGCCTAAGCCATACGCCATGACTATACCATAGGTTCCATCGGGGAGTTTGCTGAGTGTATTCCTAACCTTTTCAGGTGAATGGGTAAGCGCATACGAAGATATCCTTGCTTGTTCTCTGTAATCAGAATCGAATAGTTTCCCCTGTTTGGCACAGAGGGCCTGAAGAAGCGCCCCTTGTTTTGGTACGCCATCTTTGAAAAGGTGAGCAGTTGCCATGAGTTTTGACTGGAGAGAAGGGTATTGTTTCGCAAGGTCTTTCCGTTTAAGTATTTGATTAAAGAGATAGTTAAACCAGTTGCTCGCTCCATAGCAGAGGCCGCCAGAGGAATAGAAGTCAATCGTACCCCCTCGGGCAATTGATTTGACTTCTGGGTCTGTAATCTCATGAGGAGCCATTGAGGGCTGGCCGTAGATTTCAGAATTCCTGATTTGATGACCGTTTCTGGCTAGAACGAGTAAACGCTTTCCATAAAGGGGCAGATTGATGAGGTAGTTCATCCTTGCAACTATATTGTCAGCACGAATTTTAAGGGAGCAGGAGAGTTTCTTAAAACCCAATGCGCCTATAAGAATAGCGATGCCGCGGAAAAAAACCGCAAAAACAGTGGCAAATTGAAGGGTTGCGATGATCCAGACCACCTGCATTGTCCTATACCAGAAGCCTGGGCGGACCACTGCACTAGCAGGAAGGTTCTTAATTTGCTCAAGGGATTCATCTGGGTTGAAGTAGGCCTTGAACCGATCAAAGTCATTGAGCAGGGCTGGGGAAAAGCTTTCAGTCATATAACACCTTCCTGTGTCGCATTTATATCTACTTCATCGAGAAAGAACTCCTCAAAATAGACATTCGTTGAGTGGGACTCTTCGGATTGATAATGGTGTTCATTAATCCAGGGTAAGAGCTCTTTAGGAGCCATTTTTAAGAGTCCGGCATTGGGGTCCCATTGATATCCCCGGTCTTCATCTATCTTAATATAGACAAGAGAGTGGCGGTGGAGGCCTACTCGATAAGCACCAGGAGCGAGGCTATTGATCGTAGAGCTTGAGTCCTCCTGCAGCTCGGAAAAAGGGATGTTATCTTCTTCGTTTCTTACTTTTCTTAAGTGGAGAAGGGGAGAGACCTCCTTTAAGGTTTGCAGGAAAGCTCCTTGTGGAGGGACGCCTTCCTGAAATTGTCTCGCTACTGCGATAAGGTGGCTTTCATCATCCTCAAAGGATTCTGTTGTCTTTAGGTAGAGATAGAGGAACCAAAAGCAAGCGCCTCTGCAAAGGCCTCCTTCATCGTAGATGGACAAATCTGCAGAGTGATCAGTGATAGGGCCATCTTCTGAATGAATCATGGCATCATAGAGATTGTTAAGGGCTGCATCGAGTCTCTTTTCATCCTTAAACTCTTCATGCAACTCCCGTACAGCTGCGAGAATTCCTTTTCGCTTATAGGTGGTTTCAAACCGATCTTGAGCCTTATGAATTTCTTCTTTGGAGTAGCTCTGCCCCTCTACTACTTCCAATGTCTTGAAAAAGGACTCAATCCCTTCCTTTACGCCTGTCATGATGTACAAATTGTTAAAGCTAAGAGCTTCGAGTAAAGGATCTCCATTGAGGAGGGAGGTATAAGGGATGGTCCCATAATAGATGATCCCAGCGCTATTGATCGTATGGGCATTGGATGCAGGAACCAGGAGTTTTTCTCCATATTCCTCTTGATGTTTGAGTTGTTCATCACTTCGAGACATTTTTTGCGAGAGAACTGTACATCTGCGTGCTAGGCTCTCGATTCCGATGCAAGAGGAGAGTTTTGCCATTGAGGAAAAAAAGAGGGAGCCAATCCACCGAAGGGGATAAGTGACTCGAATCCATAAAACTTGCCATCGGTTGAAGTAGAGAGTTCCTGTTTCCCGTCTTAAAAGTTCGGTGTTTTGAGAGAGAGTCTTGATGGATGTAATTTCTTGTTCACCGCTGCAAAATTTCTCAAAGTCTGAGAACTTGTCGAGGATAGCGGGAGAAAATGAATAAATTTCTGTATGAGACATAGATCCTCCTAGAAAAGGAAAGATCATATCATGATATAGAATTTCTTGCCTGGATCTTCCTCAGGCTCTGAAGAATGAAATTATTTTTTTTCTTTTGGAGGCCCTTTCTCATCCTCATCCTCATCCTCATCCTCATCTTCAGGGAAATTCCCTTGGAAGGGGGCCCATTTGGCGAGCCAGTAATTTAAGAAAAAGCTTGAAAGAGAGACGATAATCCCTCCCATAAAAGCACCCCAGTAGGAGGTGATATGCACTCCGTAGGAGATCAAGCTCGCGACCCAAAAAATAAATACGTTGATCAATACGGCAAAGATGCCGAGGGTCATCACCGTAATAGGGAATGAGACGACGATCAGAAGGGGAGTGATTGTCGCATTGAGGACAGCGACGACCAGGGCGAATAAAAGAGCATCAGGGAAGTTTGGGACATGCAGGCCTGGGATCACGTGGGCTAGTCCTAAAATGATCGCAGCCAAAATGACCACTCTTACGATGAATCTCCACATAAATTCAGAGTAAGAGATAGCGAAAAATAAATTCAAGGGGTTCCATACATCTCTAAGATAGGGTATAATTGGCTATTATTATGAATAAAAAACTAAAATCCGCCTACAAAACTTTTGTATTGTCGATTTCCTTAGTTGGGATGTTTTATCTTTTTACTGCATCCAATGGGTATCAACCAAGAATTGCTCCATTTGTCGGTTCTCAAGCTGAGCCCTTTCGTGAAAGCGGGGTATTTGTCAGGGCAAAAGCCTACACTCGGAATGAGAGTAAGGCTTATTTAGATCGGGATCTTGTTCAGAAAGGACTCCAGCCTGTGCAGATCACGATTCAGAATAATACGGAGCGCACCTATCTCCTTTCAAATCGAGGAGTGGATTTGTCTGCAGTATCTTCTAATTCTGTTGCAACACGTCTTTCACTGAGTGCTCTTCCCCGTTCGATTGCTTTTAAAATTGCAGCCTTTTTCTTTTGGCCTTTTATCATCCCCGCTACAATCGATAGCATTTTCTCTTTTCAGTCTCATCTGAAGATGCGGAAGGACTTTTATGCTAAGTCTGTCAAAGATCATGAGGAGGTTCTCGCTCCCTATTCAGTGGTGAACCGAATCATCTTCGTCTCTTCAAAAGAGCATGCGAGTTCTTTTACTCTCTACCTGAAAGAGCAAAAAAGCCAATCCTTTCACCCCTTTCCCGTAGTTATAGGCGCATAGAGAATACGCTAGGAGGAAAGACGTTGCTTTCCTAGAAGAGTGATGATATTCTCCGCCGTCAATTTCAAACGCAAACGGGACTTCTATGAGACAACGACTTGGAAATTGCATACTACTATTGCTTTGTATTGCTCTTCCTCTAGCGGCAAACACCTATGACGAACGCCAGCTTTCTGCGCATGAACAGGCGTGGGACAAAATCCACTACACTCCGATCCCTGCGTGGGTAACCCCCGTCGAAATTCCGGAAGGGTACGATAGTGAACAATGGTATGGTGTTGTTGTCCTTCTCCGTGACTTTCAGTTCTTCGCACCCTCTAACGAGGATTACTTTCACACGGCAATGAAGTTTGAAACCCTTTCAGCTGTAGAGCAAGGGTCGATCGTAGAAATTGAGTTTGACCCTCGCTATGAAGAGGTGAGGATTCATATGATTCAGGTGCATCGAGATGGTGAAGCGATCGATAAGCTTCAAAACGCCCTAGTGAAAGTCTTTCAACAAGAGACTAGGGCGGATTCTCTTGTCTATCACGGTCGGCAGACGATCACCCTTTTCTTGAGCGATGTTAGAGCAGGAGACATCCTCGAAGTTGCTTACTCAAGTAAGGGGATCCCTTCTCCATTGGTGGGGAACACTCAGGTCTCTTTTTCCTTCTCCAGTCATAGTTATGTGGAGAAACTCTATAACCGTCTAGTTGCCCCTGCCGATGCTAAGATCTTTTTTAGTAAGCATCGAATAGATCTAGAGCCTGAGATTCAAGACTTGGATAATAATTTACGAGAATGGGTCTGGGAAAAAAAGAATGTTGAAGCTGCAACCCATGAAAACTATGCCCCTCGTTGGTATCGTCCATTTGCTCGTCTCGATGTTTCGACTTTTGAAAACTGGGAGAGTGTCGGTATGAAAATGGTGGAAAGATTCCTCGTTCCGGATGATCTTTCCGTGGAGCTTATTGCTTTCATTGAAGAGTGGAAATCGACCTCTACAACTGAAGAAGAAGTTCTGTTAAAGGGGATTCGTTTTGTTCAGAATCAAATTCGTTACCTCTCTCTGAATGAAGACCGGGAATTCAATGCTCCTGATCACCCAAATGAAGTATTCGAGCGCCGTTATGGAGACTGTAAGGACAAGACAGGCCTTATTCTTTCGATCTGCAAATATCTTGGGATCGAAGGGTGGCCGGCTCTTGTTCACACTTCACTTGGAGAGAAGCTCGATTCCTATCTCCCAGGATTCCATTTCAATCACGTGATTGCCTGTTTTGAATTTCAAGAACAGATCTATTTTGTCGATTCAACTCATAGCTTCCAAGGAGGTGATCTTGAGAGGCTCGAGAATCCCTTACTCTACAATGCCCTTCTTCTGAAGGAGAATGGCTCGGAGCTTGTCTCGATTCCTGTAACGGGTGGTATGACCAATTACCATCGATCATTAAAGTATTCGATCAATACAAAAAAGAATGTCGCGACTCTGCATGTTGAGAGTACATTGCGAGGAGAAAACGCCGATCGAGCCCGAATGTACTTTCAAGAAGAGGGAATCCGGAGTATGCGCCTCTATAGTGAAAGAAGGTATGGCAATCCTTATGATGGGGCAAAATGCACGTATGGGCCCATTGTTGAAGATCATCTCGATAAAAATACATTTCAAACAAAAGCATCCTTCCTCATCGAAGGATTTGGGCAGGAACTTGGGAGTGAAGAGGAAATGCTCTTCTTCATTTTGCCAAAGCCAGCTTCTTGGATTAGCAAATTAGAACAGTCCCCTTACCGGCAATCCCCCCTCGCTCTTCCCTTTCCTTTCAATGCAGAAGAACGAATAGAGGTCCAGCTCCTCGATGCCCTTCTTCCTGAAGATTTTGAAGAGAGGAATTTGGAATATTGTAACCAGTATGTCGAATGTAGCCTCAATGTAAAGCAGATGAGCCGTGATCGATTTGTCGTCGATGTGGGTGTTTGGATAAAGAAGAATGCGATTGAGGTTGAGGATCTGGAAGAGTTCCAAGATGCTCTCGAAGACTTCGGCGATGCACTCAACATCGTTTTTCGAGGAATTCCAAACTGATCTCTTTTCTTGTAGAAGCGAAAAAAATTTAGCCCCGATGAAATGGCATTGTTTCGCTAGAAGTGGAGTGCTATGCTTCACAATCAAGTTTGAACGCAAAGGATACTACTATGGAAAAACGAATTGGAAATTGCCTCTTAGTATTGTTCTGCAGTTTTCTTCCTCTATCTGCAATTACCTATGATGAAAGGCAGGCCTCAGCACACGAACAGGCATGGGACAAAATCCACTACACTCCGACACCTGCATGGGTAACCCCTGTAGAAATTCCCGAGAATTATGATGAAGAACAGTGGTGTCGTGTTGTTTATCTTCTACTCGACAATCAGAAGTTTCCCACTTTAGATGAGTATTATTTTCACAGAGCCAAGAAGCTCGAAACTCTCTCTGCTGTAAGGGAAAGATCGATCGTCGAAATAGACTTTGACCCTCGTTATCAAGAGGTGAGGATTCATGCGATACAAGTGCATCGAGATAACGAGGTGATCGATAAACTTCATGACGCGAATGTGCAGATTCATCGACCGGAGAGGCGTTCAGAAAATCTTATCTATGATGGTGATCAAACGATCTCCTTTTTTTTGAATGACATCAGAGAAGGGGATGTTCTCGAAATTGCCTATTCCTTTAAAGGAAATTCCCCTTTAACCCAGGGGGAAACACAAATATCTTTCCCCTTCTCTTTTCACTGCTATGTGGAGAAACTCTACAACCGACTGGTCGCTCCCACCGATGAGAAGATCTTTTTTAGAAAACATCTGGTGGATCAAGAGCCGGAGATTCGGGATTTGGATGACCATCTACGGGAGTGGGTTTGGGAACAAAAGCATATTGAGGCTGCAACCGATGAAAACCACGCCCCTCCGTGGTACCGCTCTTTAGCTTGCATTGATGTTTCGAGTTTTGAAAATTGGAAGAGTGTCGGTGAAAAATATGTTAAAAAATTCCTTATTCCCGATGATCTTTCCGAAGAGCTCATTGCTTCTATTGAAGAGTGGAAATCCACCTCCATAACCGAAGAAGAGGTTCTGTTAAAGGCGATGCGCTTCGTCCAGAATCAAATCCGTTACCTCGGCCTCAGTGAAGACCGAGAATATAGTGCTCCATATCACCCAAATGCTGTGTTTAAGCGACGCTATGGAGACTGTAAGGATAAGACAACTCTTCTACTTGCAATCTGTAAATATCTTGGGGTCGAAGGGTGGCCAGCACTTGTCGATACATTACTCGGCGAGAAACTCGATGAGTATCTCCCCGGAATACATTTCAATCATGCGATTGCCTGTATTGAATTTCAGGGGCAGACCTATTTTGTCGACGCAACTCGTACCTACCAAGGAGGTGATCTTGAAAGGCTTGAGAACCCCTTATTTTACAATGCTCTCCTTCTCAAAGAGAATGGCTCAGAGCTTGTCTCGATTCCTGGGACGAGTGGTAAGACCAATCACCAGCGCTCATTAAAGTATTCGATCAATACAAAAAAACATATCGCGACTCTGCATGTTGAGATCACCTCTCGAGGTAAAGATGCCGATCGAGCCCGAATGTCCTTTAAGGAAGCAGGAATTCGGAATATCCGTCTCGATTGCGAAAAAAAATATGGCAGTTCTTCCGATGGGGCAAGATGCACTTATGGACCTATTGTTGAAGATCAACTCGAGAAAAATACCATTCACACAATCGCATCCTATCTGATCGAAGGGTTTGGAAAAGAACTTGGGAGTGAAGAGGGAATGCTCTTCTTTATTTTATCTTGCCATGCTTCTTGGGTCGGTGAATTAAAGTCGTCCCCTCATAGGGAAGCTCCCCTCGCTCTTCCCTTTCCTTTCAATGCAGAAGAACGAATAGAGGTCCAACTCCTCGATGCCCTTCTTCCTGAAGATTTTGAAGAGAGGAATTTGGAATATTGTAACCAGTATGTCGAATGTAGCCTCAATATCAAGCAGATGAGCCGTGATCGATTTGTCGTCGATGTGGGTATTTGGATAAAGAAAAATGCGATTGAGGTGGAGGATCTGGAAGAATTCCAAGATGCTCTAGAAGAATTCAGCGATGCACTCAACATCGTTTTTCGAGGGATTCCTAACTGATCACTCTTTTCTTGGTTGAGAGTGTTCTATGTAAAATTATTCTGATGCATTTCATTCTTAAAGCATTATACGGATGCTTTTTTTGTATAATTTGTATATACTATTTCTAACTGTTGAAGGAGACGCGAAATGAGTGCAACCTCTACGGTACGCAATTCATGTACGATTTGTTTGGAGGACTTTGTGAGTTCACGAACAGATTCGGGGCAGGAACAAGTCCAAGAGCAAGAGAAGAAGAGGACGTTGCCCTGTCATCATGTATTTCATGAGAAATGCATCAGCCAGTGGCTTGAACAGAGCACTACTTGTCCCAATTGTCGAAAAGTAGTCAAAGTTGAGATTCCTGAGGCTCCAGACTCTGGATCGGAATCATCCTGGTTTGCATTAAGGGGTAGAGTGAGTAATATCAGTTCTCGAGAAAATACAGACACTGGACTAGCGACCCGAGTCCTAGAAACTATTGCTGAAAAAATAGCGATTCTTGCAATCCGAGTGTTCAAGATGTTCGGCGGGAGCTTTGACATCCCTTGCCCCCGCTCTGGCCCCCGCTCTGGCCCCCGATCGTGATAAATCGCCCTCTTGATTTTCCATTCACTGTTAATAAAATCTCCCGTCTATCCTCTTGCTTTTTCAAAAAAATCTTCATAGAGTGGGGCGTATGCATGCAAGAGGCGCCGGCGTCAGTATTCCCATTTTCTCCCTCCGCTCCAAAAAGGGCTGTGGAGGTGGAGAGTTTCTCGATCTGATCCCCCTGATTGATTGGGCCGAAATGGCAGGTCTTGGGACGATCTGTATTTTACCCATCAATGACACTTCGATGACAGAAACGGCAGGAGATGGGTACCCTTACTCGATCCTCTCTGCCTTTACGCTGCATCCCATTTATCTGAATCTCTCATCTTTAGCTCCAGAGCTGGAGAAAGAGATCGCTCAGGTAGCTAAGGATCTCAATCATCCAAAGTTTGACTATTTTCAAACCTATCAAGCAAAGAAGCAGCTCTTAAAAAAGATCTTCAAAATCCGTGGGGCAAAAGACCTTTCCACAAAATCCTTTGCCACTTTTTTGAAAAAAAATGTCGAACATCTCGTCCCCTATGTTGCCTTTTGTCTTTTGCGGGATAGATATAAAACAAGTGACTTCCGCATTTGGGGGAAAGAGGCTGAGTATAGTGACAAATTGGCGCAAAAGCTCTGCTGCAGACAAGAGGCGCAATTCTATTTTTTTGTGCAGTATCACCTCGATAAGCAGCTCCGACAAGTGGTTCGCTATGCAAAAAAAAAGGGAATTCAGCTGATGGGAGATTTCCCCGTTGGGGTTCACCCGAGTAGCGTAGAAGCTTGGCGTTTTTCCCGTTATTTTCGCTGGAACAGGCACATTGGAGCGCCTCCCGATTTCTATAATGATTTAGGACAAAATTGGGGATTTCCAGCTTATGACTGGGAGAAGATCAAAGAGGAAAATTTCTTCTGGCTAACCTCTCGCCTTCAATGGATGGATCGATACTTCGATGTGATGCGCCTCGACCACGTTCTTGGCTATTTTCGTCTGTGGGAGGTGCCCGTAGAAGAGGTGAGGGGACTCATGGGACGCTTTTATCCCTCAATTCCTTTCACGGAGAAAGAACTCGCATCCCATGGATTCACGGATATCAACAGGCTTATAGAGCCCCATCAAGGAGCTCGCTTTAAGAGCCAAAGAGAGGTGGAAAGGAAAATCCGATCCCCACAAAAAAGAAAGCCCTATTTTAAAGAGATTGAAAACCGCCTTTTTTTGAAAGAGGGAGAGGATGCCTACCATCCGAGAATTGATCTAAAGAGCACCGCTTCCTTTAAGGCCCTAAATACACAGGAGCAAAAAAAAATCCTCGAGCTCTTTGATCACTACTACCTTGAAAGGCAGGAAAAGCTCTGGGAAGAAAAGGGAAAAGAGAAACTCCTCGCAATGAAAAAGGGGAGTGGGATGCTCATTTGTGCAGAAGATATCGGTGTCATCCCTGCTTGTGTAGGCAGGGTGCTCGAAGAGCTAGATCTTCTGAATACCCATGTCCAGCGGATGCCCAAGAGTTTTGCTCTTGAGTTTGAGCATCCGAAGGATTTTCCAGAGAGATGCTTTTGCATGCCCTCCAATCATGACACAGCCCCTTTGCGCAGCTGGTGGGAAGAAGACTTAGAGAGGACCAAACGCTATTACAACCAGATTTTGGGGCATGATGGTGATCCCCCTGAAGAGCTGACAGAGTCACTTGCAGAAGAGATTATCTCAGCGCACTTACGCTCCAAGGCCCGCTTTGCCCTCTTTCTTCTGCAGGATCTCTTTGCCTTAAGTGATGCGATCAAGTTCCCAGATCCTTTTGAAGAGCGGATCAATGATCCCGCAGACCCCCTCTACCAATGGAACTGGAGGATGCACCTCTACGTTGAAGAGCTTATGTTAGCTAAAAGTTTTGCAAAAAAAATCGAGGGCCTTGTCCGGGAGGCAAACCGTTGAGAGAGCCTCCGACATCGGTCTACCGTTTGCAACTGAATGAGGATTTTCGTATCCCTGATGCGACCTCGCTTTTGCCTTATCTCAAAGAGCTCGGCGTGGAAGGGATCTACTGCTCACCCTACTTTGCGGCTTTTAGCCCTCATGGGTATGACATTGTCGATCCAAATAGGATCAACCCTGGTTTAGCAACAAAAAAGGAATATGAGCTCTTTTGCCGAAAGGTTCATGAGCATGGCCTTTTCCATATTGCCGACATCGTCCCCAATCACATGGGAATTAAGGGGGACAACAGGTGGTGGCAAGATGTCTTGCAAAAAGGAAAAGCTTCCCCCTTTGCCTCTTTTTTCGACATCGACTGGACCAAGGAGAAAATCCGCATTCCGATTCTCGGATCTTCACTTGATGAGACTCTCAAAGCAAACGAGATCTCCCTAACAGAAGATGGAAAGGGGATCCAATATGGGGGGCAAGTCTTCCCCTTAGATCCCAATAGCTACGATCCCTCTCTTTCTTTAGAGGAGCTACTAAAAAGGCAACATTATCGGCTTATCCACTGGCTCATGTCCGCACATGAGACCTCCTACCGCCGTTTTTTCAACATCAATGAGCTCATCGGCCTTCGTATCGAAGATCCCAAGGTCTTTGAGGCCCATCACAAGTGGGTCTTCCAGCTCCTCGAAGAAAAGAAAATTGATGGCCTTCGGATCGATCACCCTGATGGACTCTATGACCCGAAAACCTACTTCGATCGCCTTCGCAAGAAACACTCGGGGCTCATCGTCGTGGAAAAGATCTTGGGCTGGGAAGAAGAGCTCCCATCTAACTGGAAGGTTGAGGGAACCGTCGGATATGAGTTCGGGAATATCCTCACCGGGATCTTTGCAAAAAAAGAGAAGGCTTTAAGCCGAACCTATCAAGCGTTCACAGGAGTAAAAGAGCCTTTTTCTGAAATGCTCTACCAAAAGAAAAAGTTCTACATGAGCACTGAAATGGCAGGGGATATCAAGACCCTTTGCAAAAGACTTTACACCTTCACATCTACATTGGCTCCCTTTGCCGATCTCGCCGAAGGGGAGATCCTGAAAGCCCTCTATGAAGTGCTTGCTACTTTTCCCGTTTACCGGACCTACATCCGCCCAAAGGGAGAGGTTCCCGAAAGAGACAGGCCTTATCTCGAAGAGGCCCTTTCTCTGGCGCGCAGCAAAAATCGAGAGATTGAACCACGCGCTTTTGATCTTCTCGAGGAAGTCCTCTTTTTAACACTCGACACTCCTACCCTACGGGATTGGATCATGCGTTTCCAACAGCTCTCAGCGCCGATCATGGCCAAGGGCTTTGAGGATATTACTCTCTACAATTACAATCGCCTACTTGCTCTCAATGAAGTGGGCTCTGAGCCGAGCCGCCTCGGCGTCACCTCGGATGAGTTCCATCACTTTTGCATCGATAAACAAAAGAAATGGCCACTGGGTCTTCTCGGCGTCTCCACTCATGATACGAAGCGGAGTATGGACGTCCGGATGCAGCTCTGTGTCCTCTCTGAAATGCCCGGAGAGTGGGAAAAAGCCCTTCTTCGATGGGAAAAGCTCAATCGCTACCACAAAACCTCCATTGATGGAGAGCTTTTTCCCGATCGCAACGCTGAATATGCCCTCTATCAAACTCTTCTTGGCGCTTGGCCAAGTAGTCCTTCTTTTGAGCGTCTTTGGGTCGTGGTTCAAAAGTCTTTGAAAGAAGCGCGGGTCTATACTTCCTGGCGCCATCCCGATGAGCTATACGAAAAAGCGGTTAAGGATTTTCTAAGGGAAATCCTGAAAAAAGGAAGCCCTTTTTTGAAGGCGTTTGCTCCCTTCCAAAAAAAGGTAGCGGAATATGGACAGCTCAATAGTCTTTCGGCAAGTGCGCTTCATCTGGGCGCTCCAGGTATTGTCGATATCTATGAGGGGTGTGAAACGAATCGCTACACTCTTGTCGATCCCGACAATCGAAAGCCCGTAAATTTCAAGGAACTTGAAAAGGAGCTCCATAAGGGAACAATGGGACCTAAGCTCTTTCTCCATCAAAGAGCGCTGCATTTTCGGTCTGCGCATAGGGAATTGTTTCTTAAAGGGAGGTACATCCCTCTTAAGGTGACAGGTCCTCAAAAGGAGCATATTGTGGCCTATTTGCGCACCTTCCGTAAAGAGGTCTGCCTTGTCGCGGGAGTCCGCTTCTTTTCTAGTCTAGGGGAGTGGGGGAGTACGGCGATCCACCTGCCAAAAGCATTGGGGGAGGGGAGGGGAGTCTTCTTTGGGGAGGTTTTAGGGAAGAGGAAAGTTCTCAACGCTGCAGATCTCTTTGCAGAGGTGCCGTTTTCTTGGGTCTATTGGTCTTAAGTAATTTATTTTCAAAGACGAGGTGCGGGAAAGAAGATGCCGCCGCTTCGCTATTCCCGCCATCTATGTCTCTTGGAAAATCTTTGCACTTAAAAGAGAAACAAAACACATGAATAATCAACTGGAACAGTAACGATAGAAGAACTATGGAAGCAGATGAAAAAGCCCGAAGGTCATTTCTCCACCAAAATAACCAGTAACAGTTACAAATTTGAACCTCCCTCGCCTTTAGGCGAGGGAGGTTCAAAGGGATAATTCCAAAAGGCTGGAAAAAAATTAAATAATAGCTTACCTCTTGAATAGTGTTCTTAACTGATATATGAGGAAATTTTTATGAAAATCTGTGATCTTGATTCAGGATGTGTAGAGACTTGTTGCAAGTGTATCGTAGCGTGCGAAACCTGCATTAGTAAATGTTCAGAAAGCACAGTAGAATGCATAAAAGTGTGCCGTGATTGCTTAGATATTTGTTCTCTATGCATACGTTTTATGCCGCGGAATTCCCCCTTATGTGAAGAACTCTGTAAATTATGCTCTTCTGCTTGTGAGAGATGTATAAATGAATGTAGCAAGCACGATGATGAACATTGTAAAAAGTGTGTTGAAGCCTGCAAAGAGTGTGTGAATATCTGTAAGACTTGTTGTAAGTGAAAAATAATTTTCGCTTTGATTTTTCCATTAGAAAGGATTAAGTTGGAGGTTGGTATGAAGTTTTTATTAGTGTTGGGTACAGTTTTAGCATCATTTTCCCTATATCCTTGTCCTATTACTATTTCGAATGATGATGATCAAACTATATTGATTGTTGATCCAAAAGGTGTAGAGGCAATCCTGCTATCCCCAAACCAAACTGGCATGATTGATCCTACACTTACACACCCATTGATGAGGTTTTTGTCTGATGAAACACTAGATATTTATTATGCAAAGAATGAAAAACCATATAAATTCTACAAAAGATACCGACTCACAGAAAAATATTGCACAGATAATGAAGATGAAAATCAATTAACGATTAAACAGATACTTCAATTTGAAAAAAATCCTACAGATCGATTTATACTTAAGCGTTTTCAGATAACTGAAAAAAAGCATGTTCATGATCATCACTGATGATTGAAAAAAATCGATTTAGATTCCTGAGTATTTCTATGTTTCAGTACGAAATTACAAATCCTCTTCGATCATCATGAGCCATTCGTCTTTTCTTTAATTCAGTTTTGGATAAAGAAAATGGGAAAAATAACTATTTTTGGACCGAATTCGTCACTTTTCCCATCTATTTTCATTTGCGTTGATAATTGTTAGGACCACTATTGCTTTTTTTCCCGGAAGAGCAAGCTTTATTGGAACAGGAACAGCCTTTTTCTGATAAGCACCCACAATGAGATTCTGGGGTACATTTGCAATCAGTACAGTTGCATCCTTTTTTATTCGAACAGGCTGCAAACAAAGAAGTTGCAATGATCAGTAAAATTGCAAAAGAACTAGTAGATAACTTCATGGTATTCTCCTTGTAGGGGGTTAAACTATCCTTATCCTCGATAAATGCGGTAAAGTGGTCACACACGTCAAGCCCAAAAATAACGAAATGTAAGGGATGGGGTTTATCCGGCTTCTGAAGGCGGGCGCAGAGGGATCCTGGTGGTGGGAGTTGCTCCCATAAATCAGGGCCTCTAGCTCGTTAATTTTCAATCTGTATGCCATTTTCTTTGAGTTCCTTCTTTGTCACAGACTCGGCAACAGTCCCATTTGGAAACTGGTAGGGGCCAGGATCTTCATAAGTTGTGATGCCTTCGCGAACTCTTAAAATATTTGCCATCCCGCCCAAGACAGTTGACCCAAACTGTCCATCAAATCCGAGCATGGGAATACTATTTGGGGGAATAGGCATTCCAGATTTTGTCATATCTTTCATCCCAGTAGTACCCAAAGTCTTATATCCAGGAATAAGCTTGCGGATTTTTTCATCTAAATCTCCAATTTCCATTCCAATCATATTTGTAAGTCCATGTCCCATTTGGTTCATGATGTGATGCGTCATATGACAGTGGAAAACCCAATCTCCTGGGTTATTTGCTAAAAATTCAATGACCTTAGCAGCTCCAGTTGCAACAAGTACTGTTGTCTCTGGAAGAAGTACTGATTTATCCTTTGCCCATCCACCGTCGGATCCGATAATTTTGAAGGAATATCCATGTAAATGAATGGGATGGTGATCCATGGCGCTTAAATTGCCATACCGAATCCAGACAGTGTCTCCAAGTTTTGCTACTAGTGGTTCGGTTGCTGGCATGACCTTTCCATTCATCGTCAGAATGTTAAAATCAGTCATTTCAAAAGGGTTTGGTTTGGAGGTGCCAACCTCAACAGTCCATTCATGAAGCATGATTGCAAAGTCTCGGTCTGGTCGCTTACTCGGATTCGGCTCTCTCTTATGTACGAGAATCATCCCATTCAATCCCATTCCTTCTTGTACCATTGTGTCAAAGTGAGGGTGGTACATAAATGTTCCAGAATCGGGAAAAATAAATTCATATCGGAAAGTCTCTCCTGGTGGAATAGCAGGCTGTGTCAATCCCGCAACACCATCCATACCACAAAGAATTAGAACTCCATGCCAATGAACAGTTGTTGGTGCAGGAAGCTTATTGGTTACGTAAATACGAACTCTGTCTCCTTCAGCAACTTCAATTAAAGGACCTGGAACTGTTCCGTTATACCCCCAAGTATGTATAATTAACCCTTCTGCAATCTCCCATTCGATTGGTTCTGCAATTAGATGAAAAACCTTTACGCCATCTATGATTCGATATTCTGCTTTGACTCCATTGGGAACAACCGCTGGAGTAAAGTCTTTTCCGGGTTCTCCAGGAGGTAGATTTTTCTTTGCAGCTGCAGCCCATGGCCTTGGGGGGCCAGAGTGTTTAGGAGCTAATATTGTCTGCAGGGAAAACCAATTCACATTCACAAAATGTGAGGCTAGAAAGAATGTGACAAGGAAACATGCGAAATATTTTACGTTCATCATCTTCTAAAACATTTTCTCCATCTTAACCCATTTGGAGCTGTTTTTTTGCATCATATGCCCATTCAACAGCGTTTCAAGCTCTGTCTTGATAATCCAATAATCTCTCTGTGTTTCGATTGCATGAATCTTTTTGTTAATTTCTATTTGTTTTGTTATAAGCAAAGTAAAAACACCAAGTTGCATCGCATTATACTGAAGTAGAGTGTAAGAAGTAATTTGTTCCGCTAAAGGGATAATTACTTGCTTCAAATATTGAGCTTGGCGAAGTGCATTGAGTAGATTAAATCTCACTGAGCGAGCTGAGGAGCGAATTTCAACAGCCAAAGCAGTATAATGATTCCACTGACGCAATATTTCTGCCTGTGCCGCCGCTGCATTTGCTTGGCCAAAATCGAAAAAAGGGATCGCCAAAGCGAAAGCAGGTCCAACATACCAAACTCCTTCATCACGCTGGATGCTGGGACCAGCAGCTATCTGAGGAAACACAAGTCTGGATGTATCAATTCCTAGCTTTGCTGCTGTTGCTAGCATATCTTTATAAGAAAGGTGAAGATCAATGCTGCTTGCAATGGCACAATTTTCTATATCATCTAAATTCTCTTCGTTCAAAGGGACTTCAGGTAAATTGAAGGAAAATTTCCAATTAATTTGATTTCCCCATAATCCCATGAGTACATTTAGCTTTTCCCTCGCTTGCAAAACTTCAATTTCTAATGATGCAACTTCTAATTTTATTTGTTCATACAACGAGCGTTCTTGAGATAGCTCAAGATCTTTTATATTTCCTGCTTTGCGTAGACGCAAAGCAACCTCATAGGATAACTCTGCAGATAGAAGAGCTTCTTTTTTTAAATGCCGTATTTGCTCTGTTGCCTGTAAAATGTAGAAAGCAATTTTCGTTTGAGCAATAATATCTAAAATCTGAGTAGTGATCATCGCTTTTGTTGCTTCTAATTCTTCTCGTGCTACTTTCTTTTTTAATGGGATTAATATTATGTCCAAAAAATTTTGAAGTAAACTCATATCAATGAGATCTGTTATTGCTGATTTTGTAGAAAATCTATAAGAAAAAGAAAAAATAGGATTTTTCAAAAGCCCTGCTTGAACGAGTTGGGCTTTAGCAATTCCTAAGTTCTCATATATAGCTTGAAGATTCCTGTTATTAAAAAGAGCTATATATACAGCTAGTTCGGAATTTAATCCGTTTTCTAATATGTTGATAAGGCAATCCGAAAAGTCACATTCCTCTAAAGAGTTATTCCAACAAACATCATGACCCGTAAGTTCTGTCACATCTTTTTGAATCTCTATGAATGAAAGTTCAGGATTTGTGTCGATTTTTCCACATCCCCCCATAGTAAGTGCTGAAATCATCAAAGAGAAAAAAAAGAATCTTTTAATTTTTCTACTTATCACCATTTTAATGATCCATGTGATGATTGTCGTTTGTTTCAATCTCTTCTGGAAGATTTTCCTCGGTAATATCAAGGATAGAGGATAATTCTATGTTGGAGGTCTCTCCACAGGGAAATGCTGGATGACATGAAGTTTTCATAGGGACTGAATATCTCATACATCCCGAAAAAGAAAGTAGAGCCAAGACAGAAAAAACAAAATTTATAAGCATCTGATAAAAACACTCCAAAATACTATGTCAATAGTCATAATACTCCAACTATTGAGAAACAAGATTTACAGCAATTCTTGCATTTTCCTATAAATCTCAGCACATTCTTCGCATAAGCGTTTGTTATGTTTTTCACCCTCCATTGCGCATGCCTCACATGCTTCTCCACAACAATCAAACGTTTATCGGTCACAAACATTCATGAATTCCAAGCAAATCTTGGAACATTTTGTAAGGTTCATGAACAATCTCTTTAGATAGGTCTAGTCTATCTTTGAGTTACAGGGATTGTGAAAATTTTGCAAGGTTAAAGCAGGCTCCATAAATGGAGAGGGTAGATGAATAGAAAGCCCTATCCAAGTGACTTGTCAGATCAAAAGTGGGAGCACCTTTTCGATGCTGTACTTGTGAATGATTCGGCTGATGTTGAGGAGAATAGCTGCCTAGTTTAATTCAGAGAAGGTCTCTAAATCTCAAGAAGGTTATTCTTCCGGAATCGTGAAAAAGTCATCATACCAGGGAAAGACTGGCTTCTGCACTTGGATGAATTTATCCACCGGATTGCCAAGGATCGTCTCATTTCCTAAGGAATCGAGTTCCACTATGTTCACTTGGCGCAAATGATCCAATAGATCCGATCTGATCGAGTCTTCTGGCACAATAATTCCTTCGATGAGGCTAGGGGGAATCCGTTCTTTGATCATGACTTCATTGTCACCACTGAAGTATCGATTTTCCTCTTTAACGAAATCAACGATGTTGGGTCGGGAAAGATAGCTATCAAGGAAAAACCAATCCTCGCCGATTCTTCGACTGCCAAAGTTGTCTTCATGATACTGGTAGGTGCCTGATTCAACTGCATCTAACGAGAAGAGAAAACGGATGTTTCCAAAATAATAACACTCACCAAAATTGGAAATATTCTTGGTGACGAGCTGGGTGAACACACTATCTGCTGCTCCGGTATAGAAGTCAGCACCAGCTGAAAGACCGTTTTTTGCCAGTCCGTTTCCATTGCGAAGTTCTGAAGAAAGCATTCCGATCTTAAGTATCGATGCGGTTCTTTTGTATTGCTCTTCTTCCTCCCATGATCCCGTAAGAGCAGCTGTGAGCCCGGTTGCGCCGAGCTCGCGCAATTCATCGGCGAGTCCCTTGACTTCATAGCGCATTCTTCCAGGAAGAATTTCTCCGAGCTCCATTTTGTCTAGGTAAGTATCGAACCGCTTTTCCATTTCGGGGGAGAGAGAAAGCATTGTTTCTTTGAGCTGATCAACAGGGATTTCAAAGAAGGTTTCTGAGCGTTCCAAGGTAGTCGCTTCTTGTGGACTAAATATGTGAAAGAGGTGACCGAGTTTCATTCTCTCGATATCCTCTTTTGAGGACTGCTCGAGAGCGTTTTCAAGATCTAGAAAAGAGAGAAGTTCATGAAAATCGTAGAGAGTTTTTCCCTCTTTCATTTGAATAGTGACCCGATCATAAAGATTGGGATACTCTTTTACAGCCCCCACTGAAACGGTCCCTAAGTTCGCAATATTAATATAGTATTCCGAGTCGTAAATATCCATTTTCCCATCATGGGTCTCATGAATCGAAATATCATTTGCATGGGAGCCCAACATTTTTAATAGCTCTTTGGTCTCGGCGGAAGAATAGTCTTGCATTTCTTCGATCACTTTTTGCAATCGATCGCGAAAAACGTGATTGACCTTGAAGTCAAGCTCGATCATTCCATCCTTTTTTCTAAGAGAGATATTCATTCCTTTTACCAGCTCTTTCCCATACCCATGAAAGTGAGAGCCGAAATCGATTTCATTTCCCTCAGCATCCACAAGGATGACCTGTCTACTGTCGATCTGCGAAGCAAGAGCAAAGAGGGGATGGCTGTCAAACGATTTGCTCTTGATCTGTTTTTCTCCTAGGGCATGCAGATGAGCGTGAACATCGATTGCATTTCCTTCAGAATCGACGAGAACAACTTTCTTGTTTTCAATCTCAGAAGCAAGAGCAACTAGAGGATGACGATAGAGAGACTGGATTTTCTTACCCTTAGCGATCCTCTCTTCAAGACGCCTGTATTTCATTAGTTTGAGAAGGAAATTTCTCCTTTGGATGAGCTGGAATTGGGTATTCGCTTGGTAGAGCCGGATCATCCCCATTAGAGATTTTGCGATCACTTCGGGAATTCTCCCATTTTTCCATTCCTTACGGGATTGATAAAAAGAAATTGTTGCCTGGATAAGAAGGGAAGCGAGAATGATTTCTAATGAGCCAAGGATCATGATCGCAAGGTAAAGAGAGCTCCCTACCCCTTGCAGAAACTCTTCGAATGCCTGATCGAATTCGCCTTTTACGAGGTCTCCTACCAGCTGATAGAGATTGGAGATCATATCAGCTAATGTCGTGAGATATAGACCGAGTCTGAAATGCAGAAGAGTTCCTGCAAGGGCAAGACTTGCGAGGGCTATTTGCATAACCTCGTAGGAGCATTTTTCGAGGCTCTTCTCAGTAGCTGCGGCATGTACACCACTTGATAGATGGGAAACAACTCGGATACTCCCCATGGTTGTCGCTATGGCAGAAGCAAAAGGGCGATAGAGGCTAAGGAAGGGGAGTGCAATGAGAGCCGTCCTCTTAGCTGT
Organism: Chlamydiota bacterium; assembly: GCA_011064965.1. Classification (GTDB taxonomy): domain Bacteria; phylum Chlamydiota; class Chlamydiia; order Chlamydiales; family Rhabdochlamydiaceae; genus Sacchariniichlamydia. The sequence goes on from JAAKFS010000016.1 coordinate 21,004, forward strand.
CCCAAGATAGGATGGGTCACTACTATCTGCTCTAGAGTCCGTAGGAATATCCTGTTCATACTGCCTATGATAGTAAGGAGGCACGTAGGTTTTATGAGCCAGGTAATCTATGTTATTATTCATAATTAAAATATTCTAAAACAGGCCTTCTATTATATCTTTTATAGATTAATAGAAATATGGAAACATTTTTGTATTTGAAAGCTAATGCGATTTATGGAATCCTATATATATGATTGGATTCCTAATATTTTTTAAGTCTTAAGTTATCGAAATGAGAGCTCGGAGAGAGTGGCCTTCTTGACTGGGATTTTGAAAGCCGTTCGTGAAAGTTAGTGATCTCCCTTCCGAGACTGGATTGTGTCCCCAGAGAATGTCGAGGGATGCCCTCTAATTTCCCCACAGCTTGTGGGTAAATTGATTTGGATAAGAAGAGGACTCGCTCTCTATCAATATTTGTCTTTGTCTTCCTATTCTCAGGAACTAGGGAGGCAAGAATTCCTTGTCTTAATGTTCTATTTTTATAGTTTATAAAAATAGAATCCTTTTTTGTATTTGAAAGCTAAGACAGTTTATGGAATCCTAATCGTATGATTGGATTCCTAATTTTTCTTAGTCTTTTGTTCATGGAACCGATAACGTCTTGCTATGAAAAGCAAGTTCGAGAGCTATGGACACAGGCAAGTCAGTTGATTCAAGAGAAGTCTTTAACTGATGGAGAGGAAGGACTTTTCCCAGTGGACGTGAAATCTTTTCTTACTGAGCGCTCGCAGATGCTTAGCCCAGGAGAGGAGCTGCTCATTTTTTTCTATCCAAAGAGATCGGGATTTGATCTTCTGGTCAAAGATTCTTCAAATTTTCTCGAAGTGGGGGAATTCAGAAAACTGGCAAGATCTCTGGGATTCGAGATTCTTCATTGTGAGAGAAAGGGCCATATGGCGTCTTTTTCAAGCCGTGAGGAGCTTTGCTCATTTGTTTTGAAGTATTTCCACTCTGAACTAAAAGAGGAGCTTAGCTTCCCAATTGAGAGAGAAGATGGGTCTCTGTCTTTTCCCTCTAGGATTGTCATTGCTACACTGAAGAAGCTCTGAGCATTATTGATCGCTTATGTTGTCTCGAGTACGACAAATTTCTCTTTTTCATTGAATTGAGCTTCGAAAACAAGCGCGATGGCTTCGGATAACTCTTTAAAAGAGAGTTCGGAAATAATGTCATTTTTTATGAAAGTGATGAGAAGCCCAAGAAGCCTTTTCTGCGCATTCAATTGATCAGAAGAATGGAGAATCAGACTGGAAACCTTTTGATAGATGAACCAGTCGGCTTTTTGATTCAGTCTAATATAACCGGCTAGTAGTTTTCCGAGTGGACCTCGCGCTTCAATCTCATGCTCATCTCCAGTAAGGAAGTTAGCGAGTTCGTCTTCAGTAATGGTCACAAGGTCCTCAATATTCTTGGCGAGGAAGTCGAGGAAATTTACACAGAGCTCTCTGATTCCTAAATCAAATAGCTCGTGGAGCTCATCAGGTGATAATTCCCCAGCGTTTTGCTTGAGATCTTCAGAAGCTTTGAAAGAAGCATCTACTCGCTGCAAACGAATGACCAATTCACTTTTGTGAGAACTTTGAGTGGGGATGATTGTGAGTGTTTCCAAAAGCCAAGAAAGGCATTTCAAAGCGGGATGTTTGGATCCTTCTTCATCGATATGTTGGATTTGGGTCAATAAGAGCATTCGTCTTTCATCTAAAATAGACGGAAGGCCATCTATACTCACTCTTTTCCTATATGCCCACTTGGTTTCTGTAGAGCCGATTTCATCTAACACATCGTCGAGAACACAATAGAGCATCGGCTCTAAGCAGCTAAGGAAAAGATGTTCGAGTTCTTTAACTTCGTTGGAGAGCAAAGGATATTCCTCTGAGATTTTCTCTGAGAGATCTTTGAGACTAGGAATATGGCTGGAAAAGACAGGAGCAACGAGCCATTGGGCAAAAAAGGATCGGACATATGCAGTGGGGAACCATTCTGGGGGAGGAGGAGAAAAGGTGGAGATGAATTTTTCATAGACTTTGTTTCTATATTTCTCAAATGATGTTCCTTTCCCTAGAGAAGTGAGAAAGTGTTTTTTTAATCGCTCTTGGTCTGCAACTTTCCTGCTGCCAGTGTTCGCCAATATTTTTAAAGCATTGAGACAGGTTTCGGTAGACTTCAGAGCGGCGCAGAGAAGGTGCATGATTTTCTTTGTCTCTCCGAACTTGTTTTTCAGTTCCATGCCGAGTACTTCTACGTAGTCTAAGAGCTTTTTTTGGAGCCAAGAAAGCAATTGAGGGCTTTCTGTGATTTCACCTGATTCTGGATCAAGAGTGACTCTTTCCTCAGTATAAGTCTTCAACTCAGTAGATACAGAATCGATTACCATTTGTAAGGAGTTAACAAGCCGCAAATGCTTCAGTTCGGGAAATACCCAAAACTCCTTAGCAAGAGAGTGGCTGCTAAGCTCCATAAGAGTTTGCCTACCGTAGGCGAATTTCAGAGCGATTTTTGCTAGAGAGAAATACTTTGCAAAACAAGAGAGAGAGGCATTGAGGATTTCACCGGGGTAGCGGATGGCACGAACGGCGATAGGCACTCGATCTCCGTTTGGAGTTCTCTCTGTTGGATAGTAAAACCAGGTAACGAGTTTTTGACCAAAGGTCAGCTTATTCGGAGGCTGAGCATAGTAGGGGAGCTGTGAGAGAAGGGGAATGAGTCCAAACAGGACTAAATCGATCGTGCCATTGGCTATGAAGCACTTTCCAGCTAGGTTCACAGTGGTACTTCCTACGAAAGAGGTCCAGCTGGCCCACTCGGGGATTATAGAGCCCAGAGCCCCCGTAACCGAGGACCCCAAAATTGAGGGGAGGTAAGAGCCTGCAGCGATTTTTACGACGGATGTGGCGATTTGGATGAACTTCGCTTGCTTGTAGTGCTCCGGAGTGGGCTCCACTCCTTCCAGGTTTAGAGAGAAATTCGGTAGAGAAAAAAGGGGAGAGGAGGCTATGCTACTAGTACTCAATACTTTCTATTCCTCCTCCGTATTAAAAGGATTGCCTTTATTCGAATAAAATTTTTGCTTATCCAAGCAATTTTTTGCAATGACTATTGGTGTTGAGATGGAAAAGGCTTACTTGATACTGACATAAAGATCGAAGACCGGATTGCTGACTGGGTGGAACTCCTTGGGGTAAACCTCAAAGTCTCCAGTGTAGGTCCGTTCTAGCTCACTTTGCCAGACCCATAGCCAGGCTTGAATGAGAATATCCGGGTATTTACCGGATAAATGGAAAAGAGCATACCGAGATGCTGGCACATGGGCAGATACGAGCCCTTTAGGGAGCGTCTCTGTTGGCAGGGCGCTAAAGCCCGCGATGTAAGTGTAGGGGGCCGTGAAATCGCTTTCGTAGTCTGTGTATAGGCAGATGATGTCGGCGGTTTTTTTGTTTGGGATCTCTTGAATCACGCCGGAGGTATGGAAACGCTCCAAGAGGCGATAGATATCCCTCTGTGCTTGGTTATTCTCGTTCGTTGTGCGGGTGGAGATGCCGACGATCTGCATCGGTCCTTTTTCTATGATCTCGTATTCCATGATGGCTCCTTGTTGGAGTCAGAATAGTCAATAGTATCTTTCCTCGCAATGCAACATAACATATATTATCAGACGTTCTAAATCTGTCTAGCCATAGGGAGTGCCCCCTTCCCTCTTCATAAAAACAAGGAGAGTGGATAAAATGAAAACTCCAACCTACCAGACGCAAATGGGTACCCAATGGACCTTCATAATGATGGTCTACCCGAGGACGAGGACCTCATTGCAATCGCAGTTGTGTCAGCGACAATAGCTTTCATTGCCAATCTTGTGTTGCTCGCTTGTCTAATACGAGATTGTTGTTGTCCCCCTGCAATCTATCTTCGCGAATTTCCACGGGACAATTCAGAGCTTTCTGATCAAAGCGATGGCGATGAGATACCCCTCATACGAGTTTAATGAGCATTTCAGGCGGAAAGGGCCCCCCTTCCAAATTCATAAAAACTCAGCTGTTCTCCCCTCCCCGCTCGTTTTTTAAAGCTCTTGGACGGTACATAAAAACTCCCTTGAAAAATATCTCCGATGTGTTCCATTCTCGATTTAGAAGTCTGGAAAATCTTATTACCACATCAAATCAGGAAAAATATTATGGCTACGACACCTGTCTTTGCGGCAACACTATGGACGTCTCTCAAAGCCCCCTATAATCTTGGGATTAAATTAGGTGTAGTTAAGACAGAAGAAGATGGAACCTCTAACATGGCATTTTTAAATTTTCCAAGTATTTCCAGTACGATGAAAAAAATGGATTTCTCTTATGGTTATGGAGACTTAGTAATGGATGGACGCGAGGCTTGTATCATGTCAGAAATTAGTCTAGATGGATTTAAGGTTAATCGAGTAGCTTGTAATTATCTCTTAGAAGCGAAGCCCGATGATCCTACAACAAAGCAAGTCGACTGTTCTATCGTCTTTCTACCGGGTGAAAAAAAGTCAGATGTTTCATTCTCTATCGGAGTGCAGGGAGTGGATCCTATTGATTATGGCATCAGTTGGAAATATGATGTGTGATAGACGAGACATAAATGGAATTAAAAAATCAAATAAACTATAAAATTAGATAAAAATCAATCAGGTTCTTACCGAGTATACTATATTCTAGGAGAAATATACTGGCTACATCACCATTTCTATCAGTAACATTAGATGTTGCTAACATGACATCTTTTAATTTTGGGATTAAGTTAGGAGTAATTCACAAACAAGATGAAAAGGATGAATTACCCTCTCGAACGGCATTCATTGAATTCCCAAATCTTTCCTTTCAGATGAAAAAATTGGATTTCTCTTTAGGAGTTGGAGTTAGATTGATGGAAAAGCACGCAACTTCTGTCGTGCTAAACGGAGAAATGAGTGCATCTGAAACTAGATTAAGTAATTTTGTTTTGGATTATCTATATATAGAAGAGCCCACCCATCCTGAACTATTTCAAGCCGGACTTTGTTCTACTATAGGAGTGGGACAAAATTGGGGACGTGAATCAAGGACAGCGGTAGTGAAGGGAAAGGATCCTATTGATTATATCTTTACATGGCAACATGAAATAGAGTAAACCTGACTATCTTTGACAATGTCCGTCTCTTCAATTTTATTAATCATGTCCTCAAGCTTTCTTAGGCAGTGATGAACCAGATAGTATTGGTTTTTTTACCGAACTTCTCTTCCCACTTCATAAAAAAGACAAGATAGTCTCTCATCGGCTTTTTCCAAACCTTCTGAGTATTCCACGAAATAAAATAAGCGGCGAATAAAAACTTCGCCGCCGAGCTGTTATTATTTATTTCGTGAAGACACTCCACTAAACCATTCAAAAACAGACCAATGATTTCCCTGCGCCAACCATTCTCCGGGAGATCTATGGCTACCTTGGGTCAGAAAATCAGTAGCGCGCCATGTGCTACTGCAACAACCGTGCCAGCTATGGCTACCTTGGGTCACGAATCCACCTGTTGTCCTATGTCCACCAGCTTGTAGCGCAGTATTTGCTACTGCAACAACCGTGCCAGCTATTGCAACGGCAGGATTTGGTGCTGCGGTCGCAGCGTCTACAGCAACATCAACAACGTTATTGGGTATTGGATTTACACTCATTGTTATACTCCTTAGGTTTTGGGCTTCATGCCTAATCGCCAAAATTGTTACCACCTGTTATATATTTTATGCAACGTTTGTAAGAAAAATATATACCCAAAATTTTAATTTCCCCCTTCCCTCTTCATAAAAACGAGAAGATAGCCTAAGATTGCCACTTTCTATACAAATCGAGTATTCCATGAAATGAAAAACAGCGGCGAATAAACACTTCGCCGCCGAGCTGTTATTATTTATTTCGTGAAGACACTCCACTAAACCATTCAAAAACGGACCTATGATTTCCCTGCGCCAACCATGTTCCGGGAGATCTATGGCTACCTTGGGTCACGAATCCACCTGTTGTCCTATGTCCACCAGCTCGTAGCGCAGTATTTGCAACTGCAACAACCGTGCCAGCTATTGCAACGGCAGGATTTGGTGCTGCGGCCGCAGCGTCTGCAGCAACATCAACAACGTTATTGGGTATTGGATTTACACTCATTGTTATACTCCTTATGATTTGGGCTGTATGCCCAATCGCCAAAATTGTTACCATATGTTATATATTTTATGCAACATTTGTAAGAAAAATAGAACCCTCAAATTTCAGTCTCTCCCCTTTCCCTCTTCATAAAAACGAGAAGATAGCCTACCATTCCCTCTTTCCAAACAAACAGAGTAGTTCGTGCAAGTCCTTGCTGCAGCAGTACTTATTGAGACCGATTGGAATTTAGAGAGTGGATGGAGCCAGACACAAGATGTTAAAGCGCTGAAATTTGTTGCAGGCCTACTCGCAGTACTCACCATACTGGGTCTTTTTACCTGGCTAAGATGCATTACCGCTCGCCAAGTCTCCCTCTCCCCTGAGTCAGATACTCCTTCATGCGCTCTTTTTCGGAGATGTTTTTCTTCTGAAGGAATTAGAGGATTAGGGATAGGCAGGCTTGAATTTAGAGTGCAAGCTTGACGAGGAGCTTCAATCCCTTGAATAGGAGCTCATTTTGTTCGAAGGCATCGGAAACAGCGCTCATGGCGTGACCTGCATAGGAAATTACTTGACCAGTCACCGAAGGAGAGGATCCAACTCCTCTTCTGGAATCCCCTTCTGCTTTTTCAATGATTTCCCAGTTCGTTTCCTCAAGAATGGATTCTCGGAGCCCCTGTAAATCTGCTAGTGTTTCATCCTCTTTTGCTTCGGCAAAAACAATAGCTGCGTTAAGAGCAAGTAAAGCCATTTTCTTTTCTTTTTCAAAATTCTCGGTCAGGTTATCTCTATGGCATATAAAAATAATCCCTTGTGCCGAAAGAAGTCTCATTTTGTCTTTATTTTCAAAAGATTCACCTAATGCATCGCTGAGTACTTCCTTTGCTTGCTTATATGCGTCCCCTGGATTGTCATAAGTCATTGCTGCTAGCGCATGGGCACGAGTTAGATACAAGTCAGCTCTGATTAGCGTTCTCTCAGGACAAATCTCTAGCCCTTTTAGCGCTAACTTGCTTGCTTTGGAATAGTCTTTGAGATCAAAAGCTGTACGAGCATGAATGAGAAATAGCTTTTCCTTTTCGATTGCTCCCTTCTCCCCACCTGGGGCCTTTGATTCCGTGGATTGGTCAATTCCCTGAGCTGATGGCAATGCGTGGGCCAATTTTTTTAGGTTCGCTGTTAATGCAGCTAATTCTTCTTCCGAAGGCATAGCCTGGATTGCTGCTGAAACTACTTGGAAGATTTCTCTGGTTTTGATGGCAGCTTCTCTTTGCTCATGATCAGATGGGGCAAGGCTAGCCAGCAATCCAAGAATAAAGGCTTTCTGATGCTCTACTCCCGCTATTCTCCCTGTTGTTGCTGCCATATATTGATCTCCTTATTTATCTAAAAAGTATGAACCAAACATTTTTTTTAGGACAGTATTTTACCTAGAACCTTTGTCTGTCAATTATTTCCTCAGGGCGATAGTATGTGACGAAAAGAGCTTGTTTCATTGTCCGTTTGTGTTGCTAGAAAAGGTAGATGCCTTGAGGCAACTAGTGGTGCAAAGTCGATGTAAGGATATCTAAGTGGTAATTGTTGCTATATTTGCTTATCTTCTCGTAGGGATTATCGCAGGAATTGGAGCGGGGTTATTGGGAATGAGCGGTGGGGTCTTGGCTGTTCCTGCTCTTGTTCTCATTTTCACCCTTTTGGGCTTCCCTCAGCCTCACTTGATGCATATGGCTATCGGAACCTCTTTGGCATCGATGATCCTGACCACCTTATCCGCGACGGTTGCTCACCATAGAAGGGGTGGGGTCATGTGGGACATTATCTGGTCGATGATGCCCGGTGTCATTCTCGGCTGTCTTTTAGGGGCTTTTATTGCCCATTTTCTCTCGAGTGTGATATTGGAGATCATCTTTGGCTTCTTTATCTGTTTTTTAGGTGCTTATGTCCTCTTCCATAAAAAGAAGAAGGAAGAGGTAAAGAGACCTGATAGAACACTCTATACCTGGATCGGTTTAGGCATTGGTTCTCTCTCGAGCCTGCTCGGTATTGGTGGGGGTACCTTTATGGTTCCTCTCTTTATTGCCTATCAGTACCCCTCGAAGAAAGCAGTGGGAACTTCGGCTGGAATGAGTCTGTTTATCACGACGTTCGCTGCTCTTGCCTATCTCTATTTAGGCTTAGGAGAGATAAAGATCCCCTATACGATTGGGTTTATTTATCTTCCGGCATTTGCACTGATCGGTATCACTACGATTTTTGCTGCACCTATCGGTGTGAAGCTCGCGCACCGAATGCGTGGGCGAGTTCTTCGACGAATTTTTGCAGTGACGCTAATCGTTATTGGTGTCTTAATGATCTTTCGCTAAGGAATATTCATGACTCCCTGCCTAAAAAACTTCACTGTGATCCGACCGAAATACGAAGCGAAGCAAGAGGCGCTGCTTGACTGGATTGCGGGTGCCCACATCCATGTTCAGGGAAAGGCCCCTTCTGCTGAGGAAGGGTTTGCGGAGGAATTGAGAGAAACCCTTTTTAAGATTGGGCTCGGAAGCAATAAGATTCAGAAGAGGGGTTTTGTTCTCGATGACTGCAACCATCGAAATTGGGAAGAGATGCAGATCTACAATATTGAGTATGCTCCAGAGGGGTACCATCTTGATAAGCGGATGGATCTATACAATCAGACAACTTCACAGATCTTCGAAGAGTTCTATCCAGATAACGCTCCCCTTCCCTCCCATCTCATTCATGTGACCTGTACAGGATATGTGGCCCCTAGCCCCGCTCAAAAGCTCGTTTCTCTTAGAGGCATGGGAAAAGAGACAATGGTGACTCATGCCTATCACATGGGCTGCTATGCAGCCATCCCTTCTATCCGAATGGCTCTTGGCCACTTTTATGCGAATGAGGAAGCAAGTGATATTGTTCACACGGAGCTTAGCTCTATTCATATGAATCCGAGTTTTCATTCGAAGGAGCAGCTTGTTGTGCAGAGCCTTTTTGCCGATGGGTTTATCAAATACTCCCTCGATCATTCTGGTGAACCTGGCTCTCTGACTATTCTTGGTGTCTTGGAGGAGATCATCGAAGGGTCGATAGATAATATGACCTGGCACTGTCAAAACTGGGGATTTCAGATGTCGATCTCTCGGGAAGTTCCTGTACGTATTCGAAAGGAGCTAGAGGGATATCTCCAAAGACTGGCGAAAAAATCGGGAAGAGATATTCTGGAGCTCAAATCAGCTGTCTACGCCATCCACCCCGGAGGGCCCAAGATCATTGAGCAGATCGCTCAGAAGCTCGAGCTAAAAGATGAACAGTTTGCCCATAGTCAAGAAATTCTCTATAATTGTGGAAATATGTCCTCGGGGACACTCCCTCATGTATGGGAAAAAATAATCAACGATGAGAATATCGTGCCAGGACAGCTCATCGTCAGCTTGGCTTTTGGTCCTGGCTTGAGTATCTCAGGGGCCCTATTTGAAAAGAGGTAGAATCAGATGCACTACTTAGTTTTAGTTCCCTTTATTCTCCAAATGCTCGTTATCCTTTTTGATGAGTACTATTTCCATCTAAAACGAGGCCTTCCGCTATGGGAGAGGATCGGCCATCCGATCGATACACTCACTGTATTTGCTTGTCTTATCTTTGTCATAACCATCCCCTACTCCCCTCTGATGCTCAAATGGTACATCAGTCTCTGTGTCCTTTCTTGTCTGATGGTGACCAAGGACGAGTGGGTCCATAAACATGTGTGCCCAGCCTCAGAGCAGTGGCTCCACGCTCTTCTCTTTGTCAATCACCCCATCATGCTTGCCAGTGTCGGACTCATTTGGTGTTGCATGACCCCTAGCTCTGCCCCCAGTTGGGTGGTGCACTGGATAGGAGCAACTCCCCACTTGCTACTCTTTCTTAAGACGCAGGTCGTGGCAATCTCCGTATTTTTTCTCTATCAAGTCATTTACTGGAATTTCATATGGAAAGAAGAAAAAGAACAACTCCAATAAATAATGCATTTTACGATGATCTCGATGAGCAGTGGCTCACTGCTTCTGATCATCCGATAGCTCTTTTGAGATCGGAAAATGCCCTGCGCAATCCCTGGATCGCCAAGATCGTTCAGAGTCATTTTGAAGCTCCTTGCGATGTCCTCGATATCGGATGTGGAGGAGGCTTCTTAACGAACTATCTCGCAGAAGAGGGACACAAGGTCAGTGGCATTGATCTTTCTGTGCGAAGTCTTGAGATCGCTAAAAAAGAAGATCAGACGGGGAAGGTTTCTTATCAAAGGGCTAGTGCCTATGAGCTCCCCTTCGGAGATGGGTCATTTGATGTGGTCTGTGCGATGGATCTACTCGAACATGTGGAGAATCCTGGTCTGGTGATCAAGGAAAGCTCCCGTGTTTTGAAAAAGGGAGGTCTCTTCTTTTTTCATACTTTTAATCGTAATCTGCTCAGTTATTTCATGATCATCAAAGGAGTGGACTGGTGTGTTGCGAATGTCCCTAAGAATATGCACATCTATCCCCTCTTCATTAAACCTGAAGAGATCCGTCAGATCTGCACCGATCAAGGGCTTGAAGTGGAGGAGATCAAAGGGGTTCGCCCTGACTTTTCTACAAAGGCTTTCTGGAAGATGGTTTTGACAAAAAAAGTTGCCGATGATTTTCGGTTTGTTTTCACCTCATCGCTAAAGACAGGCTACTCTGGCTACAGTGTGAAGCACTAATTGGATAAGTACTTGATGATCCGATCGATCTGAAAGTGGCGTTCTTCCCGTCTTTCGATGAGTTGGTAGAACTCTTCCGCATCTTTTCCTAAAACCTTGAACTCATGGTGGATGGTCATATATATCCAACGTTGCATCTCAAGGGAGAGTTTTTTGATTCCCCTCTTTGCGATGATCTGCTCTTTGTATTTGAAATTTTGAATCGTTTTTGCTCGGAAGGCCTCTGCCTTTTCTATGAAAAACAGAGGAGATTTTTGATTGGCGGTGCACTGGAGCTGCTCCAATGCAGGTCTTGGTGTTTTTTGTAGAATCACCTTTGCCTCTCTTATTGGTTTAGTGTTCCCAGCCGGTTGATTGGGGGTGATCTGATCGATTCCATCGGGTACGAGCGAGGGATGTTCCCACTTATAGGCATGGGATTTAGCGGGGCTAATTGACGACTCATCGAGGAGAGGTTGGTTCTCCTTTTTGATATAGGCGCCCACCCGCCTTGCAGAGGAAGAGTCTTTTTCGTTTTTCCTTTTCATTAATGTTTTTTTATCAAATCCTTGAATTTACTCCAAAGTTTTTTTAATATGAATTTTTGGAAAATTGACAAACTGAAGTTGCTAACAGAGGAGATTTGGCTATGGCAGAGATCACTTTCAAAGGGGATCCCATCTCAACAAATGGTGAGTTACCAGCAGTTGGCGAGATGGCTCCCGATTTTTTTCTAACTGACGGAAATCTTCATGATCACTCTCTAAAAGACTATCTAGGGAAGAAGACTCTCTTGAGCATTGCGCCGAGTCTTGACACCTCTGTTTGTTCTCTGATGGCAAAGAAATTCAACAGAGAACTGCACGAGCACCCGGAAGTCCTGGCGATCTTCATCTCTGCGGATCTTCCTTTTGCTCAAAAGAGATTCTGCAAAGATGAGAACATTGAAAACCTCCTCTTTCTCTCGATGATGCGGTCCAAGGATTTTGCAAGGGATTATGGGGTGCTCATTGTCGATGGTCCCCTCGCTGGTCTTTGTGCTCGGGGGGTAGTGGTTCTCGATGAGATGAACCTCGTGACCTATTCTGAACTGGTGCCTGAGATCGTCGAAGAACCGAACTATGATGCCGCTCTTTATGAGCTTCTGCGCTCGTAGACTGGATACTCGGGATACCACATCGTCTCGTCGATGAGCTTCTCTATGGAGTCAACGTCTTCCAATTTCGAGTTCCCCTCTTCTACCACCTTTTTTGCCACGGCGATGCCGATTTCTCTTGTGATGGTTCGCAAGTTATCTAATGTGGGAAAGAGTGGAGCGTAAGGGTCCTTCATCATGGGAGAATGTTCGCTCAGTATTTTTGCTGCTGTAATGAAAACTGCATCGCTGGCATACCGCGCTTGAGTGGCAATGAGCCCTAGTCCCACTCCAGGAAAAATATAGACGTTATTGCACTGGGCAATATGGTAGATTTCTCCCTCATAAGCAACGGGATCGAAGGGGCTCCCCGTAGCAATAATGGCTTCCGCCTCGGTCCACTTGATGAGATCTGCGGGTTTGGCTTCCGATCGAGAGGTGGGATTGGATAGAGGGAAGATTACGGGCCTTTTGACGTGCCTGTTCATGGCGCGAACGATCTCTTCAGTGAAGGCTCCCCCTTGCGTAGAGACGCCAAAGAGGATGGTCGGTTTTGCATTTTCGATCACCTCGAGAAGGGTGATGTGGTTTGGATCTTTGATGGTCCAGGAGTTAAACGTTTCTTTAGGTCCTGCAAAGATGCGTTGCTGGGGATCTAGCCCCTCCTGCCCATCATGAATCAGACCATGCAAGTCGACGACATAAAAGAGCTTTCTCGCCTCTTCTTCGGAGAGGTCTCCCTCGTCGACAATGGCGCGAACAATCTGTCTACAAATTCCAAGACCAGCTGATCCGCCTCCAAGAATGGCAATTCTTTGGTCTTTGAGAGAGCTCTTCGAGAGCTTCACCGCGCTGTATACAGCAGAGAGGGCTACAGCAGCTGTTCCCTGGATATCATCATTGAATGAGCAGAGCGTTTCTCGGTACTTTTTAAGCAAAGGGGTCGCATGGGGCTTGGCAAAATCTTCCCACTGGAAAAGAACGTGGGGAAAGCGCTTTTTTATCGCCTGGATAAAGAGATCGATAAAGTCGTCATACTCATCCCCTGAGATTCTCTGATTCCTCCATCCGAGGTAGAGGGGGTCTTCGAGCATCTGCAAGTTGTTGGTTCCGACATCGAGAAGGATGGGAAGGGTACGGGTGGGATGAATCCCTCCAAATAGAGTGTAGAGAGCGAGCTTCCCTACCGGGATGGCCATGCCTCCTACGCCAAGGTCACCAAGACCGAGAATTCTCTCTCCATCTGTCACCACGATCACGTCGACCTCGGATCTGGGAAAGTTCTCGAGCATCTCTGAAATCTTACTCTTGTGGGGATAGGAGATGTAGAGACCTCTCTGTTCTCGATAAAGGCGGCTGTATTCGGTTGAAACGCTGCCAACGGTGGGAGTGTAGATGAGGGGGACCATTTCATTGATGTACTCTGAAACAAAGCGATAAAAGAGGATCTCATTGCGATTTTGCAGGGCATTGAGAAAAAGATATTTCCCAAGGCTCGTATCGATATCGGAGAAGTTAGCATAGCGTCGCTTGACCTGCTCTTCAATGGTAGAGGTATGGAATGGCAGCAACCCTTCGATGCCAAGCTCTTTTCTCTCCTCTTCGGAGAAAGCGGTCCCTTTATTGAGGAGAGGGTCCTCTAAAATTTGTGCTCCTGGTAGGTCAATGGGTGTTTTTTTCATGAATTTTCTTATCCTTTGACCACCTGGTCGTATTCTTTCATTCCATAGGCGACACTTCCAATCCAGAGAAGAGCAATGCTTATCCCCAGATAGGTCAATACTCGGGACGTATCGAGAATGCTGACCTGGACAACGAGAATCATTATGGAAGCTAGGGCCTTTGCCGAGCGGTGAGCAAAGACATCGATGATCGACTTCGCTCGGAATTTCTCATCAGATTTTAAGGGGATATAGAGCATCTCTCTGATCACTCCAAAAAGGGAGAAATCGAGCGCTTTGATCGTAACAAAACCAAAGATAATGACAGGAAAAATCGGGATCGCTGCAAAAAGACACGCGGACAAGGTGAGGACAGAAGGGATGACATAGTGGGAACGCTTGAAGCCCACATAACGAATCATTGCATATGAACCAATGAACTGTAAAAGAACAGTAAGAGTGTGGATGACCCCCATTACCCGAGCTGAAAACTCGGTACGGATGTCCGTGTCGGGAAGGGTCCTTTCGAGGAAGTCATTGAACTGAAAATCGACGATTGCTGATAACACCTGCATAAAAAGGACAATTAGCAAAATAAAAGTTAAAAATCTAGAGCCTTGGATCAGCTTTAGACCATGCCGGAATCCGCCAGCAGAGTTGTCCGTTTTTGTTGGCGCATCAACCAGACTGTGCTGACTCATCTTCAGATAGCAGGTTAAGAGGAGTAGATAGACGGGCAAAGAGAGGAATATCAGAGATTCAGAACCGTATGAAACGGCAAAGAAGCTGGGAACGGAAGAGCCGAGCATTGACCCCAGTCCCCCGATCCCAAAGAAAAGGCCATACAAGTATCGCGCTTTTTTTAACTGAACATTCGAATGGATCACCGACCAGAGAAGCTGGAACATCAACATGACGTAGACCTCCTTCCAGACGTAGAAGAAGAAGGGCAATGAGTGGATCGTTTTGGCAAAGAGGGCAAAAAAGAGGTTCACCACCATCACTAGGCCGATCAGTGTTACAAAGAGCTTCTTTGATCCCCACTTAGGGATGAGCCGGTTGTACAAGGAGACCATCAGGAAGCTGACCGGGACTGTTGCGATCCAGGCATATGGGATGAACTTCACTGAAAAAGCATGAAGAAAAAGGGAGTTACTCACCGGGCGAATAAGGGAGTATTCACACGTGATGAAAAAGCCACATAGCATCGCAAAGAGGATGAATCCCCTTTCACGTGGACTATAGGTTGAAAGCTCTGCTCGCAGAAGAGAAAGTTTACTTTTTAGAAATGTAACCATCTAGTGCGCATTATAGCGCAAAATCGTATTCAGGAGCTAGGAAGAGCCAATTTTTTTTATCTGGTGGAATGGCGATCTCAGAAAATTTTTCCTTGTCAGAAAGAGAGGGATTTTTACTGAGAATAGGAAGAGAGAGGTAAGGGCTTAGAGAACTCTTTTTCCCAAGCTCCCAGTGGATTTGAGAGGGAGGAATGGCTCCACTTTTTTGGAACTGCTCTAACTGCTGCCGATCGATCTCGTGTGAGAGATGGATCGCCTGGAACCGCATGCCCCGATCAAGTAAAGAGTTGGCATCATAATGGCCTGGATGGGAGGGGTCTTTCCTAGCTCCCATCAAAGAGCAGTAGAGCTCAGGTTCGTTCATCGCCAAGTAGCTATCGACGCTGCTAAAATGACTGGGATCCCGATAGAACCACTCCATGAACCGTGCAAGATGAAACGAGTAGGCCTTTGCCGAGGGATAGTGATAAACCCTCCTCAGCATAAAATGACGAGCCAAAAGAAGGGCTTCGCAGGATTCCACTCCATTCTCCTCAACACCAAGGCTGAGCTGCCCATGCTTATCGGGTAAGATTACAAGCATTTCAATGAGCTGTGCATAATCAAAGAGACCGTAGCTCAATCCCGTCGACTTCGCATCGCGCAATAGATAATCGATTCGATCGGCACCGAAGAAATCCCCTGCGACAATTTGAGCATAGAGACTTTCCCATTCTGTGAAACTCTCCTCCGGACGGATCTCTAGAAACTTCTTCTCTCCAAGAGCTACTTTTTCAATGTGTTTAATGACTGGCTGATCTGGAAAGAGGGCTTCCACCTTATCCCAAACGGGGCGGAGGATCTCCGACTCGATGATCTTCAGTGTCCAGACCTCATGACCCCCCTTCCCGAGGAGGCGACTCTCACCTACGTGGGAGAATGGGAGATGACCAAGGTCATGACAAAGTGCAGCCAGCCGGACGATTTGCTTCCAATAGTCACGGTCAGTGTCCGGAGCAATTTTATCGAAGATCTCCCCTGCTAGATGCATCGTTCCTAGAGAATGCTCAAATCGGGTGTGTGTTCCACCAGGATAGACAAGGTAGGTGATCCCCAATTGATGGATATAGCGGAGTCGTTGAAAGGGTTCTGAGTCGATCAGTGCAGCTTCAATCTCATTGAAATGGATAAAGCCATGCAGAGCATCAAAAATCTTCATCGAGGCTCTCTCCGCGGATGACTCTCATGCATGTAGGTTGCCGATACCTCGACAAACTCAGCTTTTCTCTGAAGTTCCTTAATGCTTCGTGCACCGCCATAGGTGAGGCCACTGCGAAGGCCGCCGAGTAAAGTATTGATGAGCTCCCCTGCGCTTCCGCTCACAGGCGCCCAGAAATCAATCCCCTCAGCGACAGTCTTATCTTTAAGCCCACCGTAAAAATCGGTCTGGAAGTCCTGACTTGCCTGTCCCCTATACTTCGCGATGAAACCAGAAGGGACATCGCTCGACCGTTTTTTTGGAGCAGCGCTTTCAGAAGTGAGAGCAAAAAGTTTCCCGATCATCACCGAGCTTGCTCCTGCAGCAAGAGCTAAAACCACATCACGACTCGACCGAATCCCTCCATCGGCAATCAGAGGAACCCTGAGTTTCTCAGCGATCTCTGCGCAATCGTAAATGGCGCTGAACTGTGGGACGCCAAACCCCGTCACAATCCTCGTGGTGCAAGCAGCCCCTGGCCCCACTCCAACCTTCACAGCATCGGCACCAGAATTGACAAGATCGTGATAGGCCATGGCAGTGCAGACATTTCCCGCTATGACTTCCTTTTCGGGATGGGCCTTTTTAATCTTTTCAATGAAATGGAACATCCGATCCGAATGGCCATGCGCCACATCGATGCAGACGCCCGCTGCCCCCATGGAAAGGAGCTCTTTTGTCTGTTCCAGATGTTGAATGCCGCATGAGATAAAAGTCTTGTCTCCAAACTTCTTCACCCACTTTTTTTGGGTTTCAAAATCAGTAAATCTGTGGAAGATTGGAACACTCCCCTCTTTGATCAAAATCTTCGCTAAATCCTCAGAAATCGCGGTGTCCATATTGGCACAGACAAGAGGCATCCCGATCTTGCGATTTTTTGTGAGCCAGGTCTCCAAACTGGGTTCTGTCCGAGAAGGGACATTGTTGAACTGTGGGACCAGAGCGACATCATCAAACGTGTAACCTTTTTTCAACTTTCCTCCTTCCAGGGGCTCTCGTAAAAATTCAAATTTAAGCTTGGCTTTTCAAAAGCTCCATGATATAATATCTGACATGATTTGGGCTACTAGTACTCTAGCAAGTTGAAAAATTGAGAGGGTACTGCTCTACAAAGATGTAGAGTATTCGACTGCACGAGATTTTACTACAAAAGCTAGAACTGAGTAAGTTGAATGAGTAATATGATCGCATTTCTTGGAGGTGGAGTTCCCGCTTCTTATTTATCAGCCTCTTCGTTTGGGGACGATAGTTCAGCCTCATCCCCTCGCAGCTCCTCTTCGTCATCATTATCCCCTCTTCCCCTGCAGGAGGCGTTTGAACAGGGTAGTCCCAGAGTTTTAAGAAAATCACTCTCAGCCCCTAATACAGATCCCAATGAGATCGATGAAGATGGAAATACGCTATTACATAAGGCAGCAAAGCAGCGGCTTCGTAGGCTCATAGCTGTATTACTGGAAGATACACGTGTTAGGGTGAATGTGAGAAATACACAGGGGGAAACTCCCCTTTACATTGCTTGTTTTAGCGGAGACTCTCGCACCGTTAAAATGCTAACAAAGCATTCAACCGTTGACGCAAATATCCGCAGCTATATTGGTGTTTCTCCTTTGCATCTAGTTTGCACTGGGGGATTCGAGCGTTGTTTATCTCTCCTACTTAGAGTAAAAAGCCTCGATGAGAACTATGCATTTCGGGGGGAGACGGCCCTTTATACTGCATGCAAAAATGGACAACATCGTTGCGTATCAGGTCTTCTCTCAAGAAGAACAATTAAAGTAAATGATGGTGATTTTAGAGGGAATACCCCTCTTCACATTTCCTGCAGACTTGGACACCATCGGTGTATTTCTGCACTTTTCAGGGCCAAGGGACTTCGAGAAAATTCGCTAAACGATCGAGGCCAGACTGGTCTTCATGTCGCGTGCGAATACGGTTATTCTCGCTGTGTATGGGCACTTTCTTTTACAAGAATTAGTCCCAATATAAGGGATCTCGGACAGAATACAGCTTTGCATGCTGCCGCTCGAAGCGGAAAAGAAGGATGTGTATATGCTCTATTTAATTTTTTCGGCGAAATACGGATCAATTCACTGAACGTAAAAAGAGAAACAGCACTGGATACGGCGGCTCACCTCGGCTCTGCCTTCATTGTGGACAAGCTTCTAACCGTGGAAGATATCGAACTATCGAGTTTAGCACTTTACTATCTTGCCCAAAAGGATATATATCCAGATCGGAATGTTTTATTAAGAACGAGGGGACGAACCACCGACTGGCTGAAGGAGAACAGTGCCATTTTTTACCGTTAGCAGAAATCTTAAACTGCGCAGATTCTCATCTTTCTGCTAAACTGCCAAACATGATCACTGCCACAGTTCTGACCAAAAATAGTCATCGCACTCTTGCAAAGACATTAGATTCCCTTACCCGCTTCGATGAAGTGATTCTCCTCGACTCAGGATCCACCGATGATACATTAAAAATTGCGGAGAAGTACCCTAATGTCACGATTCATACGACCCCCTTTCTTGGGTTCGGTCCGATGCACAACTATGCAACAAAACTCGCCACCCATGATTGGATCCTCTCTGTCGATAGCGATGAAGTTTTAAGCGAGGCTCTCATTGACGAGATCTTCAAATTAGAACTCGATCCTGAGGCCGTGTACCGGATCAAAAGAGAAAACTACTTCAATCAGAAGAGGATCAAAGGGTGTTCTGGTTGGTATCCCGACCCGGTCATTCGTCTCTATAACCGAACTTCGACGAAGTTTAGCGATGACGCTGTCCATGAGAAGGTAGAAAGCAGTGAGATGCGTCTTCATCCTCTATCAAATCCCCTCATCCACACTCCCTACTTAGAAATCAGCGACTTTTTGGACAAGATGCAGGTCTACTCCACTCTTTATGCAGACCAAAGAAAAGGAGAGCCTTCTTCACTGTTGGAAGCCCTTTTTAAAGGGTGGTTCACCTTCATCAAGAGCTATTTTTT
>JAAKFS010000017.1 GCA_011064965.1 Chlamydiota bacterium
AATGAAATGATGGATCAAAGAAAATCAGCTTAGACCCAGTGGGCGGAGATGAGCTTGCTCGTTAAGCTGCGAGATTAAATGGGGTTATGCAACACACCTAACCGATCATAGGAAGGGGACTTCCTTGTAAAACTTTGATTGTACCAGATGTACTTCAGGTAAATCCAAGAGCGGAGTTCTACCTCTTTTGCATAGCCAATAAGCTGCGGATACTTTTCGAGAAAATCCTTTGAAACCTTGGTGATGAAATTGGTCACATCTTCGGGTTTTTGTTTCTTCCAACTCGCATAGACCTCTTGGTAGAGGGCAGAGCTATGACTGAGCTGGATAAAGCGGAGGATCAGGTCTCCTTGGATCGTCCAGTTGTGGATTTTTCTCTCTAGTTCCTCAGGTCCCGTTGTCGCAATCACGCAGGTACTGCTCTTAAAAAATTGCAATGTTTCTTGAATGATGCTCTCCGATGGGGCGAGGGGAGAGGTGAGGAGGATCGATGAGAGTTCCCGCTTCATACATTTAGCAACAGAATAGGGGACCATCTCGAGGGTTTTTTCCATCCTTAAGGAAGGATGATGACAGGTGTCGGCGTAAAGAGCTTTTAGCATTTTTTCTATATGGGAGGGAGCATACTTAGTGGTCACCGCCTCGATCTCTTTGACTCTTTTTTCAATGTGGAAGGCGAGCTCGGCTTGGGAGGTTTCTGGGTACTTGGCAAGGGTTTCTAGTTGCAACTTTACAATCAATCGATCGATGGGTTTGTTCTCATCGCTAGGGAAGCTCTCGTGCTGCTCGCAGAGATGGGGCATGAGGTGGCGCTGCAGAGACCATATTGTTTTTGTCAGCTCCTCGAGTTTGGGGCGGACTCCATCGTAGACGGCAATACATTCGCCCATTTTCATTGCGAGCTGGTGCGCAAAGTGGTGAGGATGCTGGTTGCAGGTGCTAGGGAGTGATTGAACCCGGCGTAAATTTTCTTTGATCAGGAATGAAATATTGAGTTTCCCCTCTTTCGTCAAGGCCTCATCGCTATCTTTCAGCTGAGTGCACAGAGCACTCCTTTTTTCCCATGCTTGTTTAAGGGTAGAGACACCTAAGTGTCTTTTGGGAAAACGCTTTTTGAATTCTGGGCTGATGCGCGCTAAGAGATCCTCTTGGAGATCTTCTGATAAAACAGCTGAGCTATTGCATTGACGCATTTCTTCCTTGATGCTTTGTGTGAGGAAGAGGTTCGGCGCAGAGGCCTCAAAGGGAAGAGAAGCAAGAATATCCTTTTTCCCTAAAAGATCTTTAGGGTTTGTGCATGGACTTTTTAGGCCCTGAGTTTCGAGCTCTTCAAAAGAGAGGCTTTCTGGTGATCTTCTATTCATTGGTAAATAGCTGTAAAAGCGTGTTTTCAAAATCATTCCACAGATGTAGGGAACAATCTTTTTTGACACCCTCTAAAAAAATCCTTGTCTAATCGATCCTATATTTTTTTGTCAGTAAATTTTTTTTGGTCTTGAATCTTATTTTCTTAAATCCAATAATTAAGGCCAGACCGTGGAGGGTTAACTATGAATCAAATTACTGTTGCAGGACATTTAGGCGCAGATCCAGAAGTGCGCTTTACATCCTCAGGACAAAAAGTCACCACTCTCCGAGTGGCTGCGCGTGTACGACGTGGATCCAAAGGAGATGATACCATTTGGTGGAGAGTCACTATTTGGGGAGAGCAGTTCGATAAGATGATTCCTTACTTCAAGAAAGGAAGTCCGATCATCGTCTTCGGAGAGCTCAATAAACCAGAAATATTTACAAATCGCGATGGGCAGCCGCAAGTCTCTATGAATATCACTGCTCACAACCTTCTGTTCAGCCCATTCGGCCGTCCTGAAGGACAAGGAGGAGGAGCTCCCATGGGTGAATCTTCTCAAGATACAGACTTGGCAGGTTCTGCAGATGATCAGCAACAACAACAGAAACAGCAGGGACAGCAGCCAGCTGCTGAGCTTGCAGATGAGGAAATTCCCTTTTAGTGATGCAAGGCAGTGTAGTTCAGTCTTTAAAAGAGCGCGCCGAAGCTGATGCTCTTATCCTTCCTTTTTTTGAAGGTGAAAAACCCGCCTTCGAAGCTCGGAGTGTCCACAAATGGATTAGCTCTCCTATGGATGTGGGTGACTTTAAGGGGAAAGAGGAGGAGACCCTCCTCCTTTATCCGACAGGGGGTAAAGAGCAGAGGATCGTTCTCGTCGGCCTGGGAAAAGAAAAAGATCTCTCTGCGGAAGTGATCAGGCGCAGCTATGCGAAAGCGCTGCACCTAGTCAAAGCCACATCCAAACATCTCAATGTGCAAATTCCCGAGACAAAGGTCCTAGAAAAAGAAGAGGTCGAGGGTGCAGCGATTGAAGGAATCTTGCTCACCTCCTATGTCTACAAAAGAGACCACTCAGCAAAGAAACCGAGTCCCACGCGGTGTGATTTCATTGGAGGAAGTGCTTCTCTGTATAAGCGGACCAAAAGAGTTGTTGAGGGAGTCAACTTTGCTAGGGATCTCGTTTTTGGCAATGCCGATATGGTCAACCCCGCTCATCTAGCCATGGTTGCAAAAAAGCTTGCGGAGTCGCAACCCTCTCTGAAAGCAAGCCTACTCGATCAAAAGGCTATGGAGAGAGAGGGATTGGACCTTCTTCTCGCGGTCTCTCGGGGCTCTGCAGTTCCTCCCGCTTTGATTATCCTTGAGTACAAGGGAGACCCTAAATCTAAAGAGCGAACGGCACTTGTCGGTAAGGGAGTCACTTATGATACTGGCGGGCTCTCATTGAAACCCACAGCGGGCATGCTCACGATGCGAGAGGATATGTCGGGTGCTGCAGCTGTTTTAGGGACAATCAAGGCCGTGAGTGCACTCAAACTCCCGATCAACATTGTCGGTATCATTGGCGCTACAGAAAATGCCATTGGACCTAAAAGCTATAAAATCGGCGATGTTTATAACAGTCATGCAGGTGTCTCTGTCGAGGTGACCAACACCGATGCAGAAGGGAGGCTTGTTCTCGCTGACGTGCTCTCCTATGTCCAAGAAAAGTACAAGCCAAAGAGGGTCATCGACCTCGCTACCCTGACAGGGGGAGCCGTCGTCGCTCTAGGCGAGGAGTGCTCTGCTCTCATGGGAAACGACGAGCGGTTATCGGAAGAACTGATCGAGGCAGGAGAGAAGACATATGAGCGTCTTTGGCCTCTTCCACTCTTTAAGGAGTATCGCAAAACTTTGAAGTCGGAGATTGCCGACATCAAAAATTCTGGAGCACGGAAAGCCTCCGCGATTCAGGGGGGAATCTTTTTGGAGCGCTTCATTAAAAAATGCAGCTGGGCTCATCTCGATATCGCTGGGACTGCATTTTCTGAACAGAAAAAACCCTACAACCCTATCCAAGCAACTGGAGTTGGGGTCCGGCTTCTCACTGCCTACTTTGAAGCCCTTTGCCCGTGACCTCCCATCAGCTCAGAGTCTCCCCAAAGGATGTGGGGAAAACGCTCCTCTCTTTCTTGCGGGATAACCTCCAAGCCTACCCTTCCGTGAAGGCGATCAAAAGGGCCATCGACAGTAAACAGTGCAAGATCGATGGGAGGGTCGAATTTTTTTCCACTTTCCCTGTCAGTAATGGATCCCATATTGAAATCACACTTGGAACGGAGAAGAAGTCCTTTCCTCTCACTGCTATCTTTGAGGACGAGGCGATCATCATCTACAATAAACCTCCGCATAAAGCTTCAGAATCCTTCAAAGAACTCTATTTGGTTCACCGTCTTGATAAAGAGACCTCAGGGGCCATGATCCTGGCAAAAACGCCTCAAGCGCAGGAAGCGTTTAAGGTCCTTTTTGAGAAGCGCAAAGTAGAGAAGCACTACCTCGCCATCTGTGATGGAAAGCCTGAAAAAGAAGAGTGGAAAATGGAGAACAAGCTGATGAAGATAGCCTCGTACCAAGGAGGCGTTATCTGGGGAGCAGCTCCAAAGGATCAAGGGAAGACAGCGCTGAGCTATTTCACTAGATTAGAAGAAGGAGAAGGAGCTTCACTTCTTCTTGCTAGACCAATCACCGGTAGGACCCATCAGATAAGGGTTCATCTAAAAGGAAAAGGACATCCTGTTCTTGGAGATTGGCAATATGCCAAGCGCTTTTCTTGTTCCTATCATCCTCCACGGGTGATGTTGCACGCCCAGTTCCTTTCCTTTCCTCACCCAGTGACTGGGGAACAAGTGACTGTTACAGCTCCCCATTTTCCTGACTTCATCGAGACTAGACAAGCTCTTTTTGGCAAAAAGTAGCCCATCGGAGATAATAGAGCCCATGAAGCAAGTACTCATTGTAAAAACTTCAGCCATAGGGGATGTCCTTCATACCCTCAGCGTGATCGACTACTTAAAGGGGCGATTCCCAAGATGTCAGATCGACTGGGTGGTAGAAAAGCCCTCTGCATCTCTTTTGAAGAGCCACCCGGGCCTCGACCGGGTCCTTGTTGTCGATACGAAACTATGGCGTCGATCGCCTTTTCGGCATAGAAAAGCTATCTCCTCTTTCATCCAAGAGATGCGCGGAAAGACCTATGATGTTCTTTTTGATCTGCAGGGAAATGCCAAATCGGGACTCATCACAGCTTTTGCGAGCGCGCGCAGGAAGGTGGGATATGGGTGGAACACCCTTCCCGAAAGACTCAACTACATTGCGACGAATGTCCATCTTCCTGCCTGCACAGAGGGGAATATTCGGACTCGGAACCTGCGTCTTCTTCTCGATTATTTTGGAGATGATGAGCCATCAATCAGCTCTAGGCTCTCTCTCTTACTCACACAGAGGGAAGAGAATCGACTGCAAAGCCTAAAAGGACTCAGCTTTGGTGGGGGACCGAAGGTGATGGTCTGCTTCGGATCAAAATGGCGGAACAAGCAACTCTCTGAGCCTGTTCTTTTGGCTTTTCTAAAACGGGTAGCAGCGGAAGTTTCTCCCTCGTTCTTTTTTATTTACGGGAATGAAAAGGAGAAAGAACTCGCTGAGAAACTGGAGCTGGAGTTCTCTGGCAGTGGACATGCAGTGGGTGAGATGAGTCTTCCCTTATGGCAGCAGCTGATGGAAGCGATGGATCTCGTCCTTACGGTAGACTCCGCAGCTCTGCATCTCTGCGGGACGACCTCTACCCCGAGCTTTAGCGTTTTTGGTCCCTCATCTCCACACGTTTACAAACCCTTTGGGGATGAGCACACCGCTTTTCAGGGGAGCTGCCCCTACGGTCAGAGGTTTGATCAGAGGTGTCCCCGTCTACGCACATGTGAGACAGGAGCATGCATTCAGAATCTAAGCGCAGATCTTCTTTTTAACGAGTTTTCTAAGTTCTGGAAGAGGATCTCACAGCTGACCCCTGTGTAAGTAGCTCAGAAGAGACCTTATTTGCGATCTGGCGGATCGTCTCCTGCGTGTCAAAGAAGACCTCTTCATGGGTCTTTAATGCCTCCACTTCATCAAGAGAAAACCATCGCCCATCAGTTAGAATGCCGCCCGATGGCTGTGCGACGAAGATGAAGTCGATATGCTCATGAGCAGGTTCATCAGCTCTTGCTGGGATCTGTTCAAGTAAACAAGAATAGGGGCGCTCAATGGACCGGGCGTTCCACTCTTCTACCCAGAGGTTTTCTTCCAAGAGGAACTCGATCTCAAGCCCCGTCTCTTCGAGCACTTCTCTTCTCGCTGCCTCAGAAGGAGTCTCTCCATGCTCTAAGTGTCCACCAGGTGGGAGCCACTTCTGATGCTTGTGGTGAAAGAGTAAAAGAAATTTTTCTTTGTCAACAAGGTAACAGGTCGATACGAATTGTCTTTCCATCACTTCCTATGCTATAATCACGCCAATTGAAACACATTTTGGGAGAAAGATGGAAGAATTTAAAGAGCTAATCGAAGTGGCAAAAAGGCTCAATAGCCCAGATGGATGCCCATGGGATATTAAGCAAACGTTCAGAACCCTAAGACCCTATATCCTCGAAGAGGCGCACGAGGTCTTAGAGGCGATCGATAAAGATGATGACGAAGAGATGGTCGAAGAGCTCGGTGATCTCTTTTACACGGTCATTTTCTATGGGATGGTCGCTGAGAGGGAAGAGCGTTTCACCATGGCGCAGATCATCGAGACGCTACGAGAAAAATTGATCCGTCGTCACCCCCATGTTTTTGGAGAGCTCGAGACCGACTCGGTTGATGTGGTGATCAAAAACTGGGATCTGATTAAAGCAAAAGAAGGAAAAAAAAGTGAGAGGAAGAGTGTCCTCGATGGAATTCCAAAAGCTCTTTCTCCTCTTCTCAAAGGACAGAAGGTCCTGAAGAAGATCAAAAAGCATAAGGCTCCAAAACGAGCACAGTCAAACGATCAAACTCTTGCTCAGCAGGTCATCGCACTGATTGAAAAGGCCAATGAAGAGGGAATCGATCTCGAGAGTGAAGTGCGCCATGAACTCAGCAAAGAGGAAGCCCATTTCCGCGAGTGGGAGTTGCAGTCATTTCAAGACTGAGCTAGTCTAAAAGCAATGAGAGTATTGCAAGAGAGAAATTGGCTTAGAAAAGTCTTAGTAATAGGACCGACAGCGCTACTGTCTATCACATCTTCAATGCAGGCCCACGATTACTGGTGTCTCAATCGAGTCGTGTCGGTATTCGGCGAGTATAACTACCTCCGCCGCTCAGAGATCCGCAACTTGCGACTCGTTGAAGATACTCAAGGGTTCGATCCCTTGAAAGAAGAGGAGAAGGGAAGTGAGCTCATCGATACCAAAGGGCTTGTCGGTCGGATGGGATGGGAGTCGGGGATCCGTGGAGGCGTCTCTTTTCATTGGAGTGACTGCGCATCCCTAGAAGCGCAGTATCTCTATGTCTATCCATGGAAAGGAACAAAGGATGTCTCGCGCGATGGGACCCTGCGCTTTCCCTTTGAGGATCCAGAATTTGCTTTTGATTATATCGATGCCGATCACGTCGATGCGAGTTACAAGTCCCGCCTGCAGGGAGGAGAGCTCAACTACTGGTGTCACATCACTCCCCAAAGGGTGAACTACTTTTCCGGTTCGTGGCTCATTGGGTTTCGTTATTTCAATTTGCGAGAGCACTTTCGGATGGCATTCACAAAAAGAGGGCGCACCTCTGACTACAAAATCCGGACGAAGAACCACCTCTATGGAGCCCAGCTCGGCGGTGTTTTAGAGATGAATCCCACCGAATGTTGGACCTGGCTCTTCCAGATCAAGGGGGCAGGCTTTTTCAATGACGCGGACAATAATGTGTTTTTAGGAGATTTCGGAAACAGAATCGTTTTGCGCGACTACTCAAAAAAGAAGTGGACCGACAGTTGGCTCATCGAAGGGTATGGCGAGCTCGCTTACCATCTCACTTCGTTTGCCGATCTCTATGTGGGCTATTCAGCCTTTCTTTTATCGGGTCTCGTCCTCGCCCCTGAGCAGAGGGACCTCTCTTCGTCTGATCGCCGTTTCTTAAGGAAGCGTGGGCAGATTGTGATCGATGGAGCGAGAGCGGGACTGACTCTGAGCTTTTAGAAAAGTGCCGGAGAGGGTCCTCAGCAACGAAATTTCATCCTTAAGGCTGCTACCTTCCGGTTCTGACCTGGTTCGGAGAATACGCACCTGAGAAGTCCCCGGCACAAACTATTCAAGTTGGCAATAGCATCCTGATAGTAGAGGGGAAACCCTTATTGCCTATCAGGAAGATGAGGTTAACTTTTCACTTCAATGTCCGTAGTTCAGGAACGAATTTGCGAAAATGGATCCAACGGTGATACTGCTTTTTGCGGTCGCCACATTCTCAGCTGTACTAGCATTGAAAGGAGTTAACGCTCGTAAAGTCGCGGATAAAGAGCGCATATAGGGGGCAAGTGCAAGGGCGATAATGCCAAGAGAAAATTGAGATTCGCGCCTACTCGCTATCTCTTTCATAGATACTTGTAACCGCTCTCCTAAAGTTCCCTCTTTGGGAGAATGGGCTCGGAATTCCCTACACATATCGTATCCGATAGGGATAGAAGCTGCAACGGGGAAAAGAACCCCAGGGATATAATCTCCATAGGGGAGCCTCTGAAGCATAGGAATAGCAAGCGGAGCTAGGCGTGATACATGTTGTTTTCCAAGCTCGAATGCCTTCGTAGCATACATTCTTGCCTGGGTTTGGGCTTTACTGATTGCCGCAGTTAACTGACTGCATCGATCCTTAAGAGATAAGGTTGTTGCGGGTGTGGATTCTACGATGCTGGCAGGTGGCGGTCGAGATGCATCCATGCCCACTGGGGGTACAGCTTTGGTAGTGGGCTTCTTCATGGTCTCTGGCGCGCTGAATATCGTGTAATAGATGGAATTAAAAATTTGAGAAAAGAAAATCGCGACCACATTCATGATCCTGAAGACTATATTGCCGTCTCCTTCCCAAACTTCTTTTATAGGGCTACTTTTACTAGCTACAAATGAATGTTCTGGTTTTTGTACTGCTTGAATATTGTTCATTGGTTTACCTCTCTAATGATTTACTCATAGATTATAGACGAATATTCTCAGATTGGCAAGAGGTTTTTCGTCGGTCGGGTGGGTTAGAGGGTGTAAAAGAAATGATTTCACATACACCTTCTTAGTTAAGGCGGCGGAGTCTCAAGCTCGCAGCACCAAAGAGAAAAGAGATAATAGGGATCAGGACACTTGACCAGGACGCTCCATACTGCACTTCTTGAAGAGGGGAGCTCGTTGGTGGCTGAGGTGCTTTTATTGGGATAATGGCTTTTTCTTGAAGGGGAGGGGGCTCTGCGGCAGGAGGTGAAGAAAAAATTGTGAATAGAAGAGGGAGGAAGCCTGCACTAAGGATCGCTTGTTTTTGGCTATTCAATGTATGCATCACCCGGCCCAGAAGAGAGGTGTTTTCTGGAGAGGTAGTAAAAAAATGACTGATGATCTTAGGAGCTACGAAAATGCCTCCGTATTTCAGATAATACTGAAGAAATTGATTCACATTATAACAGGTCCCGGCGGAGACAAGAGAGTTCCCCTGAACAGCGCAAGAGACCCTAACAGCAGCTAGGAGCAAAGGTATGGCGAGCCAGTAGGGGCGGTTATTGGGAGAGGTTTTGGATTCTGAGGGGGACTGGTAGGGGATTCTTTCTGCCTGTTCTTTCCATCCAGAACCTTGGGAGGGCGATCGGATGGTAAAAGTATTAGGAGGTATTGAAGAAAAATTGTGAAAAAAGGCGTGCATATTTCCAAAGAAAAGGGCCCAGGCGATTTTTGCCACTCTGTAGATAATATTTTCCTTTGCATTCCAGAGCTTATTGACAAGGGAGCAGCGGGGAGTGATGTACGGGATTGGCTCTTTATGGATCGCTACCGCCAAATGAAATTCTCCACTTCTCGGTATCCCCCTTCTCGCCGGGGGTTGATGAGCTCCGTGCCTGGAAAATGAAAAGTTAGAATTTCTTCGGTGCTTTCCTTTTTTTCTGAGAGGAGTTCGGCGCTCTTTAAACAAAGACCGACGCCAGCACCCTCCCCATATCCGATGAAGAGGAGTTTTTTCCCCTTGATTTCGATGGCAAAGTCATTGCTCTTAAGAAGCTCTTTTCCCAGTGCTTTCTGGAGTTTGAAAAAATCGAGGTCGACGTAGCTAGCTCGGCTATAGATCCTCATTCCGTATACCTTTGTCGATCCCTTAGTGCAGAAGAGATCGATTTTTGTGATCCTTTTGAGGCCGGTGAGTTGGGAAAAGGTTTTCAACGGGGCAAAAGCGGTCCAGCGGGAGGTTTGACGAGCAATGGAAGAGGGAAGGCCATTGACTCCTTTTGGAGTGTTGCCCGCGTTGCGGAAGATGTCGATGTAGGAGACACTTTTGCCTGCATTATTGGATGACCAGCTCGATGCAAAAGGCTGTTTTTTGTAATGCATCACCATGTCGCGCGTTCGTTCGACCGCATTGTAGACCTGCTGGCTTTTTTTCACTCCTAGACCGAAATACCCCACTTTCATGGCGTCCACTTGCCAGCTAGCAAAAGGATCCTTGGCAATGGTATAGTGGAGGTTAGTCCGCTCTGTGATCACAACCGCATCGAGTGCTTCTTGGCTCTTGACTGGGTTGAGCTGATGACTGAGGATCGATTTTAGGTAGTTTTCTGTATCGATCTCATTCACGATATTGAGCGTTCCTCCGATGCTGTAGATTTCGATGCATCCTTTATACTGGATGCCATCGATGAAAATGGCTGAGGTTGGATCTCCTGGAACGATTCGAATTTCGAAGAGGCCGGGGAATCGCCCTCCCCAAGAGAGTCCTCGATCTGCTGTGCTCATGCGAGCTCGTCTATTTTTTGCTCCAGAAAAAATCAGCTGGTCTGTTTTGGGGTTGTAGACGAAGTGGCGTCCCTTCACTTCTACCAGAGCACTTCTCGCGAGTTTTTTGAGAAGGACTCTGACAGTGACGGGCTTGTTTTGTTGGGAGATGTCGCTGTTATCCAGGGCAAAAAGGGCAGTAGAGAGGAGAAGAAGAGCGAGAATCCGTTTGATCATTTTGCCTCCCGAGGGGAGGTTTTGCCAAGGTGGGAATAGGCGAGGTGGGTCACTTCACGGCCTCTAGGTGTACGCCGCAAAAATCCTTTAAGTATGAGATAGGGTTCGTAGACCTCGGATAGAGTGATTGCATCTTCGCTGAGTGCTGCAGCTAAGGTATTGAGACCAACCGGGCCTCCCTCGTGATGGTCGATGATTGTGGAGAGGAGTTTCTTATCCATCTCATCGAGCCCCATCTCGTCGATGGCGATCATTTGCAGAGCCTTGGAGGAGACCATGCGATCGATGGGAGCGACTTTATGGATTTGAGCATAGTCGCGCACCCATCGCAAAAGGTGGTTTGCAATGCGCGGGGTTCCTCGCGCTCTTGAGGCGATCTCTAGTGAGGCTTCTTCGAGAACTTCTGTTTTCAGTAGATGTGCCGAGCGTAAAATGATTTGAGAGAGGACCTCAGGTTCATAGAAGTCGAGTCTGCAAGAGAAAGCAAACCGGGAGCGCATGGGACTACTCACGAGACCGCTGCGGGTTGTGGCTCCCACAAGTGTGAATCGATTGAGACTCACTTGCACACTTCGGCTGCTCGGTCCGCTATCGATCAGAAGATCAATTGAGAAATCCTCCATCGCGGAGTAGAGGTACTCCTCGATGCTCCGGTTGAGGCGGTGGATCTCGTCGATGAAAAGGATATCTCCCTCTTCGAGTTTAGTTAAGATCCCGGCGAGATCACCTGCCTTATCGATCGCAGGGCCAGAAGTGGTGATCAGCTTCGACCCCATAGCTTGAGAGAGAATGTGTGCAAGGGTGGTCTTTCCAAGGCCTGGAGGGCCATGAAAGAGACAGTGGCCCAGGGGTTCTTTCCTCTGCTTGGCCGCCTCGACAAAAACTTTCATACGTGCCTTTAAAGCAGGTTGCCCCAAAAAATCCTCAAAATTTTGCGGCCGCAATGGGAGATCAAAAGGGGGGTCTTTCTTGGTCCAGGAAGACTGGATGAATGAATCTTGCATTTCTTGAATTTATCTCTAGCTTGAAAACCTCTAAGAAGGATATATAATACTTCCTAACATAAAAGCAAAGGGGTGTTATGAGTCTGCAGCCAGATCGATGGATCAAGAAAAAAGCACAAGAAGAAGGGATGATCGAGCCTTTTGTTGACCATCTCGTTCGAGAAGAAAATGGAACTAAGATCGTCAGCTATGGCCTTTCGAGCTATGGGTACGACTTGCGTGTATCGGATAAGTTCAAGGTTTTCACCAATCTCAATAGCACTATAGTTGATCCTAAAGCATTTAGTGACAGTGCTTTTGTCGATTTCGTGGCCGATGAGTGCATCATTCCTCCGAACTCCTTTGCCTTGGCAAAAAGTGTTGAGTTCTTCCGCATCCCCAGGGATGTGCTCACCCTATGCATTGGGAAATCGACCTATGCACGGTGCGGGATCATCGTGAATGTGACCCCCTTTGAGCCGGAATGGGAAGGATACGTGACATTGGAAATTTCCAATACGACCCCCCTTCCTGCAAAGATTTATGCCAATGAGGGGCTCGCCCAAGTTCTTTTCTATCAAGGAGCTGAACCCCCAGAAGTCTCCTATGCCGATCGAAAAGGAAAATACATGGGGCAGGTAGAAATTACTTTGCCGCTGGCATAAAACAGTGTAAAACCTTTTTTTTATTCCCCATTTGTGAGAATGGGAAGGTATATGAAAACAAAAGAAAGCCCTAGATATGCCAACTTCTTTCGGTACTGGTGGACCATCCTCCTCCTCCTCTTTTGCTATGGCTTCTATCTCCACGGGATGCACACTAAAAAAGAGATGCGTCTCGACTTGGGCGGCAAGGTCCTGTTTCTCGAAAGCCAGCTCTTCTGTGCGATCGAAAAGCGGGATGACCTCTTACTTCAAATGGATAGCCAAAGCGACCCCGCCTGGATCGAGATGCTGATCAAGAAGAACCTCGGCATGGTCCCTAAGGGTCAGCTGAAAGTCTATTTTCACAATGAGTAAGCGGTGTTAGCAACCTCCATCCTTTTTTTGCTTGTTTTGATCTTCGGAACAGCATTCTTCTCCGCTTCTGAAACCGCTCTTTTTTCCCTGTCGCCGATGAAGGTCGCTGCCTTCCGCAAGTCCAAAAACTGGAAAAAGGTCCTGACTGCTCGCCTATTAGATTCTCCTCGGGATCTACTGATCACATTGATCATGATCAACGTTGTCTTTGGCATCCTTGTGCAAAACGTCGTGTCTAACATTTTTGGAGACTTTGCAGGATGGCTCCTCAATGTGGGTGTCCCATTAGGGCTCACTCTCGTTTTTGGGGAGTTCATTCCCAAATCGGTCGGGATTGCCAACAATGAGCGGCTCTCTCCACATGTTTCTCCATTTCTTTCTAAAGTGAATCGCCTCTTTTTCCCTTTTCGGAAAGGATTGATCGCGATCACATCATTCGTCTCACGCCTCTTCTTTTTCTTTTTGAAAAAGGAAGAGGAGATATCCACTGACGAACTGCAACATGCTCTAAGTACTTCTCGTGCGACTGGGGTCTTAGCTGAAGATGAAGCCGAGCTGATGCGGGGGTACCTCAAACTCCAACAGTCTAGTGCTCGAGGGTTCATGCGTCCAAGAGAAGAGGTCCTCTATTTTGATGTGGAGGATCCCCTTTCCAAGCTGGTCCATCTCTTCGTTGACCAGGAGTGCACCAGGATTCCTGTCTGCGATGGGGCTATCGATAATGTCAAAGGGATCATGACAAGTGGGCAGTTTTTTCTCCATGGCGAGTCCCTGAAAGAGAGCAGAGATATCCTCCCCTTACTCAAGAAACCCTTTTTTGTACCAGAATCGATTCCTGCCAATACCCTTCTCGACCAGATGTATGAAACGAGAGAGTCTCTGGCTATCGTCGTCGATGAGTATGGAGCTTTTTCCGGACTCATTGCCCTAGAAGACCTCGTTGAAGCTGTTGTTGGAGAGATTTTCGATCGCCGGGATGAAAAGGGACGGTACACCCGTTCGGGCAACGATGTGATCATTGCCAGTGGCAAGCTCGAGCTTATGGAGCTAGAAACCATTTTTGGGGTCCCTCTTAAAAGTGTAAACAATATGGTCACCATCGGTGGCTGGCTCACTGAAAAGCTTGGAGATATCCCCAAAAGTGGTCAGAAATTCCAATGGAAAACCCTCCATTTTAATGTCCTCTCTTCCGATGCGAAGCGCGTCCGACGGGTCTACATTCGCAGGAGAAAAGAGAAATGACCGACTGGAAGCTCTACCTCTCTCTCACCATCCTCTTTCTCTTTACCCAAGGGCTCTTTGCTATGCTCGAGATGGCCTGCGTCTCCTTCAACAAAGTACGGCTGCAATATTGGGTCTCTCAAAATAAACGGAGAGCGAAGTGGCTCAACTCCCTACTCAAGCGTCCCACCTATCTTTTTGGGGCCACACTCATCGGAGTCAATACCTCCCTGCAGATGGGTTCGGAGTGCTCACGTCGTTTCTATGATTCTGTTGGCCTGAGTCCCGATTGGGCCCCCCTTAGTCAGATCATCCTCGTTCTCATCTTCTCGGAGCTTGCCCCCATGACTGCAGGTAGGCGGTACGCCGAGCATGTGGCCATGCTCGGGGTTCCCTTCCTTTACCTGATCTCTCTGATACTTCGCCCAGTCATCTGGCTTTTTGATCTCATCTGCCACCTCATCAATCGACTCTTACGTAGTCCTTCTCGCGAGCGGCTACACCTCTCTCGCGATGAGCTGCAGTACATGTTTGAGAAGATCGAAGAGGAGCAGCATCCCGCAAAGGAGATCAATACCGTTGTAGGCAATATCTTCTCCCTCAAAGGAAAAGTCGCCAAAGAGCTCCTCACTCCACTCAATAAAATCCAGATGATCCCCGCTTTCTGCACCGTGAGTGAGATGCGCACCCTTCTCAATTACAGTTACACCCCCTTCTTGCCGATCTACGAAAGAGACCCCCGTCATGTTCTCGGCATTGCCTATCCCCGCGATCTCTTACGGATTTCAGAGAATGAAAAAGTTCGTGAGCATGCCCGCCCCGCTTGGTTCATCACAGAAAACAGCTCTATTCTGGAGATTTTGAAACAATTTCGGAGGAATAACCAGAGCATCGCTGTCGTGCTCAACGATGCGGGACTCGCTACTGGCATCCTCACCCTCGATGAGATCATCGATGCGATCTTTGGTCGGGCTGATGATTGGGAGTCTTTTGGAGAGATGGCACCTCGCATGCACCACGTGATCGTTGACAGGACCTTCCCTGGGGATATGCAGATCGAAGAATTCAACAAAAAGTATCGGGTACACCTCGCTCCCGACGGGCTCGAAACGCTCGATGAGTTGATGGAGAGGCACCTCGGACACCCTCCAGAAAAGGGGGAGAGCGTGCACATCGATCAGTTTGAGCTCACCGTCGAAGAGGCGCCCTTAATTGGTCCCAAGAGAATCGCCATTCGCACTGTCTATTAAAACAGTGCTTCTTCATCAGGAAGTACCTTGCCTGAAGCGAAGCTCAAAAAAGCCCTTAACTTCTGGCCCTGAAAATTCTCCTAGCAAAAAAAATAAAAAGCAGAGTACTCTCACCTAGTTTGTTTGAATGAGGATACTATCGTGGATATTTTTAATAGTCTTTTTTCTACTGGTGTTACCAGAGCCCAACAACTCCAAGAGTGGCATGAAGAGCAGCGCATTATGACAGGAATAGTCTTTGGGGGACTCGCTCTAACTGCTATAGCCCTCTCTGTACTTGGATGGTGCACCTCCAAGCCTCCTACTATACAAAGACGTGTTGATTTGCAAAGTGATGATGAGCCTCAAGTGGATTCGATGCCGAGGAGCTTCTCTCTCCAATTGCCCTTTGAGTATGAAGGGGATATGGCTTCCTTGAATGCAATTTTTAAAGAATTTCAATTCGAAAAACCTGAGGAAGCAGTGGAGTCCATTAGTCAGACTCTTGGAATTCTCAATCTACCCGTGGTTATAGGAAAATATCAACAAGGGCAAATCAATGGGCAATACAAAACTTTGATAGAAGGAGCGATTAAGGTGGCTAAAGCGAGCGAACTGTTCAGCCTCGGAAAGAACGAAGAAGCCTGTAAAAAAGCAAAAAGCGCCTTGTATTTATTATTTCAAAAGGAAAAGGAGAATCTTTCCCTCCCCGTTGAATCTCTCGAAGGGATCAAACTTCCCCTTTACTATTGGATTGCAAGGGGAGAAACGAACAAGAGTAATACAAAGTCCTATGCAAGCTCTGCTTTGAGAATAAATGATGGCGGAAAATTTCAAATAGAGTTAAACTCTATAATTAGTAAGAAGTAGTTAATGAGTATTAATTTAGTTTTGGAGAATTTATAATGAGTATACAAAATGTTTGGAGCAGCGCTATAAAGTTGTCTCAAGAAAGTATTAGATATATTAGTGAAGTAGATCTTCGTGAAGTCTGTGGAGACGCTTGCGCTGAGACTCTCGAGGAATACTCGAATTCTGTCTCAGTAGTGGTATCAATTCTAGCAACGGCTACTCTTGCCCTAATTGCCAAGGGGACATACCGGCTAGGAAGCAGCCTTATCGGTCGCTGTTGTCAGCGAGGAGAGGTTGGTGCTGAAAGAGTTTCTGATTCAGGGTCTGAGGCTTCTGAAGAAAGAAAAATACAATCCTGTTGGTCTCGAATAGCAAGTCGCATTTTCTTTTGCCGAAGGCTGGTGAGCAAACAAGCTCAGGGTGAGGAGAAAGGATTGGTCATAGGGAGGAGAGCTTGGGTCATGGTCAAAGGCATAGGAACCCCTGTCTTTCATGAAGCGAGGGATCCCCGAACCCGCTGCTCTCGATTATTCGATCGCATTTTTTGTTGCTTCAGAAAAGTAAGTGAAGAAGCTCCTGATGGCGCTGAAAGCTCAAATCCTGCTCCTCGAAGAAGACACTTTGCAGCTCATGACTATGGTGAAGCGGGGGGTGTACGATCTACCTGCTCTCGAATAGCAAGACGCTTTTTTTTTTGTTGCCGAAGACAGGTAAGAGAAAAAGCTCGTGGTGGGGAAGATAGCTCAGCTCCTAACTCAGTTAGAGAAGAGAATGGCGTTCAGGGTGGGTCTTCTTCAGGTGGAGATTCTGGTGATGACGCATTCTCTCCTCGTCGTTTAAGGAGTGGAACTTATGCCAATCCTGAAGGCGTAGCAGGATTAGACAGAAGGCTTTCTCTGGCAGGGTCCGCTGCAGATGCCGCTAGACGAGCAGTTGGTCGAGCACGCGGCGGGAAGTAGTACTAGAATCGAAGCTAAAAAACTTAACTGAATCGGAGGTAAGTAATGCAAATTGTATCGGATATAGGAAATTTTTGTGGCAGTGTTGCAAGTTAACTAAAATACGAAGCAGGCAGACTGTGGGAAATGAGTCCGAATAGCTTTGGACTCAATGTTTTTTATCTAACAATAGGAGCGGTCTCTACGGCAGTATTTACAGGGCTGTTTGCTCAGGCTTGTGAGTTGGAGGTTCGCAGTCTCTGTGGCCGGTGTTGTTGTGGTGGACCGAAGCGAGATTAAGCCTTTTTCATCGTTTTGGTGGCATCGTAAACACTGGCGATGAGCTTAGATCCTCTGTCGATCTCTTCTTCTGTGGTGAAGCGGGAGAAGGAAAAACGCAGAGTCCTCAGGGCCTCTTCTCTAGAGAGGCCCATCGCTAATAGAACTCCTGAGGGCTCGAGAGAGCCTGCGGAGCAGGCGGAGCCCATACTTGCGGCCAAACCCTGCATATCGAGCTGTATCAGAAGATTTTCTCCGTCGGTATTTGGGAAGGTGATGCTTGAGGTGTTGGGGAGACGGGGCGCTGGGGCGATGATCTGAATTCCTGGGATCAGTTCTTTAAGTTTTTTTTCAAACGTATCTCGAAGATATTCCATTTTTTCTGTAGCAGAGGGGAGCTCATCGTTGAGGAGATCGATCGCCTTTGCTAAGCCGATGATTCCAGCGAGGTTTTCAGTTCCGCTTCGGCGTTTGGACTCTTGTCCGCCACCGTAAAAGAGGGGCTTAAGGGTGCATTTCTTGTGGTGATAGAGAAGGCCCATTCCTTGTGGGCCGTGGATCTTGTGCGAGGAAAAGGCCATCGCGGTGACCCCATCAGGGATGGAAAACGTCTCCTTGCCGAGAAGGGCTACCCCATCGACGATGAAGGGAATATTATGGGCACTTGCGAGGGCAGCAATCTCATGAATGGGAGTTTTTATTCCTGTCTCACCGTTAGCAACGCTGAGGATAATCATGTCGGTATCGGGTCTTAAGGATTCTTCGACGTCTGAGGGCGAGACATGACCTGAGGGGGCGACTGGGAGGTAGGTGACCTCGAGTCCTTTTGTTTTGAGGTGGTCGAGGAGGCGGGAGATCGCTGCGTGGACGATGGAAGAGGTGACGATGTGTCTCTTGGGTTCAAGGCCGAGAATGGCGAGGTGGAGCGATTCTGTTCCTCCGGAGGTGAAGGTGAACTCCTTGGGGCGTTTCCCAAAATAGGCGGCGATCGTTTCTCTGGCTTTTGCCAGGCGCCCTTTTGCAGCCCTTCCAAAGCTGTGAATACTCGAGGGATTGGAGGGACCCATCTTCATTTCTTTGTGCATCACTTCGATGACTCTGGGGTCGATGGGGGTTGTGGCATTGTGATCAAAAAAAAGTCTTTCCATAGAAGATATGATAACATTCTTGGGGAATTTCAGGGAATGAAAGATCAGTCGGTGACTCTGAAGAAAACGAGTGTGATATTGTCGTCGCCACCACTTGTTTTAGCCTTGAAGATCAGATCGTTAGTCATTTCTTCTAGGGTCTCATTTTCCTCAATCGTTGCCAGGATCATTTCATCGCCGAGGGGGTCTGTGAGTCCATCAGAACAGAGTAGGAAAAGGTCTTCGGACTCTACAGGGCAGGTCTTGATCTCTGGGGTGACCATTTTTTGAGTGCCGATAGCTCTTGTGATCACGTTTTTTAGGGGAAAGGAGGGAGCGAGAGCCTCATCGAGCTCTCCTTTAGCGATGAGGTCACTGCGTAGGGAGTGGTCGCGGGTAAGGGGTGTGATTCTCCCTTTGCGGATCCGGTAGATTCGGCTATCTCCTACGTGGGCGTAGAGGAGGGTGTGATCGAGTTGAAGAGCGAGACATAGGGTCGTTCCCATTCCCTCTTTGTCTTTGTCTGTGATAGCGAGGTTGTAGACCCATTCGTTGGCTTTTTGGATGCAGTGACGGATGATCTCCGGCCATTCATCTAAAGAGGGGGCCCGTTTCGCGGTCTCTTTGATTTTTCTGCAGAGATAGAGGATTGTTTCACTGGCTGCAACTTCGCCGGCTCTGTGTCCTCCCATTCCATCTGCAAGGAGGAAGCATTTCAGGGTAGGTATTTGTGCCCAGACATCTTCGTTGTTGAGACGGATTAGGCCGACATCGGAGGCTCCAAAGGACTCAATTTTCATGGCACTCTTTTGCTGGGTGGTTGACTTGTCCCATGAAGAGGATAGCTCCTGAATGGGAATCGAGAAGGAGGAATTGGAATGGGTGGTCGGCAATAAAGGGAATGGGAGGCTCATCAGTTGGGGAAAAGGAGGTGACGTCCAGGATGGCTGCTGTTGCGCTAGCTGCAGTGACTCCTTTTTCATCGAGAGAGAAATAGGTCTCATGAAGCACTTTGTTAAGAAAGAGATCTTTCATCCCATTGATATTAGAGAAATCAGCCTGGTAGGTGAAGGCGTCTTTCATGCCGAGTTCTTTGAGCGGTGTATTGAGTAGAATTCGCTTCGAGAAACAGAATTTAGGAATTTGCGCTGAGACAAGGAGGGAACGAGTCTCGCTTTGCCAGTTCTCGAGGTTTTCTTGTGTGAGCTTGGGAAACGATCCATTGTTCTTTGGTAAGAGGATGAGGAGCTGCAATTGGGGCTGGTGGATGCTATTGCGAGCAAAGGGGAGAAAAAGGCCTTCGACATCATCCGTTGAAAAATAGGGAAGGGAGCGCGTTTGCCTCATCATCTCCACTTGGTGGGATGAGCCCCGGCGAGAGACGAAGGTGCCTTTGCGGGTCATCTCCTTGGGGAAAGGGTACATCCAAGCCCCTTCAAAGAAAAGGGCATTCGCAATCACTAGTCGTGTTGCGGTATTGATGTCCTGTTTGTGAATCAGGTTTGGGATGTATCCATTTGTCTCTTCTGAGATCCAGTCATTGATTGTATCGGTGACGCTTTGTGGGAGATCGTAATCGAGGGCTTGGATCTTTGCATGAAAATCACCGACGGCGATTTCTCGGAAAGTCTTTGTGAACTGTGTTCCCTTATTAGGAAAGAGGCCCGTTGCAAGGGTAAAGCGGTAGCCATTGTCTCCAGTTGAGGTGAGTCCACTTTGCAATGTAGCAAAGGCATCGAGGAAAGGCCTTTTTGTAGCAGAGAGGTGGAGGACCTTTTTTATCTCCTCTGCGGTTTGTCCTTCTGCACCAAAATAGAGAAGAGAGAGGGTGGTGAAGATGCTGTAAGGAGAAAAGACGACGTTCTCATCGCTTTTTTCGATTTTGGAATAGAGAGAAAAAGCAAAGGCATTGTTATCCTCGCCGATCGATCCGGCAAAGGCTTGGACAGTGATGAGAAGGGAGAAGAGAATTTTTTTCATTGGAGCTCCGGTGAAACGAGGATGCGGATGGCGCTGACGCCGTTAAAAGTCATATGTAGACCAATCGAGGCCCAAAGTGAGCCTTGTCGTTCGTAGACGAAGCCTAAAAATCCCCCCAGGAGGATGAATGAGGTAATCAGAGTGATATTTCCCAGGCCTTGAGAGGGGGAGTAGTGGAAGAGGGCAAATGAAAGGGCAGAGAGGGCGATCGCTGCCTTTACTCCGAGGTGCCGCTTAAGGAATGTTTGCAGCACTCCGCGGAAAAGAAGCTCTTCGGTTAAAGGAGCGAGGATCAGAAGAGAGAGAAAGGCAAAGATTAGGGAAGAGGGAGCGCTAACCGCTGCTTTGAAGAAGCGGACAGCGGCTTGTTCATAGGAATGGACCCCGAAAAATGCTTCGATTATAAAGTCGCTCACTTCGCTCAAGATAGTGACGAGGGGGAAGCTCAAAAACCAGAGCAATACTCCGAGACCAAAATCAAATCCGATGGGGTAAGCATGAGGGTGGGTTTTATCCTTCCAAATTTTTCGAAAGACCTTTCCATCAATTTCGTATAGACAAAGCGCTGCTAAGAGAAAAACAATGGTCATGAAGATGGCCTGCAACCCAATGAGGTAGGGGATAGGTAGAGAAGTGAGGCTGGGATTATTTTGGAGGACGAGCCACTTCACTCCCTTTACAATGATCGGCGCTAGAAGAAAAGAGAAGGCAAGATACAATCCGAAAGAAGCGAGGATGTGGAGAAAGGTGACCCTTGGGATCGATTTCTTCGCTATCTTGGGAAGGTGGTAGATCCCTTTATTGTAAGCGAGCCAATTGGCAGTAAAAGCCCAGATCGCGACAAATAGCACCATGTTTGGTTATCCCTTCGTTGCAAGCAATATATAGTCTTCAATTCTCAAGGCAATTTCGCGCGAAAGTTTTGCATAGGCGAGCCCTAAGGAACTGATCCGAAAACTTTCCTCTTTCCAGGAGAGGATCTCTCCTTTAGATAGGGGCTCTTTGAGCAGTGTAGTATGCTGCAGCACTTCTTGCAAGAGGACTGTTGGGGTTCCCGTTCGATTGTCGAGAATTTTCAAATGAATGCTCATGGTTAATTCAATGGGGTCCATCCCCATTTCATGGTGTTGAACCAGCTGAATGGCAACTGAAAAGAGGCTCGAAGAGTCATTAGCATTTTGCGTGAATGAGATTCTCTTTTTCTGCTGCAGTCTATTGATGAGGGATTCGGTGAAGGCTCTCGTCACTCTAGCAGAGAGCCCAGAGTGGATGAGATCTTCCACTGGTTGGATGGCAACAAGAGGGGTCTCTATGGGGTCCACAAAGATGGTGGAGATGAGCGGGACGATCGTTTTTTGTCCGCAACCACTAAGTAGAAGTGTGATGAGTAGAAGGGCTCGTTTTACCATAATTTCGGGGAGAGTAACACACCCATTTGTGAGATGCAACGGGAGAGCTTGAAAAGCTGCTTCCTACTTAAAAGTATAAAAATGATTGAAAAAAAACCCATTGGGAGCAGAGTATTACCGCAAAAAAATTTCTGGAGGGAACTATGAATGACGTTAACAAAGCTGCGCTATGGTTTTGTCACTGAAACAGTGGTGAAACCTATAGTGGTAACTATAGGAGTGTTCTGGATAGGGCGTAAAATTAGTGCTGCGATGCATGATTTTGAGACGAGAACGCGTATATCGAATACCTTTCGCAATGTTAGCGGAACTTCTGATTGTCGCTATCTTTTAGCAAAATCCGCTTCCTATACTGGTGTCGCATTGACTGGAGTCATCGTACTGAAGTGGATGGCTCTGAGTTGTATTGAGCAATTAAAGCCTTATGTGTCAGCTCTTTCGAAAATCGATTCCTTTTTTCTCTCTATTAAGAAAACTAAGCAATCTGAGGATGCGTTAGATGCTTCGAGTTTTGGAGATCTGGATAAACTAGTTACCAAAATTAATACACTGTTTCCATTCCAATACATGCTGGTTGGGGCGGCGTTATCTGGCGCTACGTTGCTCATTGTAGATCTTTGTCGCAGCGACTCTACACCTGAGGATAGATCTGTGAGAATTCGAATAGGACAGGCTTTTTGGCGGGTAGTTGGCTCACCCCTTTTAATTGCCGGGATTAGATTAAGCGCAAAAATCACTCCTTGGATAGCTCTACGACAGGCTTGCAACCATCACTACTTCAACTTGGCTCATTCCTTGGTTGAAGGTGGACTAGATGTCAACTCTGTCGATTTTGGGCACGAGACTCTTCTCCATCATGCGTGTAAGGAAGAGAACTGGGCATTGGCTCATTTGCTTCTTGAACTTGGAGCGAATGTAGATGCAGAGACTTACGATGGTAGGACTCCCCTATTTTATGCGTTTGATAGAAGGGATGAAGAGATCATCCGTTTGCTTCATGAAAAAGGAGGAAAGAATGTACAAAACGGGAACACTCTTTTTCATTTGGCCTGTATCAGCGCTAGTCTTGAGGATGCTCAATTTGCCTTGCAGACAGGAGCAGATATCAATGCTTTGGATGCTAACGGCGATACCTCTCTCCATTTAGCCTGTAGACATGAAAAAGGAGACCTAGTTCACTGGCTCGTCACTAATGGTGCAGATGGTAGTATTCTGAATAGCGAGCAGAAGACACCGCGTCATCTCGTTGAAGATAACAGTGGGCATCCGACGCAAATTCCTGGATGGGCAAAGGGATTGCCTCACATTCTCCGCGCAGAGCTTG
The DNA here is from genome assembly GCA_011064965.1 of Chlamydiota bacterium. Taxonomy (GTDB): domain Bacteria; phylum Chlamydiota; class Chlamydiia; order Chlamydiales; family Rhabdochlamydiaceae; genus Sacchariniichlamydia. The sequence goes on from JAAKFS010000017.1 coordinate 22,925, forward strand.
ACCCGTCGCAGAATCGGAGGGCCATTTAGTAGGAGTTCTAAGGCAAAGATTTCTTAATCTCGCTAGCTCGTTAGTAAGAGTGCGCTATGAGAAGGGAGCCGATAAGTCCTTTCGAGGGATGGGCCAGTCTCTTTGAAATCTTCAGGTGAGGGGAGGGAGGTGTCGATGAGTCTTCTCCATTGCTTGTCTGATGGAAGGGTAATTCTGATCTCTTCTGGGCCCGCGTTGAATGCAAGGTAGAGATCTTTCTTATTTTGGGGATCGATGAGGGTATAGGCCAGAAAGCGGCTCTCTTGAGACCAGTCGGGTGTTTCGCCGCGTGCGTCATGCCAGATGATCTCGCTGTCTGAGAGGAAGTCCTTCCGGTGGAGAAGGGGGGTGTTTTTGCGCAAGTGGATGAGCTTTTTAAAAAAGCGGTGGAGGCCCTTGTATTCTTCGAGTTGGTTCCAGAGAAAGTGATTCAGCTCGTTGTCTTGGGAGTAGGAGTTATTGTTCCCTTGGCGGGTATGGCCATACTCATCTCCCATCAGAAACATCGGAGTTCCTGATGCCATCGTGAGGGCTAAGAGGAAATTGCGCATCTGTCTTTGTCTTAAGAGCTCGATTTGGGGATCGTCTGTGGGGCCTTCGACCCCGCAGTTCCAGCTTTCGTTAGAATTGTTTCCATCTCTATTTTCTTCTCCGTTCGAGAGGTTGTGCTTTTCGTTGTAGGAGACGAGGTCGCGGAGTGTGAATCCATCGTGGGCGGTGACGAAGTTGATGCTGTGATAGGGAGACTTGTTTGGGAAGAGGGGAGCGGAGCCTGACATGAGCGTGGCAAAAGGGGCGAGGGCACCGTCACTTCCTTTGATGAAGCGGCGGAGATTGTCCCGAAAGGCTCCGTTCCACTCGGCCCAGTCTTTTGCGGGGAACGAGCCCAACTGATAGAGTCCTGCGCAATCCCAAGGCTCGGCGATCAACTTGAGACGGGAGAGGATAGGGTCAGAGGTGATCGCTTCGATGAGGGGAGGGTTTTTGAGAATCTCTCCATTTTCTCCGCGGCAAAAGATCGAGGCAAGATCAAACCGGAATCCGTCGATGTGCATCTCTTCGGCCCAGTAGCGAAGGGCTGAGAGGATGAGATTGATGGTTGCTGGATGATTGCAATTGAGGGTATTGCCGCAGCCGGTGTAATTGGTGTCTTCCCCTTTTGGTCCCTGGAGGAAGTAGGTCGGATTATCGATTCCGCGAAAATAGGCACCTGTATGGTTGAAGACGACATCGAGGATGATCTCGATGTTTTCTTTGTGGAGGGCTTTGACGAGCTGTTTGCATTCGTGAATTGCTTGGTTGGGATCGCTTGCATAGTGATTCATCGGGGTGAAGAAGTTGAAGGGAGAATAGCCCCAGTAGTCGGTGAGCTTTTCTTTTGTGGTTGGGTTCTGGAAAGGGTTTGCCGTCTCATCGAAGGCAAAAATCGGGAGGAGTTCAACTGCGTTAATGCCGAGCTCTTTGAGATAGGGGATTTTTTCTATCATCCCGAGGAATGTGCCAGGGTGGGATGTTTGGCTACTTGAGTCCTTTGTGAATCCCCGCAGGTGCATCTCGTAGATAATGAGCTCTTCGAAGTGGTGGTTAGGTGAAGAGATATTCTCCCAGTCGAAGGGAAAAGGGGGTGAGACTTTTCCAAGGGGAGGGGATGTGGTGAGCTCTTTTGCATGAGGGTCAATGATCCAGGTCTCTTCTTGGAAGTGGGGGGAGGGGCCTGTGAGGCGGTAGGCGTAGGAGAAGGTTTCGGGAAGGTCTTTGAGAAGGATGTGCCAGATGTCTGCAGTTTTTTTGTTTATGGGGATGATTTGGGGCGCGTCGCTTTTCTGTAGAAAGATTCCAAGGCTGACGCTCGTTGCATGGGCGGAGTAGAGAGCGAAGTTGGTCCCCTTTTCTGTTTGGGTGACTCCTAGTGGAGAGGGGCTTCCCTCTTCTGTGGAAATCGTTTTCCTCATTCTTCTATCTATAGCGAGAATCGCAAATTTTTTGGTTGCTATTTTTCACTTTCCTTGAGAAACTATTATCTTAAAGGTGAAAATAGACTGATAAGGAGGACATCTAACATGTCACTAGAAAATGCGAAGCAGAATTTGAAGGAATTTGGAAAGGAGCTCAATCTCGAGGGGCTTGCCTTTGACGAGAACCATACTTGTATATTGGGGATCGATAATACTTTTTCCCTTCATCTTACTTATGAGCCCAATTCTGATCGTCTCTATCTCTACTCTCCCGTTTTAGATGGACTCCCAAAAGATGATAAAATTCGCTTGAAGCTATACGAAGCTCTTCTTGAGGGATCAATGCTCGGAGGGCAGATGGCTGGAGGGGGCGTGGGTGTCGCTGTCCCTGAAGAGCTCATTTTGATGCACGGTGTTATCGAAATGGGACCGGGAACTGATGCCAAGGCTCTTTGCCGCTTTGCTCCTGTCTTTGTCGATGCTGTTGAGAAGTGGAGAGACAAAGCAAAGAGGATCAGCGATGGTCAAGAGGTCCCTAGAGAGGCTATGCCGACAATGCCGGGACAACCTCCTCAGCCAGGACCGGGACCGGGACAACCTCCCGGAGCAGATCGCTTCATCAAAATCTAAAGATTGGGCCGCTCTAAGAGCGGCCTTTTTTATTGGAGGAGGCCATCGATTTCTTCGAGGGCTGATTCTATTTCTTCTGTTGTTTTTTTCTGCTCAATCTGTCGGATGTTTGCCATAACAGTGGAATGATCCCGCCTGAAATGATGACCGATCTTTAGATAGGGAAGTCGGAGCTTTTGCCGGCAAATGTACATGGCGAGTTTTCTGGGAAAAGAGCACTCTTTTGACTGGGACTTGCCGAGGATGTCCTGATGGGGAATCCCAAAGTAGGCAGCAGTTGTGCTGGAAATTTTTTCTGGGGTGAGGAGGGCTTTCTCTTCGGCATTTAGTAGATCGGCAAGGAGTAGTTCGGCTCCTTCGGGAGTGAGGGGCGAGGGGGCCCGATGGCGGATCATCAATGCATCAAGGGCGCGCATCATCGATTTTGATGAGGTGGAGAAGTTCTCCAGGATGTAGTCTCGCAAAGCGTCAGGGAAGGGGAAATGGTGGAGGCGGGCTCTGTTTTCAAGGACCAATTGCATTCGGTCTTTTGGGAGCTGGCAGAGCTGCATGAGTATGCCCCATTCGAAACGGCTGGTGAGTCTCGGTTCGACCTCTTGCATCTTACTTGGGGTAAGGTGGCTGCTGAAAATGAGCTGTCTCCCACTCATGTGCAGAGTGTTGAAGGTATGAAAGAATTCCTCTTGTGTTGCGGCTCTACGGGCAAAGACATGGATATCATCGATGATGAGAACATCTTGATGGCGGTAGATCTCTCTAAACTTTCTCATCTCTGAACTTCGGATTGCCTTTACGACATGTTCGGTGAAGGTCTCTGCGTGGACGTAGTAGACAGAGAGATTTTGCTTGGATAGCGCTTTAGCGGTTGCCATAAGGAGATGGGTCTTGCCTGTTCCATGAGGGCCATAGAGATAGATAGGATTGTAGGCTCCAGGCTTGAGTTCTCTAAAGAACTGTAGGGTCAGCTCGCTCTCTTCGCAGGTGATGAAGTTGGTGAAGGAACAAGTTACGTCGATCGGGTCTGCAGCGATCTCGAGCTGTGGGGGTGGGGAAGATAGCTCTTTGGCTTTCTTCTTTCTTTTTTGGGTCGACTTCTCAAACCAGATTTTTACTGGGCGTCCGTTGCTGCGCAGTAATTTCTGGGAAGCGAGTTTGCGGATATGTTCTTCGAACCAGGCGATTTGAAAAGAGTCTTTGGCCTCAAGGTAGAGGTTGCCGGCATCGTAGTCGATGACAGTGAGAGAGCGGAGCCACTGGTTGACCACTTGCTTCCCTATCCTTGTTTCCAAGTCGGATAGGAAGTCTTCCCAAGCCTTCATTTTTTTACAGGGGTTTGTTTAGTGGCTGTGGTGATTTTCTTCGAGGTCCACCATTGTTGGAGAACGCCGAGAAGGGTGGAAGAGATCCAGTAGATGTTAAGGCCAGAGGGGAAGTTATAGAACATGAAAGTGAAGACTACGGTCATGATGTTTCCCATAGAGCGGGATTGCTTTTGCTTGTCGGTGATAGCACCGGTGGAGCTGTTGGACTTTCCCGACATCAGCCGTTGCTGTAGGAACATGATCCCACCGAGGAGAAACGGGAGTAGGTGGAAGGAGTTCCCAAAGAAAATGATCGGATAGTTCCAGCTGAAGAGGACGTCAGGTGCAGTCAGGTTGTTGATCCAACCTGGGATGAAGGATGCGCCTCTGAGCTCAAAGGAGGACTTGAGTAGATCGAACATCCCGAGCAAGAAAGGGAGCTGGATCACCATAGGCAGACAGCCGCCAAAGGGGTTCGCCCCCTCTTTCTTGTAGAGCTGCATGGTCTCTAGTTGTGCCCGTTTGGGATCTTTTTTGTATTTCTCCTGGATGGCTGTGAGCTTCGGGGAGAGCACTTGGAGCTTTGCCATCGACTTCATTGACCAGTTGTTCAGAGGAAAGAGCATGATCCTAAGGGCAATTGTGAGAAGGATGATCGAGATCCCCCAAGACCCGGTGATGTTGTGGAAGAAGTTGAGGAGGATAAAGAGAAACTTCGCAAAGGGCTCCGAGATGAAGGCAAAGAAGCCATGGTAACTCTGGCAAGAGAGGTAATCAGGATTGGTCCCGGTGATGGGGTTGTCATAGGTGCGATCGAGAGTTTGCAGGATTGACTTAGCAAAGGGGCCGGCAAAGATCCTGTACTTAGTGACTCCTTGTTTTGCATTGATGGGGAGGGTGAAGTTGTAGCCAGGGTACTTTTCTGCAGGGAAGCGTTGGTACTGGGCATCGATCAGTGAGAGGCGGGTGGGAAGAAGCTGTCCGGAGACTTTCTCCACGGTGAATCCCGGTCCTGTTTTAGTGAGAGGGTCGGCAATGATCCCAAAGAAGCCATTTCCATTGCAGACCCAGTTAGGATAGATGTGAGAGAAAGAGGTCGACTCTTTAGGCGCCTTGATTTGCTCGATTTTCGTCTTGTCGTTTCGGTTGACTTTGTATTTCAGTGTTGGAGAGAAGTTTCCAGAAATGAGTTCTACTTCTGGTACGCCGGTGGTGAGAGCGAGGCCTCTGGCATCCCCTTCGATTCGGACTGTTAAATCGAGGACGTAGGGGGACGTATCTGAGTCTTTAGGAAGAGAGAAGGTCTTTGTAATCCGGCGGTTTCCTTCTACAAGCTCGAACTCGATCAGACCTTTTTCAAACCGTTTGATTTCGTAAATGGAAGGATCGGGGGACTGGTCAATCTCTGCGATATTGAAGGCATAGAAGAGGGGGTCGACTCGTGTGGTTGGCTCACCTGCACCGCCGAAGATATTTCTTCGAAGGAGGGGGTAGTACCCACCGGTATTGACCGTGCTTACTTTTTTCATGCCTCCATTCCCTTCGGGGACATAGTAGGGGTTTTGGGGGAATGAATCGGTCCTTGGCTGCTCGCTTGCAAGGATCTTGCTGAATTTGATCTCTCGGACAACGCTCTTGGTGTTTTCTTCTGTTGCAAAGGGGAGGTTGATCTCTGCAAGAGCTCCGTTGAGGTTGGTGAAGACGAGCTGCTGGTAATCGTTTTCTAGTACATAGTACTTTTGATTGGCGAACTCTTGCTGCACTTCTTTATCTTGGGGAAACGTCTCAAGAGTGAACTCTTTAAAGCCTGGAAGCCCATTGAGGTAGTAGACCCCGTTTGTCCCTTTGTCGTAAAAGGCGAAGGGGGATAGCGTCCCGTTAAAATCAAAGAAGACGAGGGCATTTTGCCTCGGCTGTTGTTTGAGGAGGATATGATTCGGCAGCGTAATGGTCCCTTCAACGTGGAAGATTTGCTCTCCATCAAAGGAGAGAAGATCTCCACGGTAGGTGTCTACCTCAGGGACATAGGGGATGACGAGCTTAGAAAGGGGATAGAGGGAGTAGAGAGCAGGTGCTCCTTCATTGTCTGGTTTGACGCGAAGGGTGAGACTGCGGGCGGAGGTGATCTTTTCTTCTGTGCTCGGGACATAGACTTCTTCAGGTATGGAAGAAGATGGGGCAATGAGAAGAAAGTTGTCTCCTACACGGACGGCTTGGGAAAAAAACTCGGTGAGCTCTACGTTCTTGAATAGCTTAATGGCGTTATATTTTGCGGCTTCCTCGGGGGATAATCGAGTGGGAGATCCTGCTCCAGAGATGACATCCACTTCGACTTTTTGTGAAGAGGGTCCTCCCCCGTATCCTCCTCCGTAATCGAACCATTGGTTCATTAGGAAAAAAAGGGTTGTCAATGCGAGGACAAAAAGGAGACTGCGTTTATTCATAACTTCAAAATAGTATCACGAGGAGAGTTTTGAGGCTAGCAAATTGGCACGAAGAGCGCTTGTTTGAAGGTGTACTGGTTTCTTATGACAGGTTAGGATGCTCTGCGAGGAAAGAGAAAAATTCAGAGGTGGAACGGAGGTCCTCTAGCCATTCGTCGCTTAGGAGCTCTTCCAGAGGAGGAAGCGCATTGTAGTGCTCAGCTTTGATGAGGAAATGCATTGCATGGTCATTCTTCTTCATCAGAGAGTTGAGGCAGCTAAGGTAGTAGTAGGCGTGGAGGTTGCCGAGCTTGGCAGCCTTTGTCATCTTTTGCTCGGCCTCAAGCATGAGGGGTTCGACATCCGTGCTGACGATAGTGTGCTGGGAGATATTGACCATGGCGATCCCCCAATCGAGGATGATGTGGTCATTGTCTTCGTCTCTTTTAAGGGCAAAGCGTAGGTGGTGGATCGCGCGGTAGAATGAATCGACCTCTCCCATGAGCTCGCCCAAGTGGCAAAAAGCCTGAGCCAGGCGGTGGTGGATTTGGGGGAAGTCGGGGTCGACCATCAGAACATGAGAAAAGATCTCAATTGCCCTGGTGTAATACTTTTCTTCTTCGTAGAAGTCGCCCAACAGGTCTAGCGTCGAGGCATAGGAAAAATACCAGTCGGGGTGGAGATACATTGCATTTCTTTGCAGAGATAGGGCGACCTCAAAGTGGTCGATAGCTTCATCTAGGTAGGGTTTTTCATGAGACATTTCACCGAGTTTTGCAAGGGCCATCGCATAGTCGACATGCCTAGTGCTCGAAGGAGCTAGGAGAAGTGCTTTCTTGAAAAATTTGATCGATTGCATGATGGGAAAGATCTCTCCTTCCAAGGTGCCAATCTCAACATAGGTTTTTGCAATCTCATGCCAGATGTGGTCATAGGTCCTGTCGATCGATAGTCCTATTTGAAACTTTTCAATCGCTTGGTAGAAGTGGTCTTGGTCATGGAAATAGCTTCCCAAAGCACTGAAACAGACCCCTAAGCTGTACCAGGCATCAGGGTGTTCTTCACAGAGCTGTATTGCCTCTGTCACTTTGTTTTCTGCTTCGTAAATGAGATCTAAGCGTTCGGTGGCTTTGCCGAGCATTGCAAGAGCTTCGCCCCAGGTAGTAAGAGTTTGAGGGTTCTCAGGATCGCAGGCATAGGCATGGTGGCATTTTTCAAGGCAATCTCGCAGCCGCTTTGGGTCGTTTGTGAGCTTCGCCCCGTCGCAGAGAAATCTAGCCCATTGGGTCCAGTGCTCTGCTTCCTGCGGTGCGAGTTTAGAAGCCTTTTCAAAGCATTCATTGGCTTGGATAAAATGGTCTTCGTCGTGTGTGAATGCATAAAGGGCATCGAGGGAGATAGCGAGATGGTTCCAACACTCAAAAGAATCCTCTTCCTCGGAGACAGCTCTTTTGAATGCATTCACCGCTTTGACGATCTGCGCTCCATCATTGAGTTTTGTGGACAGAAGAAGAGCTGTAGCGCCAAGGTCGATCCAAAGATCAGCGGATGGGGTGACTTCTTGTTCAATGACTTTTTCGAAGTACTGGATTGCCTTTTGAAGATCGACCGCTTCTTCGGAGTGCACGCCGATGTGGTACCAGACGTTACCGTAGTCCCACAGAAGCGTAGCGGAAGGTTCGGCTAGAGGCAGGGCTTTTTCATATTTTTCCTTGGCATCGACGAAGAAGTGATGCTCTTCGAGGGTCTCTCCTAGTAAGGTGAGAGTATTCCCCCAGGCTTGTAGGATGTCGATGGAGTTGGGCTCCAACTGGTGCGCTTTTTTAAATTTTTTGCTAGCCAAAAGAAGAACCCGTTCTTGCCCCTCTTCGCTACCAAACTCAAAAAGGGAAAGCCCTTCTCGGTAATAAAGGGAGGGATCGAGGACCTCAATGATGGAATCGGCCTCTTTGAAGGCCTCAAGAGCCTCTTCTAAGTTCCCATGAAGAAGATGGTATTCTCCTTGGAAGACTAATTCATCAGCAAGCTGTGAATGCTCTTCCCCGTGCTCCAGAAAGGCAGGAGGGAGAGTTGCTGGATTAGAGAGAGTAGAAGTGTTTGAATTCATAGTCTCCGTAGGGGTTCACGTATGGAAGTATAGGAGAGCCCTGGTTTTTCGACAATCTATACCCCTTTCTTGATCAAAGATGCAAGAAAAATTTTCACAGCTACCTTTTGCTGTGCAATGGTTTAGGGTGGGCTGTGTAAAAAATAAAATTCTATTAAAGATTGATGTTAATAAAAATTCCTTACCATTTTATTTTTAAATATATCGTGTTTAATTTTCTCTTATTTGGTTGTGTCTTGGAAGTTGAGCTGTGTCAGAGCAAAGTTAAAATGCCACTTTCTTGCTAATAAGACGTTTTTTTCACAGGGGTACGAGGGGGGCTTGCCCCCCTCATCAATAAAGCCTTAGATCCCCCATGGGTGATGCCCTTTAGGCTTCCGTTTTGCTTTGGTAGGCCAGTAGGTTTCAAGTTCATTGCTGTCGAGAACTTTGGGCTTTTGGCTGAACTGTTTTCTCCATTGCTTATTTGGGTATGCCCTTCCATCACATTCCACTAATATTAGCTTTCCAGGCCTATCCAATATATTCATATGCGTTTTTGTGAACCGATTTGGCATCTCTTATCGATCTGATAGATCAGTCTTTGACAGCTAAAACTTAGGTCTTTAACCACTTTCCTCTTTTTTGTCGCCTCTGATGGATCTTAACCTTCTAAAGCAAGACAAGATAGATCGATGGTGGTACAGAAATCAAACGTAAGCAGGCGGGTTGGGATCCTGACTGCCTTCTAGGGGCTTTAGGCGTCAACCTTTTCTTAATCGAATTGCCCTGGATTGTTATTGAGATAAAGCACTTTTAGAGTGGTTAAGCTTCTCAAAGAATCAGGAATAGTGGCGAGCTGATTGTTATTGAGATCAAGCATTTCTAGAGCTGTTAAGTCTCCCAAAGAATCAGGAATAGTGGTGAGCTGATT
>JAAKFS010000018.1 GCA_011064965.1 Chlamydiota bacterium
TTGTGCAGTTCGCTGATGTGTTTCATAGTACCTCACTGTTTGAAACTCAATGAGATGTAATGGCACATCAGCAGGCTTTTGTCATCAAATCATTTTTTGACCAGTACAGAGAGAAGGTTCTATGAAATATTGCGAATCTACTTATAAAAGCAAACGCTGGAAAACCCGAGAAGTCAAGGTTGGCAATGTGGGCGTTGGGGGAGACAATCCCATCCGCATTCAGTCGATGACCACCTCGGACACCCGCGATGTAGAGGCGACGGTAGAACAGATCATCCGACTGGCGGATAGCGGGTGTGAGATTGCTCGTGTCACTGTCCAAGGGATGAAAGAGGCCGATGCTTGTGAAGGGATCAAGAATACTCTCGTTCAAAAGGGGTATGACATCCCTCTTGTGGCTGATATTCATTTTTACCCTCCTGCTGCCATGCGCGTTGTCGATTTTGTCGATAAGGTTCGGGTGAATCCGGGCAATTTTGTCGACAGACGGGCGACCTTTCGGACCATCGAATACGACGATGCGACCTATGCTGAGGAGATCGAGAAAATTGAAGAGAAATTCAGTCCTCTAGTGGAAAAGTGTATCAAGCTGAAGAGGGCAATGCGCATTGGAACGAATCATGGCTCTTTGTCTGATCGGATCATGAATCGGTATGGGGATACTCCCTTTGGGATGGTCGAATCGGCTCTTGAGTTTGCACGGGTCTGCAGGAAATTGGACTACCATGATTTCATGTTCTCTATGAAAGCCAGCAATCCCGTTGTCATGATCCAGGCTTATCGTCTTCTCGTTGCAGAAATGATGAAAATCGGCTGGGATTACCCTCTGCATCTCGGTGTGACAGAAGCCGGAGAAGGAGAGGACGGCCGGATCAAATCCTCAGTCGGGACGGGGAGTCTACTTCTCGATGGAATTGGAGAAACGATTCGGGTCTCACTCACTGAAGATCCTTGGGAGGAGATTGACCCTTGCAGAAGGCTAGTTGCCTTTGCGGAAGAATATCTGGAGAGGGGAACGGCTCCCTTTGAAGAGACGACAAGGGATATCGAAGCGATCTCTTTGCGAGGGGCAGTGATCGCAGAGGAAGGGCCCTTGCATCGGGATGGGTCTGTTTTTCTACATGTGAGCAGAGATGATGTTGAGAGCCCTACCTTTTTTGAAGATGTGGGATGCAAAGTGCAGCTGGGGCGACCAGAGCGGACGATCAGTACTGTCGATGCTCTCATCTACGAGGGAGAGGAGACGGTCCTTCCTGAGAAGTTAGCTCGTTTAGAACAAATGGGAGTTGCGATTCTAACCAGAACGCCTAATGTTCCGGGGACTATCAGGCTTGTGAACCTCTCTGAAGTGACAGGGGACTATGAATTCCCCTGCGCCATTTCTGTGGATGGTGATGACTGGCAAAAGCTCCTCACACTGCAGCCAGAAGTGGTTCTTTTTTCAGGAGGGGCTTCTAGATTACATGAGGGACGTCAATTCTTTGAGTGGCTCAAAGTAAACGAGTGCACTCATCCAGTTCTACTTGATTTTTCCTATGACTTGTCTGTTGAAGACTTCGTGATCCGGGCAGCGACAGAGTGTGGCGCTCTTCTCGCTGATAAGCTCGGAGAAGGTGTAGCCTTAAGAGGGGGTCTTTCTCTAGCTTTTCTTCATTCGTTTAGCTTCGGTCTCTTGCAAGCTTGTAGGATGCGTTCATCGAAGACCGAGTTCATCTCGTGTCCGGGCTGCGGTCGCACACTTTTTGATTTGCAGGAGGTCTCTAAGAGGATCAGAGAGAAGACCGCCCATCTTCCGGGGGTAAAGATCGCCATCATGGGGTGCATTGTCAATGGGCCTGGTGAGATGGCCGATGCTGATTTTGGGTATGTTGGCTCTAGACCGGGAATGATCGATCTCTACGTAGGGAAAACCTGTGTAGAAAAGGGAATTGCGTTTGAGGCGGCTGATGAGCGGCTCATTGAGCTAATCAAGACCCACGATCGCTGGGTAGAACCAGAAAAAGTTCTTATATAAAACAAGGTCATATACTTAGTTCTATTTCAAAAATTAACTATAAAAGTTAATTCAGTTTTGTTACATTAAAGTTAGCTCAAGGGTCATTCGTCTCTTCCGGGTTTTACCCTTTAGAGATGCCTCAAGGTATCATTGCCTCTAACAGAGGCAGAAGATGGCAGGTCGTGTGTCATTCACAGCTTGCAGTCAAACCCAGCTTGAGGAAAAGGAGTGACTCTTTGCCTTCCCGCTCCCTACTTGATAGAAGTATCAGTCTGGTCCACGGGAAGGCGTTTTTTTTGTTTTCTCAACTTTTCAAAGTATGCGAGGCGTTTTCGCATTTCCCGCTCAAACCCTCTTTCCGGAGGCGCATAGAAGTGGGGACGATTCAGTCCATCTGGAAAGTAGTTTTGTCCTGAGAAGGCTCCTTCTTCATCGTGGTCGTATTGGTATCCCTTCCCATACCCAAGCCCCTTCATGAGTTTGGTAGGGGCATTTAGGATGATTTTTGGGGGATTGAGATGGGCCGTCTCTTTGGCGAGCTTCCAGGCCTTGTTGAAGGCGATATAGGCGGCATTGCTCTTTGGGGCGAGAGCGAGGTAGAGGGTTGCCTGAGCCAGAGCGAGCTCCCCTTCAGGTGATCCCATCTGGTCGTAGGCCTTCCAAGCATCGATTGTTATCCTCAGAGCATCAGGGTCGGCGAGGCCGATATCCTCGGAGGCCATCCGAACAAGGCGCCTTGCAATGAATTGGCGGTCTTCTCCTCCTTCGAGCATGCGGGCGAGCCAGTAGAGGGAGGCATCGGGGTCTGAGCCGCGGACCGACTTATGAAGCGCTGAAATCAAATTGTAATGCCCTTCATCACCCTTATCGTAAAGAGCGAGTTTCTGCTGGATCCACTCCCCAAGAGTCTCAAGGGTGATGAGGGGCTCACTTGGAGCATCCTGGAGGTTTTCAATCATGTTGAGTAGGTGACGAGCATCTCCCTGAGAAATCTCAACGAGCCGTTGTTTCGCTTCTTTTGTCAGAGGGAGAGGAGAGAGCTCTTTTTCATATTTTTCAATCAGTTGAAGGAGGTCCTCTTCAGTGAGGGGATGGAGAATCAGAGTTCTCATCCTAGAGAGAAGAGCGTTATTGAGCGAAAAAGAGGGGTTCTCTGTCGTCGCTCCGATAAGAGAGACAGTTCCATCTTCGACAAAGGGAAGTAGCGTGTCTTGCTGCGCCTTATTGAACCTGTGAATCTCATCGATAAAAAAGATGAGGGGGCGCTGAAAAAGGGGGGCTTTCTTTGACTGTTGAATGGCTTTTTTCAGATCAGCCGTTCCATGCATCACTGCGCTGAAGCTGAGAAGCTCTGCATCAAAGGCCTTTGCATAGAGCCTTCCTAGTGTTGTTTTGCCGCTGCCGGGAGGGCCCCATAGGAGTATTGAGAGGGGACGACCAGTGCTTATTGTCCGTGTGATCCACCCCTCAGCTGCAACGAGGTGGCGTTGCCCCACCATTTCGTCGATCGACTTAGGTCGGAGCCTTTCAGCAAGAGGGATTTGCGAAGAGCGGATATTCATGCGGCTATCTTATTCTACAATGCCTATCTGAATCAATCAACTCCGGTCTTGCTCCTTAACTTTGATGAGCCAATGGGGTTTACGAAGTTGATAGATCACTAAAGGGATGACCGACATGACAACAAAGCCTGTTATCATAAAAGACTCGTAAAAGATCAGATTTCCCACATCCAGCTGCGATGGGGGATAGAAGCTGAGGAGGATGACAAAAGTACAAGAAATCAACCCTAGAATCGAAAAGAACCAAATCCCGTGGTTGCCATAGGGGACCTTATAGGCTCTAGGGACGTGGGGTTTGGTGTAGCGGAGGCGTATGGCAGAGATGAACATAAGAATGTACATCACCAGGTAGATTTGTGCGCTCATCGCAGTCAATATCCAAAACGCAGCGCTAATTGTAGGGAGCTCTAAGATCACAAGGGAGGTGATTGAAACAATGATCCCTTGGAAGAGGAGCAAATTGGTCGGTACCCCGTGCTTATTGAGTTTGTGGAACATAGGGGGAAGGTTCCCATGATTGGTGGTTGCGTAGAGCCCTTTGACTGGGCCCACAATCCAAGCATTTACCTCTGCAATAGCCCCAATGACGAGAAGAACTCCTACAATAGGAAGAACCCACTCGAGGTTGTAGTAGGCAAAGAATTGTCTAAACGCCTCCATAAGACCAGATACGAGGCTGATCTGTTCTTCAGGGATCACAAACGCGATGGCTAGTGCTCCCAGCACGAAAATTGTGAATGTAATGATTGCAGCTAGAATGATCGATCTCGGGTAGTTTTTTTGTGGATTTTTCACCTCGTTTGCATACGCGGAAGAGACCTCTAATCCAGTGAAAGCGAGAAAAAGGCCTGCTAGAAATACTAGATGACCCACACCATCAATTTTAGGGACAACAGCAGAGACGGAGAGAGCAGTATTGATCGGGTTATCCCCACTAATCCAAATCACTCCGAGCATGATGATGAGAAGACCTGGGACAATTGTTCCAATAATCACTCCTATCACGCTGAACCAGCTCGAGGTTCGAATCCCTAAGTAGTTGAGAAGAGTCATTCCCCAAAAACTCACTAAAATCACCGAAACCACAAATATCTTGCTCTCCGCAAGTGCTGGATTAAAGACATAGGCTAAAGTTGTTGCAACAAAAGAGAGGATGACTGGGTACCAGGCCACATTATGAACCCACTGCATCCATATAGCAAAGAATCCCCAGCGATCTCCAAGAGCCTCGCGAACCCAGATATAGACTCCTCCTCCCTTGGACCATCCTGTGGCAAGCTCGGCGGAGACAAGAGCGCTAGGAATCAGAAAGAAAACTGCGACGATGACAAAGAAAAAAATCGCGCCGAGGCCATAGGAAGCGACGAGGGGAAGGTTCCGCAGACTCGCCATGATAGCCACGTTGAGCATGGCCAAGACGAAAATGTTAAGGACGCGACGTTGTTTTGGGTTTTTCCCATGAGATGTCGGATGAGCCAAATCATAACTCCTTGATTGTCAGGTTTTCTATGCTACTCAGTCGCTTTTCTTTTCTGGTATCCTATCTGTTGTAACGAAAAGAGCTGTTTGAGGTAAAGAAAATTTCTTATCTCGGTAACTCTAAAACAAAGAGACTCTTCCAGTTCCATCCTTTTGAAGAACCTGTAAGTCGCTGACTAACATTGGTATGTAAAAAATAAAATTTATTTTACTTCATAAATGACTCCTTATCAAATCTGTGGATGCACAAGAGATTTTACCCTCTTTTTCGAAATCAATAATTCGCTAAAATAACGTTTGAGGGGCTTTAATGTTTCTCCCAGGTGGCACCATTTAGGGGAAAGCAGGAACCTAATAGAAGAACATAATAAAGCCAAAGGCTCAGAGAAAGTAGCAACAACACATAGATTTTTCTTGTCGATAGACCATCTAACTTTGGCAGGCTCTTCGGAGCTTGCCTTTTTTTTTGCTGAGTGGTACGTTTTCAACATATGAAATACCTTTTAATCATCCTATCCATTCTTGGGTTGCACATTCACGGAGAGAGCACTATGGAGTTTTCGGAGCCAATAAAGGCAATGGAATTTGCTAAAAACAAAACCTATAAGGCTTTGATCCACACCGACAAAGGGGTGATTACTTGTGAGCTTTTTCCGGAGAGAGCTCCTCTTTCTGTAACGAATTTCATTGCCCTAGCAAAGGGTGGGTTTTACGATGGTCTCACTTTTCATAGAGTTGTGACCAATTTTGTGATTCAGGGGGGGGATCCAGATGGGACTGGCCAAGGAGGGCCCGGATTTACAATTCCAGCAGAAATAGGTCTTCCCCATACAGAAGGGGCCTTGGCATGGGCGAGATTACCCGATGGAGTCAATCCCGATAAACGGTCCAGTGGATCGCAATTCTATATTACCCTTGAAGAGGTTCCTTTCTTAGATGGGGAATATACAGTCTTTGGTCAGACACTTGATGGGCAATCGGTGGTAAAAAAGATCGCCGTTGGGGATAAAATCCAGAAAATTGAGATCGAAATCAAGTAATTTTCATTTTTTTCAAAAAAAAATTCGAGTTTAAAAAATCCCTTGAAACCGCATTCTAAAAGCGAAAATGCTTAGTTTTCGTTACTTGTTCTTTCCAGATATGTAAAATTTTTTTGCTTTTTTAAATAAAAATTTATTATAGTGAAAGTGTAGGAGACAATAATGTGTAACAGACCCTTTGCCATGAGGGCGAAATCACGGTCCTATGCATGCACAACAGGAGGAAATTGTCATGGCTAAAGCAACAAGAAAGAAAGCTGTTAGAAAAGCAGTTCGTAAAAAAGCTGTAAGAAAAGCAGTTCGCAGAAAAGTAGTTCGTAAAGCAGTTCGCAGAAAAGCTGTAAGAAAAGCAGTTCGCAGAAAAGCTGTAGGAAAAGCTGTTCGCAGAAAAGCTGTTCGAAAAGCTGTTCGCAAAAAAGCTGTTCGAAAAACTGTACGAAAAAAAGCTGTTAGAAAAGCTGTACGCAGAAAAGCTGTTAGAAAAACAGTTGCCAAGCGTTCACCTCGTAGAAAAGCAGCATCAAAAAAATAACTCAGTCCTGGTGAGAACTTAGGTGGCTACACTAGTGGTACTTAAGTTGCTATTTTGATTCAGCGAGCAAGTGCAGGACTTGCTCGTTTTTTTTGTCGAAGAGTTATTTTTTTGGGAACTTCCCATGAACGGCAACCTTATTGAGGGGCTTACGGCCACTCGGCGCTTCGATTTTCTGCAATCCTTCAGGAAGCTGTTCTTTTGGAGCGGGTTTTCCGATAGCAGCCATAGCTTCTACCGTATATCCTTCGGGAATTTCAAGGACAGTACGAGCCTTCTTGTAATCAAAACCGCTCATTCCATGAACGACGTACCCTCTAGATGACCCTTCAAGAGCCATAGCCATCCAAGAGGCACCTGTATCGTAGCTGTGTGTGGCCGAAGGATTTCCATTGCGCTCGAAAGTCTCCCTAGAGGTGACGACTAGAATTGCAGAGGCATTCTTTACCCAGGTCTTATTTGGTTCAACAAGCAGGTCGAAGAAGAGATTCCATTCTGGTGTTCCTCTTTTGGCATAGAGGATGACCCAGGGCTGGTCATTGAAACTTGAAGGGGCCCAGCGAGCTGCTTCGAATAGGGGAAGGAGCTCCTCATCGCTCATCGACTCTCCAGACATCGATCGCGGAGACCAGCGATTGAGAATGAGGGAGTTGATTGGGTAGGTCGCTTGACGTTTCGTTTTTACTTCTGGAGAAAGATCATTTGCGGGCATCGTAATCCCTTTGCTTAGAGTTAATAAAGTGAGCGTTGTTAAAAGAATATGTATCATGTAAATCAGTTTAGAGAAGTCTCTCTTTTTCTACAATCTCCTTGAATGGTAAAGCGATTCAGGAAATAATAGACTTTGAGGAGAGGTTGTTTATGAAGGTCGCAATTATTGGTTGTGGGGTGATGGGGAGTGCCTTTGCACGACAACTTGCTCTGAAGGGACATGAGATGATTTTGTGTGATCGGAATTCTTCAAAAACGGAGGAATTGGCACGAGAAATCAATGGAGAGTACATCGAAGCTCCTTCAGAGGCAGCTTCACAGGCAGAAATCCTCCTTCTTGCGATAAAACCCAAAGATTTGGGAGGACTTGCTGCAGAGATAGGAAATGTGAAGGGAAAGCTCCTTTTTAGCATTTTAACGGGCGTTTCACTGAAAGATCTCACAAATACCTTCCCTGGAGCGACAATCGTTCGTGCGATGCCTAATTTAGCCATTACCTGCAAAGAGGGGATCATTGCCCTCGTAAGTGATAGAGCGCTCTCAGAAGAGATGACAGCGCAGGTAGATTCCCTTCTCGAAGGAATGGGGCTGGTCTTTTGGACGATTGAGGAAAAAATCGATGCGATCACCGCATTAGCAGGTTCAGGCCCCGCCTTTGTATTGGTCGTAATAGAAGCCATGGTCGAAGCTGGAATCGTCATGGGCCTAAACGCAGAAGAAGCCATGAAACTTGCCGGGCAGACGATGCTGGGAAGCGTTGGCCTTTTATTTGCTCAAGAGGGACATCCTGGAGCCCTGAAATGGCAAATTTCTTCCCCTGGAGGCACTACGATTGCTGGCCTTAAGGCTCTAGAGGAGAGTGGAGTGCGAATAGGAATGATGCAAGCTATCTTGGCTGCGCACCATAAATCACAAGAAATGTTTTAGTACTTAGAGACTGTTAACATATTCATTCCACCTCGAATAAGAGCCATCTTTTCCCCTATAAAAAGCTCTTCGAGCTCTACAAACTCTTTTCGAGTTTGCTCCGCTCTCCGCCCTTCATCTGACAGAAAAATTGGGGTCATTTTCTTTTGAAAACTTTTTTAATTAAATACTAGCCGATTCAAGAAAAATCTACTATAATGGGAGAGAGGGAGGAAGTGATGAAGATAGCCATTCTCGACCAAAAAGTAAGAAAGAATCTTGCGCTTTTTAAGCATTTGGTCAAGCAGCAGCAGAGAAAAAAAGAGCGGTTTTACCAGGTTGCCAAAAAGATCTACCATGCCTATGTAAATCGCCATACTGGAGAACTCCAGTTTGCTGAGCTTGAGAAGAAGGAGCTTCCAGAAAGCGATTGGAAATCCATCGTCATTCAACTACGTCCTACCGAGGATTCCCAAACATTTGAGGTTCTCTCTGAGGAAAATGAAGGTTGCTTCGAATGGAAGGAGTTTGATCCTGAGGCCTATGCCCTTCTCTCGAAAACTATCCATATCCTCAATCAACTCGCCTATGATCCAAAAATGGGAAAAAATCCCCTTTGGGTCCTCAGACATGTGGCCCATCTTGAGTTTGAGTTGACGGACGAGGAGAATGGAAAGAGGAGTCTCATTCACGGAGCTTGGCACAGTGTCAACCGCTATGAGGCGGAGCATCTCCTAAAAGGAAGACCGATCGGGACTTATTTATTTCGAAAGGATGAAGTTGCAGAACTTCTTGAGGAAACCCTCAATGAACTCTTCTCTTTTCCGATTACCTGTATCACTCTTACATATTCCGATTGGGATGAGAAAGTGTGTGAAAAAACCCTCGTTTATAAGAATGGGAGTTGGCTCATTTATGATGATGACCCAACGCTTCGAGGACCTACCTGTCCGACTGTTAAAGAGCTTCTGCAAACACTTGGCGACCAGATTCAGAGTCCTCTTTTGAGGTGAGTTCACCTGTCCCAACTCCACATAGAGCGGGGAATGGGATGATGATCCAATTGAGATCGGAGACCCGGTTGTAGAACGCCTCGACCTCTTTTACAAGTGTTCCCTTTTTCAGAAAGTATTGCGCGCAAATAAAGCCAATCGAAATCGCTCCAAGGGTGATGAAAATCACCGGAGCCGTAACGCCTGCCAAAAAGGCTATCCCACTAATCAATGCAAAAGTGATCGCAGCTAGGCCCAGCAAGTGAACGAGGACCTTATTTTTTGCTTGTCGATCGATGGAATTCAGAAGTACTTCTGCCCGAATTTTGGCTTTTTCTCGGATTTCTGGGTTTTCATTCTTACTTCCAGAAAGAATGGTATCGAGCTCCTTTTTGACCGTTTCAGCAAGGGCAGGGGTGATTCTTCTTTCGAGTGCGCTGAATCGCATGCTTAAGAGTTTTCCTTCGAGGATTTGATAGTGCATCGCCTTGGCTTTTTGTCGGATTTCTGGGTCTTCACTCTTACTTGCCGTGAGAATGGCCTCTACCCCTTCTTTAACCTCCTTGGCGAGTTCTGGCGTGATCGTTTTTTTGAGGGCGGCGAGTCGCATTTTTATCAGTTTCCCTTCGAGAATATGATAGTGCTTATCATTGTCTTCTTCCGAGAGGTTAGAAAATTTTTCCTCGATGTAGCTGCAGACTTTTCTCGTTTCCTTAGAACTAATTGCGAAGAAGTTTTCTTTGATCCATTCGAGTTTTTGGATAGGAGTACTCTTGGCATTCTCAAGTTTTCGGATGAAATGCACAGTACGGGCGCAATTGACGGATTCGACAAGCCCTTCGATAAGGGCCATTGAGACCGAGACACTGCAAAGGGGCAGACGAATGAGTCCTAAGAGATGAGGAACTGAACTATGGGTACTCTTGGAAATAGCGAGTTTTCGAGCGATCGAATCGGCTATGATAATGGTTTCGAGTGCGATCACGGGAAGATAAGCTCCCCAGTCAATAAGGTTTGCAGTGAATCCAGCGATGTCGAGCTGCTTCTCATAGTCGAAAATTGGGAGAGCTTTGGCGATCACAGCAATCGCTTGCTCAGTGAGGGGACCCGAGGCATCAGAAAATAGACCCTCGCTACGCCCGAGCAGGGGGTTATTTCCCGCTTCATCTCTTTGAAGAGGGTCGATATAAGGGTTCGACTCAGTAAATCGAAAATCTTTTAGTTCTATGCTGTTCATAACTATCTCTAATTCTGTACTTTTAATTATACTGTATTAAGGTTTTATAAACAATTACAAAGATATTGTTGACGGTTTTTGGATTCTGATCTTGAAGGATATAACCCCATCGGCTAAAGTAATTTTTCCAAACTATGGTGGGATTATGAAATATTTTAAACATTTGCTTTTAAGTACCTTACTTCTTTTTCTTCCCCTGATAGGGAAAGAGGCGAAAACCTCTGAAAAACCAGTCCCTTTCAAGCCACTTGGGAACTATGAGCCTAAAGATTTTTCTTACCTTATTGGAACCCCTGGCTTTGACGATTCTCTCCTCAATATGCATTTCACCCTCTACAAGGGATATGTCAAAAACACGAACCTGTTGATCACTCTTTTACAATCATATGCGGTAGCGGGAAAGCCGTTTGACTACCAATATCAGGCTCTCAAACGCCGTTTCGGGTGGGAATTTGATGGGATGCGTCTCCATGAGTTCTATTTTGGGAATTTAGGGGGAAAAGCCCCCCTAGGCAAGTCGAGCGCTCTCTATACGATGATTGTGCGGGACTTTGGTTCCTATGAGAACTGGAAGAGGGATTATATCGCTACGGGAATGATCCGTGGAATTGGCTGGTCGATCCTCTATTTTGATCCCAAGGCAGATCGCCTCTTCAATACTTGGATCAATGAGCATGATCTCGGTCACTTGGCTGGAGGCGACCTCATCCTCGTTATGGATGTATGGGAGCACGCTTATATCACGCAGTATGGGCTTGACCGGGCGAAATACATCGACGTTTTCTTTCAGAATATCAATTGGAAAGTGGTCGCTGAACGTTTCCACAATGCCCTGATTCGCCGATAGATGGATCCCAAGGAAAAAAAGCTTCTAGCAGAGTGTGAGTTTCAAGCATTCAGAGCCAGCGGTAAGGGAGGCCAGCATGTGGCGACCACTGATAGTGCTGTTCGCCTGATTCACCGCCCCTCTGGAATTGTCGTTACATGCCAGCAAGAGAGGAGCCAGTATCTCAACAAGAAGATCTGCCTCGATAAACTCCAAAAGAAGCTCATAGAGAGGAGCAAGAAGAGGAAAAAGAGGATTCCCACAAAGAAGCCCAGAGCGGCAAAAGAGGCGACCCTTCGAGAAAAAGCCCATCATGCTGAGAAGAAAAAAAAGCGGGCTCGTCCTGAAGATATGGATGACTAAGAAGGATTTGCTTTTCTATTGATTATCGTTTTCTTTCACTCTGAAGATGATTGCGGATGAGAAGGATGTCTGCGATTAGAACCCCCCAGCTGACAAGGGAAATCATCCCTGCAGGGAAGAATTTAAATGTGAGGAGAAAGCGGTAGAGGAAAAAAGCAGCCAGAAACAGAGTGAGGATGATCCCTAAATACGAGGGAAAAAGGCGATTTTTCTTCATGCCCACCCCAGAGGTCATCAAAAGAACTCCAAAAATCGAGCCGATGACGAGGGAGAGTGTGCTT
This sequence comes from Chlamydiota bacterium, assembly GCA_011064965.1. Classification (GTDB taxonomy): domain Bacteria; phylum Chlamydiota; class Chlamydiia; order Chlamydiales; family Rhabdochlamydiaceae; genus Sacchariniichlamydia. The sequence goes on from JAAKFS010000018.1 coordinate 11,926, forward strand.
GCCGCCTTTACTTGGCCCATAATCCCCCCAATGAGGATGAAGAGCCCGTAAGCAAATGTGATCCAACCTGCTAGCTTCATGAGATCCTCCAGAAAGTTTCTTGCTTCGTTAGAAAAATAGCAAGATCACGTATACTTCTCAAGGATGGAAACAAAAATATTTTCAGAAATGGAAATTCCCGAAGCGGCCACTCTACTTAGAGAGAAGGCTGTTGCCTTTCCGACGGAAACAGTCTACGGCCTGGGAGCTCCGATCTTTTCTTCCAGTCTCATTGCGGAGATTTTTCGCGTGAAGGGAAGACCTGCGGATAATCCTCTGATTGCCCATGTCTCTTCGCTGGAGGAGTGCAGCAGGCTCGGAAGAGATCTTCCAAAGGCATTTTTCTCTCTGGCTGAGGCCTTTTCCCCTGGACCTTTGACCCTGGTGGTGCGAAAGGGCCAGTCTGTGCCTGAGATCGCAGTGGCAGGACTCGATACGATTGCGATTCGGATGCCCGATCACAGGATCGCACGGGAGCTGATCGAAGCGGTAGGAGAGCCTCTTGTGGCCCCTTCGGCAAACCTCTCTGGTCGTCCGAGTAGCACGACTGCGGAGCATGTTTTACGAGATTTTAATGGGAATATCGGTGGAGTGATCGATGGGGGAGCTTGCTCTATTGGGCTCGAATCAACGGTCCTCGATCTGGTCTCTTTTTCTTCTCCGACCATTTTGCGCCCCGGTCATATAACAAAAGAAGAAATCGAGGCGGTTCTTGGAGAAAATGTCGAGGAGTACCACTCTGGGCCCAAGGGCTCGCCTGGGATGCGCTATCGTCACTACGCTCCCGATGTTCCAGTCTACGTTTTTTCCGATGAAGAGGCCTTTGAGGGTTTTCTACAGAGGAGAGAGAATTCCCTCATCCTCTCATCACGGCCAAAACACTCCGCTCATTTGGCCTTAGACGCGTGCACTCTTTATTCTCACTTGCGTATGGCTGATGAAGGGGAGTACAATGCTGTGGTGATTTTTTGTGAAAAGAGCGCCTCACTTGCGCTCCAAAACCGCCTGGAGAAAGTCTGCCATGATGAGAGCTGTTGTCACTAATACTTTTGGAGGGCCTGAGGTCCTCTGTGAAAAAGAGTTGCCTATACCTAAACCCTCTCGTGACGAGGTACGGGTTAAGATTTCTGCAATTGGGCTCAACCCTATTGATGTGAAGCTCCGAGGGGGAATGATCGAAATCCCACTACCACAGGTTCTCGGGTGTGATTTTAGCGGCGTGATTGACGCAGTTGGAGATCGGTGCACCGAGTACTCTGAAGGCGATGAGGTCTTTGGGTTTGCGAGTGGCCCTTGCTCCAATGGGAGCTACGCTGAGTACCTCTGTATTGCTCCACAGCTAGTTGTGAAAAAGCCGAAGGAATTGTCATTTGATCAGGCAGCAGGAGTTTCCGTCACTTATTTGACTGCCTTTCAGGCGATGGTGGGAACGGGGATTTTGCAGAAGGAGCGCCCCTTTTTTCTGGCGGGTGGATGCGGAGGCGTTGGGTCTGCTGCAATCTCCCTTGCTAAGGCCTATGAGGCTGGTCCGATCTTCACTACTGCCGGAAGCGAAGAGGGAAAAAAGTACTTAGTTGAGCGCTTTGGCCTTAATGAAGAGAATATCCTCAACTATCGAAAGATGGGAATCGAAGAGATGGCTGAGATTCTGATCAAGAAAAATGAAGGCAAATTTTACTTCTGCTTCGACTGTGTTGGAGGCGCAATGAAGGAGCTCTGTTTCTCGGTCTGTGATGTGAATGGACATCTTGCGAGTATCCTTCCCGAGGAGAAAGATTTTCCGATTCCCTTTTGGGGAAGAGATAGTCTGATCTTTCAGCGGAGCCTTTCGGTCCATATGATTCTCATGCTTTCTGCTTTGGGAGGAGGGCCTTCTTCATGGAACACCTACAAGGTACAACTTGAGCATCTGGCTTCTCTTTTTGCTAAGAAAGAGCTCCTCCCGCCGCATGTTGAGGTGGTTGGAAGTTTTTCTGAAGAGGCTGTCCGAGAAGGACACAGAAGGCTTGAGGCTGGGGAGATTCAAGGAAAGCTCGTTATCTCTGTTGCTGATTCCACAGGTAGATGACAGGATTTTCCCGCTCATAGCCGAGGATAGAGAGAGAAGCGGTTGACAGGGCGAGGAGTTTTCCTTCCGTGACGGGAAGACCGAGCCAGCTAGCACCAAGACATCGAGAGAAGTGGCCACTAGAAAAGAGGGCGACATCTCCTTGCACATCGCGCACTTTAGCAATCACGCGCCGGGCTCTCTCCCCAACATCTCCGATCGATTCTCCATTTGGCGCTCCCTTGGTGAAAATGGTCCACCCTGGTTCGACTTCACGGATCTCAGGCGTTGTTTTACCTTCATAGTCGCCATAGTCCCACTCGACGAGATCTTGCATGATCTTTCCCTTTTTCCCCAATCCAGCAATCTCACAGGTTTCTTTAGCTCTTTGCAACGGGCTGACGAAGACCTCTTTAAAGGAGATCTCTTCGAGGCGTTTTTTAAGCCACTCTGCCTCTTCTCTTCCCTGATCGGTCAGAGGAATATCAGTCAGACCTGTGTGTTTCTTGGAGGCGGTCCATTCCGTCCCGCCGTGACGGATCAGATAGAGTTTTTGATGTTTGGTCATTACTGAGTCTCCGTCATGGATTCATAGATATACCATCTCGCGATGTTGTCAAGGTAGACAAGGAGGGGATAAGGGGTCTGACTAATCGAACGGTCAAATGGATCGAAAGGGGCGGGAGCGCCGACTCCCTCCACAGAAAATGTTTCGGGAAGAAAGAGGCGAGCAACGGCTTCCTCATAGCCAATATGAGGCTGGGAGGAGATCACAAGGCAATTTCCTGGAGTGGGGTTAGTGTCAAGCCAGTCAGTGATCCTTCTTGCAGCGATTGATTTCCTTTTTTGGGGATTAGAAGAGACAAAAATGTGTGGGGCAATTTCTTTGAGGGGGTGCTTTTCAATAAGGGGAAGGACTCGTTCATCTGTGAGAAGAATGACCTGTACAAATCGCAAGCCCTTTTTCCATTCGTCGTAGAGAAAATCGAGCCTCTTTTGCACCTCTCCACGGTTTCCTCCCATAATCAGAGCATAGCGATAAAAAGGCTCCTTGGGGGATATCGTATCGATACAACCGAGCTCTTGGAGCAAAGGGAAAGCCTCTTGCTCTTTTTCGTTGAGTCTCCTTTGAAAGGAGATCGAAAGGGGGCTTTTTTGGATCCAGTGTTCGAGTAAAAGGGGAAGGAGCTTTCTTTCGGGAAGATCTTGGGGGATCTCAAACAGGGTGAGGAGCTCGATAAAGGGCTCTTTGAGCTCACCCGATGGTTCTTTAAGGCTCAGAGCATTAAGACTCATAGAGAAGGTGAGCATGAGAAGAAGGAATCGGATCATAACGGTACCTGATTAATCCAGCAGATGCATCTTCTCTTCGTATACCAGCCACTTGGCAATGTTGTCGAGATAGATGCTAAGGGGATAAGGAACAGGAGGGACTTCAAGGTCAAGATCAGCCGTTGGATAGCAGTTGTCAGTACCTGGGCCTACCCCTTCTACGGAAAAACCTTTGGGCAGAAAGGCTCGCACCACCGCTTCTTGATAACCTACGAAGGGCTGTGTAGAGATGGCAAGGCAGTCTCCCAGGGAGGGGCGAGACCTCAGCCAATCTCGCATGGTGCTCGCGGTTGTGGGACGACGCAAACTTCCATCTTTTTGGATTTGCTTTGGAGAATTGATCAGCGTATAGGGGGCGATCTTTTTAAGGGGATGGCGATCAAAAAGATGAAGGAAAAGATCGGTCTCTGATTTCAGTCCTTCTGGGAATTTCTCCCGAGTTGGATCAAGATCCCGTTCTCCTGTGAGGAGGACGATCTGATCAAAACGAACGCCCCGTTTCCATTCTTTGTAAAGGAAGTCGAGGCGTCTTTGCATAGTCTTCCCCATTGCACCTAAAACAAGGGCATATTGATAGTTTTTCTTCTCAGCATGAATGGAGTTGATGCATCCGAGTGCTCTTAGTAGAGGGAGAGCTGCTTTTCCTTTCTCTTCGCATCGCTTCTCCATTTCCCATCGTTCTTTCCCTTTTTGGAGCCAATGGGCCTTAAGATAGGGGACGAGCTCTTTGGGAGTGAGTGTGGAGGGGATGTCAAAGAGTTCCAGAAGGGTGGTGGCGGGTTGTTTGAGCTCCCCTGTGGGTTCTTTGAGAGAAAGGGCGTCCAGGTTGCAGAGCAATAAAAGAAAAAGGCAAAGGAAGCGGATCATGAAAACTCCTTGGGTGGACTTCGGACATACCAGTAATTTTTCCCGTAGTTGTAAGTGAGCTGCTCTCCTTTTTTTATAGGAGCGATAACGAGCAAGATCATGTGGTAGAGCCCATCGACAAAAGCATAATGGGGAGCGAGGTTGGGCTTGTAGCTGTGGTTGATGAAGCGGATGAGAGATCCTGCTGCCGCATCGATCACGTAGTTCCGCCCGATCTCATCGCATATGGGGTACGCATAGAGATAATTGCTAAGCGAAAGGTGGTCATTATTTTTTCGAACGAGGCCGACATATTCCCCGGCAAAAGTACCCACTTCGAGGGTTTCTTCAGCAAAGAGTCCATACTCGACCTGCTGATCAATCCAGCGGATAGAGACGGATGGGAGGGTTCCTTCCTCGATCTGGTTTTGCCACTTATCTCCTAGCTCGAGGTGTAGAGGGTCGATTTCCTTTGTCTCTGCCCTTTTTTTTCCTTCTTGCAGGAGGTGGGTTTTCAGATCGGGGGATTGGAAAGAGAGCTCAGAGAGACAGGTGAATCCCAGCTTGTCTTCGAGCTGAGCAGTGGTGAGGTGGTGCTTTTCTCCCCCTTCTCTCCAAAGGGCGAATTTACACTGTTGCGTCAATTCCATTCCCAAATCATAATAAAGCTCTTCCTATGATCCAAGTCATTTTGAAAGATTCCACTGATATGAAGGGCTATACAAGAGAGGAGTTCTCTTCTCTCTTTGATATGCGTTTGATAGAGTCTCTTGAATTTCAAAAGGATGTAATTTGCATGAGAGTCATAAGGCGTTCTAAGATCGCCCTTCGAAGAAGAGAGATGAGTGTAAAAGAAAATTGGCTCGGAGTGCGCTTTAAAAAAGAGGTTGTGGGTGGGTTTTTTCCCTCTGTGAGCATCCAGTGGGTTGATCCGGTGCTCGGCTATGGGGTCTTTGCTGAGAGGTCAATCCCCGTTGGTGCTTATATTGGAGAGTATGTCGGTCAGGTGAGAAGAAGAACCCCCAGGCGGGATAAAAAGAACGATTACTTATTTGAATACACAATTGGCGACTGGCCTCGTAATCCCTACATCATCGATGCGAGGGAGCAGGGGAACCTCACTCGGTTCATCAATCACAGCGAAGATCCGAACCTCGATAGTCTTTCTGTCTATGCCAATCGGGTGATGCACATCATTTTTACAGCAAAAAAGAGGATCAAGAAGGGAGATCAGCTCTGCTATCACTACGGGGATTACTTTTGGAAAAAAAGAAAGGGAGCCAAAATTTTGGCTCCCGAAGCTCTTACGAATTGATTTTGAGAAGTTCCATCTCAAAGATCAGGGTTTTATTTGGCTCGATCTGAGGGCCATACCCAGACTCTCCATAGGCGAGGTAGGAGGGGATGTAAATCTCCCATTTGTCGCCCACTTTCATGAGTTTTATGGCTTCAGACCAACCGGGAATGACTCGACCGACGGGGAACTCTTGGGGCTGCTCTCTTTCATGGGTGCTATCGAAGACACGTCCGTCGATGAAAGTGCCGCGATAGTGGACTGAGACGACATCGTGCATGGTGGGGCTTGGGCCGGATCCCTCTTCAATGACTTTATATTGAAGGCCGCTGGCGAGATGCTCGACCCCTTCTTTTGTCAAATTTTCTTTGAGGAAGCTTTCTCCCTCCTCTTTGTTTTTGTCGGACATTTGCTCGACAAAGACTTTTTGTTGCTCTTCAACTTGTTTTTGCAATGCCTTAAGAATTTTATTGATCTCTTCGCTTTCAAGATCGGGAGTCATTTCAGCTATCGCGTGATGGAAACCCCTTTCTAATAAATTTTGATCGATATCTTTAAATTGTGATTTAATGCTTGTACCTGCCTGAAGGCCAATACAATAACTCACCTTTTCACGCTGACTTTCCATTGAAGGCTCCTTTAAGTTTTCTTCTGATGAGGATTTTTACATCTTACTCGAGTATACTGTCTACATGCAAATCAAATCTGCTAAAAGAATTGCTCTTGTTGAGCTCCTTGCTGTCTTAGCCCCTGACAGTTCAAAAAAAACCCTTAAGACTTGGATCGAAAAGGGGCGGGTGAGTGTTGATGAAAAGATAGCTAAACGGGCCGATCAAATTGTCGAAGAGGGACAAATGGTTTTGGTTGGGGAAAAGAGACTCTCACTAAAAAGTGGGCTCATCATCGTCTATGAAGATCGCGACCTCATTGTGGTGGATAAACCCGCCGGTCTTTTGTCGGTTGCAACTGTAAAAGAGGGCTTTCAGACAGCGCATGCGATCTTGAAGAGGAACTACCCCAAAAGGAATGTCATTCCTATCCACCGTCTCGACAAGGATACTTCGGGTCTTCTTGTCTTCTCCTGCCATGAGAAGGCGAGAGCAGATCTAAAGAGGCAATTGGAAAGACGAGAAATCCATCGGGAGTACCGCGCACGGGTTCATGGGGACCCAGGAAAAGGGACCTGGCGCTGTTTTTTGCTTGAAGACGCCCGTCTCTTCATCCGTCTCTCAACCCCGAGTAAAGGGAAAGAGGCGATTACTCATTATGAGATGATAAAGAGAGGTAAGCGAACCACTTTGATCAAGTGTACACTTGAGACGGGTCGCAAACATCAGATTCGTGTGCAGGCGGCCGAGGCGGGATGTCCCATTGTTGGTGATAGCAAGTATGGCCAAGAGGGGGATCTAGCGAAAAGGCTCCATTTGCATGCTGTCGAGCTCTCTTTTCTTCATCCCATATCAAGAAAACTCATGCGCTTTTCTTCCAGAGCTCCATTCGAATAAAAAAAAAGCTCGAGACAAGAGTCTCGAGCTATTGAAAATCTCACGAAAAGATTGATTTCCTTAGAAGGAAATCGCTCCGCCGAGGAACCACCCTTCGAGTCCGAAGCTCTCATTGGTTGTCCATGTCGTGCTGTTGACAAGACGCTCACCGGAAAGTGTTTGGCCCAAATCGTTCCCAGCAATTTTGAGCGATTGCAGTCCATTGTAGTAGTGAGTTGCTCGATAACCACCCTCAATGAGGAAGTTTAGGCACCAGCTGAACCGATAGGATAGTCCTATGCGGATGTCGAGATTCGGCACGACTTCAGTGGTTGTGCAAAAGTCTTCTTTCCATTGTGTGTCTAAACCCATCAGCATGCCACCGGGATCGAAGTTTTGCTGGAAGAAACTTCCTTTTTTCTCGGCGATGAGGAGGTTTGTAGAAAAGTCGGCAAAGAATCCAAAGCCGCAGAATAGATCCCAGTAGGTGTTCATTCCAAAACGGGGACCAATTCCTCTGAAGCGCGCTCTTTCATGGAGGACCACTCTGCTATCTTCTTCTTGTCCTTCAGCAGCATCATTATAATGGGAGTCAATCTTTTGAGAGACTTTTGCATAATGTAGTCCGGTGAGGAGGCGGACATTGAAGCAGCACTCTGAAAAGAGATTCCATCCGAATTCTGCACTCACTGCATCGTAATCATTTTGCATTTTGATCGAAGCATGCAAGAACTGATTGTTGTTATTATCGGGGATGAACCCGATCAACTGCGTCAGGAAGAGGGGATCCTCAACCGTAGTGCTTGAATTCTTCGTGCTATCTAGTTCTGTAAAAGAGACTCGGGCATCCCATGCATAGCAGCAGTCGATGAGTGGGCTTTGATAGTAGAGATAAACTTCATATCCCGAAGATCTGTTGGTGCCTACACATTTTCTGTTGGCATCGACAAATGCTACTGTACGGTCAGAGCCTGCATCGGAAATCACGCGGGCATATTCTCTCTCAGTAACACGAGGGGTTAATGAGAGCCAGTTTGCTCCAATACCGAATGTTCCCCAACAGGTGCATTCGTCTTGTTCCCAATTGGTGTTGCGAGAGTTATAGCAACAGCAAGTGAGATCTTGGCAAGAGTTGTCTATGGGACAATCTGCGACTAATGCACTACTAAGCATCAGCGAGGATAAAGCGAGTGTTTTTTTCATCTTTCGAACTTCCTATGGTTTCCAGGGTTTAAAAAGTAAAAAGTTAGATTAGCCCGTACAATTTTTTTTGGTCAACAAATTTCACAAAAAATCTCTCGATGTGCGTATTTTTTTTCTTCTTAACGCTTAAGTGAATACTTTGCTGAGCATTCCTGTGAGAGAAAAACTGGGATTAATTAAGAGCGTGTTCAGGAAAAAGTCTTGCTGAGCGGTTCATCAGAAGGGCATCTGCGAGTACAAGGGCGCTCATAGCTTCGACAACAGGGACGGCGCGAATGGCGACGCAAGGATCATGTCTTGAACCTTCTGGAAGGATGAGTTCTTTTTCGTGTTTTTCTGTGTCGAGTGTTTTTTGCGCTCTTTTAATCGAAGAGGTGGGTTTAAACGCGCAGCGAAGCTGCAGGGGCATTCCACTTGAAATCCCTCCGAGAATTCCACCAGCGTGATTTGTAGTTGTGATCACATCCCCTTCGATATTCTGATTGAAGAGGTCATTATGTTCTGAGCCGCGCATTTGTGCTGCAGAAAAACCAGACCCTATTTCAACCCCTTTGCTCGCAGGTATCGTAAGAAGGGCCTTTGCCAGATTGGCTTCTAGCTTTTCGTAAATGGGATCACCCAGGCCAGCGGGGAGGCCTTCAGCTCTAAGTTCGACAATACCACCAATAGAATCTCCTTGGTCGCGTGTTTTTTCGATCAGCTTCATGATCTCACGCTCTGCTTCTTTGTCGGGACAGAAGATTGGACTTTGCAATGTCTCTTCTCTTAAGGAATCGACTTCCATGTGTTCTGGTTCGAAGGCTTTGACTTCTCCCACCTGGCTCAAAAATGCTGCCACTTCGATTCCCATCTCCATGAGGAGTTTTTTCGCGATAGCGCCCGCAGCAACACGGCATGCGGTCTCACGGGCAGAGGCCCTACCGCCTCCGCGGTAATCAAAGATGCCGTATTTCTCTAAGTATGTGTAGTTGCCATGTCCAGGGCGGAGGAGATCTTTGATCGGCTCATAGTGTCCTGAGTCGCTGTCTTTGTTGAAGATGATGATGGAGATGGGAGCGCCCGTCGTTCTTCCTTCGAATAGCCCAGAGTAGACCTCTGCATGGTCCTCTTCTTTCCTCTTCGAAGTGTATGGGGTCCGTCCAGGCTTGCGATAGAAGAGTTCTCGATTGATCTCATCTTCTGTGATAGAGAGTCCCGCGGGGCATCCGTCAATTACAACGCCAATGGCTTTTCCATGAGATTCTCCCCACGTGGTGATCCGAAAGATCTGTCCGAATTGATTACTTGCCATAACTCTGCAATGACCTCACTGTCTGTTTTTGTCTCTAATGAGACTTTATATAGGGAAATTGTTTCATATTGCGCGATTCTTGTGGAGTAGATTCTTTCAAAAGAAGCTTCCGGATCCAAAGGATCGAGAAAGGTCGGGAGAGGAGGAGAGAGGATCCTTTTTTTCAGTAGAGGTTTTGGACAGTCAAGATAAATGAGCATACCCATCGATCGGAGCCGGCTGGCATTTCTCTCATCGAGAAGGGTCCTTCCACCAAGGGCGATGATGTGCCCCTCTATATCTAGCGTTGAGATTAGCTCTTTTTCTATTGCTCTGAAATAAGCTTCTCCTTCTTCGAGAACTATCTCTCTGATGCTCCGCTCTTCTTTTTCTTCGATAAGAGCATCGGTATCGAGAAAGGGGAGAGAGTACTTGCTTGCCAAAAGCTCCCCAAAGTAGGTCTTTCCCGACCCTTTAAACCCGCACAGGATAGCGTTCAATGACTCCTCCGAGTTTTGTAAGATCTTCCACGAAGGTGGGGTAGCTCTTCGCTATGCAGTCGCTCCCTTCAATTGTGGTGGGTCCATTAGCTCCAAGAGCAGCAATAGCAAGTGAGAGGGCGATCCGATGGTCGTCATATGACTTAAGAGTTCCTCCGCGCAAGGAGCTCTCTTCGATGACGAGTCCATCGGGCGTTTCTGTGATGTTGGCCCCCATCTTTTTAAGCTCGCCTGCAATGGCTGAGATCCGATCTGACTCTTTTTTTCTGGCGATGGCTCCATTATAGAGGGTTGTTTTCCCCTTTGCATAGCAACCGAGAACGGCTAAAATCGGAAGGGCATCGATGACCTTGTTGACATCGATGGCCATTCCTCTCAGTTTGTCGGAGGGGACTATAGAGAGTCCTTCTTTTGTCCAATTGAGTACAGCTCCCATCTCTTGGAGGATTCCGATGATGGCGCGATCTCCCTGAACATCGCCCTGTTGCAGTCCCTCAATGAGTAAGGGGCAGTGGGTGATGAGAGCCCCAACGATGGAATACGCCGCGCTGCTGTAATCGCCAGGCACGGTGTAGGTAAATCCTGGGTAGGCGAGATTCCCCTCTACCCTGTAATGAGAGTAGTGCTCGTGAGAGATCCGTGATCCACGTCTTTTTAGCCAGTCAAGTGTGAGATCGATCCAAGGGAGTTCGCCAGGGGAGTCGACAATGATCTCAGTAGGTCCTTGAAGAAACGCGGTGGCCATCAAAAGAGCGGAGACTGGTTGGGAGTCTTCACCACTCAAGTGACAAGTGCCGGCGGAAATCGGGCCTGTAATCTGATATCCCCCTTCTGGGTGTTTCTCAGCCCTAGCTCCCAACTCTCTTAAAGCGCTAAGCAGGGGTTCCATCGGCCTTCTCGATTGGATCGAAGAATCACCGGTGATGATGGTGGTGGTGGGGAACAGAGCGGCTAGGCTTCCGATGAATCGGAGCACTTGCCCTGAATTTCCCGCATCGATCTTCGTAGTAGAAGGGGAAAAGCCTCCGAGAATTTCAATAGTATCTCCTACTCGTGAGACAGATGCTCCAAGGGAAGAAATTGCTCCGATCATTGCCTCCACATCGGGCGAATCAAGGACACCTCGGATCACACTCTTTCCAATCCCTCGCATCGCAAAGAGGAGAGCTCTTTGGGTGTGAGATTTGGAGGGTGGAGGAGTGAGGCGGCCGCTGATCTGGCTTGGCTCAATGTACATATGTCTTCTCTACAAAATGTTCATTTGCAAACTGGATGGCTTCTTCGAGCAAATGCCCTCTCACCTCGGTGCAATACACAGAGTTAAACGATGCTGCAGTCCCGATCCCCTCTAGAAGAACGAGTCGGGGCGTGTTGGATTGGTTTTTTTTATCTCTGGCTAAAAGAGGGAGGATTTCTTCTGGAGAAAGAGGATGGGGAAGTTTTAAGGGAATCTGATACCGATCGAAAATCTCGCGAATCTCTACGCAGTGCTCATTACTTAATAGGCCTACCCTTTTGCTGATGAGGCAGGCGATCAAAATTCCAATGGCAACAGCCTCTCCATGTGCTACCTTGTACTCATTGGCCACTTCAATCGCATGAGCAAATGTATGACCGAAATTGAGGATGCGGCGCAGACCCTTTTTTTCGAAAGGATCCTCTTCGACGATTCCAATCTTGATTGATGCCGCCTCGAAAATAATATCCATGAGGAAGGAAAGATCCCCCTCTTTCCATTGATCAAAGGAGCTTGCCATCTTTGCCAAGAATTCCTCTGAGCGGACAAGGCCCACTTTGATCATCTCGACAATGCCGTTGTTCATCTCTTTCGGAGGCAGGGAAGAGAGAAAGGCTCCGTCGATGAGCACTTCCTGCGGTGGGTAAAACGTGCCGATGAGATTTTTGCCGTAAGGGGTATTGACCCCACTCTTTCCACCGATTGCTGCGTCGACCATTCCGAGAAGTGTCGTAGGTATGAGGATATGGGGAGCACCTCGACAGAATGTGGATGCGAGAAAGCCGGTGAGGTCGGTCACTACCCCTCCTCCGAGTCCGATGAATAGAGTCTCCCGTCCGAACCCACGCGAGAGGAGCTCGTCCTCGAGCCTCTCTTTCGTTTCGCGAGTTTTGGAGTGTTCTCCAGCAGGAAAAGAAAAGACCTCAAACGGGGGGAGTTTTGAGCCATAGAGCTTTTCTACGTTCGTGTCAGTGATGACCACGACCCTTTGATTTGTTTTGAAAAGAGAGGGGAGTCTTTCTTCAAGAACAAAGTATTTGCCGAAGGAGTAGAGAGAGTCGCTTTTGCGTTTGCGTTCTTTTTCCATACCCCCATACTATAATGCTTTGGAATCGATTTTGCAAAGCTCATGCTGATAGGAACAATTACAGGACCGGGCCCCGATTTAGCCAAACGGCAAATCGAGAAGGCTAACCAAACCTGCGATGGGGTGGAGCTCCGTCTCGATCTCATTGGGGAGTGCTCCATTCCTGAGCTTCTCACCGAGATTCAGGGGGTGAGTATTCTCACCCCTGAGAAGGGGGACTCTTCTTTTTTTGCATATGGTGCCGACTATCTGACACTCTCATGGGATGACTCTATTGATATTGTCCATTCGCAAACGAAAATCATTCGTTCTTACCACAACTTTGAACACACTCCAGAGAACTTAGAAGAGATCTACGAAAAGATTCCCCATGCAGATGTCGTGAAGATCGCCTGCACGGCCCTTCAGACGACCGACGCACTGCGAATGCTTCTTTTTGCTAAAGAAAAAGAAAACTTCATTGGCATCAGCATGGGAGAGGATGGGCAGATAACCCGGATCCTTGGGCCCGTAATCGGGAATGTTTTCGATTTTGTGGCGATTGAAGCCCCTGCTGCTCCTGGGCAGATGACAGCGCAGGATCTTCTCAATATCTACAATTACCGCTCTCTTTCAAAAGTGACGAAAATCTACGGTCTGATAGGCAACCCCATTTCCCAAAGTCCTAGTCATAGGACCCACAATGCCTATTTTAAAAGAGAGGGGATCGATGCGGTTTACCTGCGAATGCTTCTCTCACATAAAGAGCTGCCACTATTTTTTTCCCAGGCCAAGCGTTTGAAAATCGAGGGACTCAGTGTCACTATTCCATTTAAAGAACTCCTTTTCGAGCAGATTGATCACCTGGAAGAGGCTGCAGCTGCAATTGGCGCAGTGAATACTCTGACCTTTTCCGAAGGGATGGTGCTGGGGGCGAATACAGATGCGCCTGGAGCACTTGATGCTCTTGAAGAGAAAGAAGTAGTTATGGGAAAACGCTGCACAATCCTCGGGGCTGGGGGGACCGCTCGTGCGATTGGCTATGAAGCGCACCGAAGAGGTGCGCATGTGATGATCTTAAGCCGGCGGATATCTCAAGCACGCGATGTTGCTAAAATTGTTGGAGCTTCTTATGGGACACTGGAAGATCTAGGGGAATATGACATTCTCATCAATACAACTCCTACCACTGTACCGATCCCTCTTGAACGACTGATCCCAAGGAAGGTTGTCATGGAGGTGAATGTCTCTCATAGCAATAGCCCCCTGATGGTCCACGCTAAATCTCTTGGTTGCTCACTCGTTTACGGGATGACGATGTTCGAGAAACAGGCAGCGGGACAATTTTCTCTTTGGTTTGAGGGGGCGAAGAGCGTGTCTTCAAAGTCATTTCGGTGATAGCACTTTGAAGACACCCTCTCAAATTTCTTCGTAGGTTTTCTTGGTGAGAATGTTCTGCTCGCCTTCACTACGAGCAACGAGGACGGCGCAGCATCCGTCAGTATAGAGATTTGTCGTAGAGCGGAACATATCTAGAATCCGATCTACTGGGAGGAGGAGACCAATCCCCTCTGGGGGAAGGCCCATGAAGCGGAGAAGGATCAGGATGATCACAAGACTTCCACTTGGGACACTGGCGATGCCAATCGAGGTGAGGAGTGTTAAGAAAACGATCAAAAACTGACTGGGCATGGAGATTTCGAGTCCGAAGGATTGAGCTATGTAGAGTGCTGCCATTCCTTCGTAGAGAGCTGATCCCGTCAGGTTGATCGAGACACCCAAGGGGATCACTAGGGAGCAGATCCGGTTTGAGACACCTGCGCGTTTTTCCATACATTCAAGAGTGATAGGAAGTGCTGCTGCCGACGAGCTTGTTGAGAAGGCGGTGATCAGAGCCGGGGCCATTGCACGATACTGATTCCAAGGGTTGACTTTCGCGACGAACTTGAGAAGCAGCGGCATGGCGACAAACGCAAAAACGGCCAGGCCGAAGAGAACCGTCACAAAAAAATGGCCGACAGACCAGAGCGATTGCAACCCAGTCTCGGCAAATACTTTTGCTACCAGACAAAAGACTCCAATTGGCAAGAGGCGCATGATGTAATGGGTGATGTTGATCATCGCCTCAAAGACACCGTTCCAGAAATTGATATGAACTTCTCCCGACTTTGCACTGATGTGCGTGATCGCATAGCCGAAGAGGATGCTGAAGAAGATGAGACCGAGCATGTTCCCTTTAGCAAAGGCAGCGAGGATGTTAGGAGGAACGAGATCGAGAAGCATACCAACAAAGGCGTTTCCATGATCAATGGTCACCGTTTCCTTCAAAGTGCTCATCGTGTTGGGGTCGACTAAATTGGAGACCATCCCAAGATTTCTTACTCCTGGCTGGAATAGGTTAATGACCAAAACTCCAATTACAATGGCCAAGACTTTCGTCAGAAAATAGAAACCAAAGGTCTTCACTCCGATCCGTCCAAACTGGGAATCGGAGCCGATTCGGGCAATCCCCGTGATGATCGAAGAGGAGACAAGAGGAACAACGATCAGCGTCAAGGAGTTGATGAACATCTTTCCAATGACGTCGAAGACTGAATAGAAGGTTATACCGAAAAGACTCGCCTCTTTTCCTGCGATGGTTCCAATAAAAATCGCTAATACTATCGCGATCAAGACCGCCCAAGGTTGTCGCTTCTTCCGATGAGGCATGGATTCTCCAAATGACAGTTAAAATCGTGGCCCTTTATGGCGAAAATCGACAATTTTTGCAACCTTTCCCTTAAGAGGCCTATAGAGGATGGCTCTTGAAACTCGACACTTTGTAAGAAAATCTTTTGGGTTTTTTCACTATCCAGGCTATACGTTGAGCAAGAGGGTGTCTTCAAAGTCATTCTACCGATATCAAGGAACGCTCTAAAAACATCGCTTGAGGAAATCATGGGAAAATCAGTCACACACAAAATCATAGAAAAGCACTTAGTTTCAGGAGAGATGGTTCCCGGTAATGAGATTGGGATTCGAATTGACCAGACCCTGATGCAGGATGCGACTGGTACGATGGTTATGCTTGAGCTGGAAGCGATGGGTGTTAAAAAAGTGAAGACAGAAGTATCGGCGCAGTATGTCGATCACAATATTCTCCAGACTGACTTCAAAAATGCCGATGATCATATTTTCCTGCAGAGTGCTTGTCGAAAGTTTGGAATCTGGTTTTCCCGTCCAGGTAATGGAGTGAGCCACCCCGTACAAATGGAGAACTTTGCTAAGCCAGGTAAAACCCTTGTCGGCTCCGATAGCCACTCTTGTGCTGCGGGATCGATGGGGATGCTCGCAATTGGAGCAGGGGGACTCGAAGTGGGACTCGCAACAATTGGAGAGCCCTTCTATATCAAGATGCCACTGGTGATGGGAGTCAAGCTCACCGGAAAACTCCCCGACTGGGTCAGCGCCAAGGACATCATTTTGGAGATGCTCCGGCGCCACGATGTCGATGGAGGCGTAGGAAAAGTGATCGAATATTACGGGCCCGGTCTGGAACACCTCACGGCAATGGATCGCCATGTGATTGCCAATATGGGAGCTGAACTCGGAGCGACCGGGACGGTTTTTCCTTCAGATGAGGTCCTCAGAGAGTTTCTAAAAAAACAAAACAGAGAAGAGGACTGGATCGAACTCGTTGCTGATTCGGATGTCGAATACGATCTCCACGATGAAATTGATCTTTCCAAACTTGAGCCCTTGATTGCTTGTCCTACGAGCCCAGGGAACGTCGTTCCCGTCTCACAGGTCGCAGGGAAACAGGTCCACCAGACGATGGTTGGCTCTTCTGCCAATCCGGGGCTACGAGACTTTGCGATCGCCGGAAGAATTGTGCAGGGAAAGAAAGTCCATCCCCAAGTGTCGATGGATATCATTCCTTCTTCACGTCAAATGCTGCGCAATCTAGCCAAGGGGGGAGAGCTAGAGATGCTCATCGCTGCAGGCTCTAGAATCCACCAAGCAGGGTGTAATGGGTGCATTGGAATGGGACAGGCTCCAGCTAGTGGCACGATCTCACTGAGAACAGTACCCCGGAATTTTCCCGGACGATCTGGGACAAAAGGGGACCAGGTCTATCTCTGCAGTCCGGAAACAGCAGCAGCAGCAGCTCTTACAGGAGTGATCACCGATCCACGTACGCTTGGCATTCCCTATCCGAAGTACCAAGAACCAGACGAGCTCCTCCTCAACCCTGAGGCTTTGATTCCTCCCCCTACCGATGGAAAAGAATATGAACTGGTGATGGGTCCGAATATCCAGCCATTGCCGAAGTTTGCTCCACTAGAGAATCACATTCAAGGACCGGTGCTTCTCAAGATGGGAGACAATGTCTCAACAGATGAGATTTTGCCAGCAGGGACGAAAGTTCTCCCTTTTAGAAGCAATATCCCTGAGATCAGCAAGTTCACCTTTTCACAGATCGACGAGACCTTTTACGATCGGGCGCTTCCCTACCAGCTGAGTGGTTCTCTCATCGTTGGAGGGGCTAACTATGGTCAGGGATCGAGCCGTGAACATGCGACCATTGCTCCGAGGTTCTTAGGAGTCCGGGCTGTCATAGCGAAAAGCTACGCCAGGATCCACAGAAAAAACCTGATCAACTTTGGGATCTTGCCCCTCGCCTTTGAAAATGAGGCGGATCACAAAGGGATCGATCAAGAGGATATTCTCGAGATTGAAAATGTCCACGAGCAGTTAAAAAATCGTGGCTCAATCATTGTGAAGAACAAGACGAAGAATACCACCTTCAATACGTTGAACACGATGAGCGAGAAAGAGCAGAATGAGGTCATGGCCGGCGGACTCATTAACCTCTTCCTTGCAAAGCATAACTAGCGATCAGCAGTTTTGAGTCTGATTTTCAGACATATTACCTCCAGAAAAAGTAATGGTCATCTCTCAAACTGAAATTTCAATCAATTAAAATTTTTATGCACCAGCCCTGATATTTTGCAATCTTACATTTCAACTTCCTTTGGGATATTCTCAACTCTTCTATATCTCTTCTTTAATCTACTCTAAGCATTGTCATGTAAATGGATCCAATAACAGGAAAGAGCAGGACAAACTCCGATGTAAATGTTAGAATTGCGGCAGGGCCGGGTCTTAGTGCAAAGACTGCAATTGTAGTACCTGCCGTTAGTGGAATAAGAGCGGTAGAAGAGTTTCCTGAAACTGGAGCTCCTCCCACGGGAATCTCTAGTTTGACTCCAGGAACAGCTATCAAAACAGGAGGAGCGGAAGTAAGGAACAGACCTCCTGGGGATGTACCACCCAAAACGGTGACGGGAGTGACATATCCTATTGTGACTTGATAAATTCCGGTTGTGGGAATAGTTACCACTCCGGCAACAAGGGGGAATCCTGGTGAGGCTGAGTTAACAGTAGTAAAGGGAACTATACCGTTGAGAGCGAATACTATCGCTGTGGCTGGTGTTGTCATTACAGAAATAAAATCTGATGAAAAAGTCGCAGTAGGTCCAGTAGGACCCGTCCCACCAGTCATCCCTTTCATACCAGTAGGTCCAGTAGGACCTGTCCCACCAGTCATCCCTTTCATACCAGTTGGTCCAGTAGGACCCGTCCCACCAGTCATCCCTTTCATACCAGTTGCCCCTGTCGCACCAGTAGCACCAGTTACTCCCTTCATGCCAGTTGGCCCCGTTGCTCCTGTAACTCCAGTAATACCAGTAGCGCCTGTGGCACCAGTACTACCTGTGGCTCCAGTTACTCCCTTCATGCCAGTTGGCCCCGTTGCTCCGGTTGCACCAGTACTACCTGTAGCACCAGTCATCCCTTTCATACCTGTTACCCCTGTAGCTCCAGTTGCACCTGTACCACCTTTCATTCCGGTAGCGCCTGTAGCGCCTGTAGCTCCTGTTGCACCTGTAGTACCTGTAGTACCTGTAGTACCTTTCATTCCAGTAATACCTGTAGCTCCAGTTGCTCCCTTCATGCCAGTCGCACCCGTTGCTCCTGTAGCTCCTGTAGCTCCTGTTGAACCTGTAGTACCTTTCATTCCAGTAGGACCTGTAGCTCCAGTACTACCTGTACCACCTGTGGCTCCAGTTGCTCCCTTCATGCCAGTTGGCCCCGTTGCTCCTGTAACTCCAGTAATACCAGTAGCGCCTGTAGCACCGGTAGCTCCTGTTGAACCTGTAGTACCTTTCATTCCAGTAATACCTGTAGCTCCAGTTGCTCCCTTCATGCCAGTCGCACCC
>JAAKFS010000019.1 GCA_011064965.1 Chlamydiota bacterium
ACTACCTGTCGCACCAGTAGCTCCAGTAGGCCCTGTCACTCCAGTGACTCCTTTCATTCCAGTGGCTCCAGCACTACCTGTCGCACCAGTAGCTCCAGTGTCACCTTTATCACCTTTCATACCTGTAGGTCCAGTAGCTCCGGTTGCCCCAATTGCGCCGGTATCTCCAGTGTCACCTTTATCACCAATATCCCCTTGCGGTCCTGGTACTCCAGTATCCCCAGTATCACCTTTCATACCTGTAGGTCCAGTAGCTCCGGTTGCTCCAGTAGCGCCGGTATCTCCAGTGTCACCTTTATCACCAATATCCCCTTGCGGTCCTGGTACTCCAGTATCCCCAGTATCACCTTTCATACCTGACGCTCCTGTATCACCTTTATCACCTTTTAGGCCTTGTATTCCTTGTGGCCCTTGCAGTCCCTGAAGACCGGTAACTCCTTGTATTCCTTGTGATCCTTGTATTCCTTGTACTCCTTGGGGTCCAGTATCACCGGTATCACCTTTCGGTCCTTCTTCACCTTCAGGTCCAGTATCACCTTTCATACCTGTTGACCCGGTATCTCCGGTATCACCTTTCATGCCTGTTGGGCCAGTATCACCGGTATCACCTTTCATGCCTGTTGGGCCAGTATCACCGGTATCACCTTTCATGCCAGTTGGACCTGTGGGGCCAATCATTCCTTTCATGCCTGTGGGACCAGTCGGTCCAGTGGGCCCTGTCGGACCAGTAGGACCTGTTGGCCCTTTCATGCCTGTAGAACCCGTAGGTCCAGTTGATCCAGTGTACCCCATAGGACCTGTTGGACCATAAGGTGGTCCTGTTGGTCCGGTAGGTCCTATAGACCCCTGTGGGCCGGGTGGGCCACGATGAGGTAAAACACAATGTGTTGCAAGAAGTGATGAGGAGTCTTTGAGGGTCTTAGTTGGGAGCAATCTTGTGCTAAAAAAGTCAGTCGAGAACTCGTTGCTGGCTTTTGAAGAATAGCCCTCAGTAGCTAATTCAGCATTTGCAAAAGATGCAACGAAAAGTGAGAAGACAAGTCCTGTTGCAAATGTTTTGAAATTGAATGGTTTCATAGAACACCTATTGGGTTGTTTTTGAATTGATGACCGGATCATACCCCTACCCGATAGAGTTGTCAATCAGTTTTTGTGATAAATTCTTGTTGACCTGAAAAAAATATTTGCTGTGTCTTTATGACTTTCTTGGCCGGTAGAGCCATCCTAGAAACACACCATAAACCAAGTGGTTGATCAGGCTGATGAGCCAAGCTCTATCGCTTCCTTTAGGAGAGCAAGGATCCATGGCTTGAGGCTTACATGGATGGGACTGTGCATCCGGCATGTAAGAGTCACTAGGAACGGAGTCCTTCATATCAGTAGGGACAGCTCCCAACTGCGTTGGTTCGCAAGGGTAGGGTCTTCGAGGGGGGTAGCGTCTGGGGCCTCTACGTGTGAAGGGTCCTGCAGACTGCGCAGGTTCGCAAGGGCCTGTCATGTTCGGTTTGCAAGGATGAGGTTTTGCATTGGGCATGCAAGGATGCAGATCATCGGGAGTGGGTGCAGGTTGCTCTTTTGGATCAGTTGGGAGTGGATGCCCCATATCGGGAGTGATCGCTCCTGCTTGCTCAGGGTTGTAAGGGTAGGGTCTATTGGGATAGCGTCTGGGTCCTCTTCGTGTGGAGGGGCCTGCAGATTGCGCAGGTGCGCAAGGATCTGTCATCTTTGGTTTGCAAGGATGAGGTTTTGCATTTGGCATGCAGGGGTTTGGAGCACACATTGCAGAAGGTTTCGTATCAACGCCGAAGACGGTCTTGACAATGTTGAGCATCGGGGCCATGAACATCATAGCGATGGCAAAGGGAAGGAGGGAGTAAAGGGCTCCAGCGATGAACCCAGGGAGTCTTTTTAGCCAGGGTTCGAAGAGCCAAGCGTAGAGAAGGCCGTAGAAGATACCCACGGCGAAATGGATCACTCCACCGACGAGGTAGGCCATGTTACCGGTCATACCAGCGGTTTTCCCGAGAAAGAGTATGATGTTCATCCCGAAGAGCGACATTACGATTGTCATCATAACCGTGGCAAAAATGGAGGCCCAAAGGACTGATGAGAAATTGAAACGTGATTTTGTCATGTTGACTCCTTGACTTGTTATTAGTTTTCTCTTATCTGTTGGAGTAGTTTTTTTAAAGAAAATTTTACTCTCATGGTTTCTAGAAGGAAAAAATGGTTTTTTGTTCTCCCACTCATTGCTTTTTTAGTATGGGCTGGGAACCCCTTGTCAAGGGTTTCCCAAAAAGAAAGCGAGGAGGTTTGCGCTGCAACCATTATGCAGTGGGACCATGAAGAGCTTCTCAAAAGGCTTGCGGATATTTCTCCCGAGCGGCTTGAGCGGATGAGAGATGCTGGAGAGGAGATCATGCGGTGGAATCGAATCCTACAGAAAAGCTGTTCCAATGTAGTGAAAGAGGTTCTGGATCACTTTGAGGCGTTCTATGAGTTTGAGAAATATCCGGCTGGCGATGTGATCGATCAAGAGAACTCCTCTCAGTACTTTTATCACGCGCACAGAGCTGAAGAGCATGGTCATTTCCATACGTTTTCTCTTCACCAAAAAGGTCCAAAGACTCCAACACATCTTGTTGCCATTTCGATGGACCGTCAGGGTAGGCCCAAGGGAATTTTCACGACCAATCAGTGGGTCACGGCAGAGACCCTACTGGGAGCAGAAGATCTCCTTCCTCTGATCGATCAGTTCAAGATAGAGCTCGCAGAACCTTCTTGGCTTACAAATCAGTGGGTGGGAGCAATGCTCATCCTCTTTTACCCGCAGATTGTCGCTCTCCTTAAAGAGAGAGACCGAGCATTGGAAGAGTGGCGGCAGAGTGGGGCTTTAAGAAGTATTTTTGAAGACAGAAGCCATGAAGTCCTTACAGAGATGCCCATTTCTATTGAGGAGCAAATGGAAGGAATCCGCACTGTCATGAATACCGATCGGCAATGCTCTGAATCATGATTTTTTCGAGAAGTGCTCGAGGGAGGAATTTGGCAAGGGTGAGCATCATCCTTGTTCTCCAATCGAAGATGTAGAGGGTCTTTTCCTTTTCGATTTGTTTCCAGATGTGTAGGGCGGCCTGTTTTACAGGCATGGTTCTTCGGTCTTTTTTTTGTGGATGGCCTTTGCTAGAGCGATTGCGAAAATCTGTTGCCACTTGTCCAGGGCATGCGCAGAGAACGCGAACTCCTTTTTCTTTGAGTTCAGTGTCGAGAGCCAGGGAGAAAGAATTGACGAAGGCTTTCGAGGCGCAGTAGATGTTGAAGGTGGGGAAGGGGAAAAAGGCTCCCGAAGAAGAGAGGTTGAGGAGGGTTCCCTTTTTCCCGTTTTTGATCAGGGTGCGGGCGCTGTGCAGGGAAATCTCTACGAGGGCGCTGCAGTTGAGCTCGATCATCTCAAGTTGCTCTTTTGTTGAGAGATCGATCGCAGAGCCGTAAAGACCAAACCCCGCACTATTGATGATAAGATCGGGAACTTCATGGGTGATGATCTCTAGGAGGGCGGCTCTTTCTTCGCGTTTGGTGAGATCTAAGGGTGGGGTTCCCGTTCGCCCTGTCTCGAGAACCTCGATCCCTTTTTGTTTGAGTAAAGAGGCGAGCTCTTTACCAAGGCCCGAGGTGGCTCCGGTTACGAGCGCTTTAGTGTAGGAGGCTCTCTGTGGCATGGAGTAGTGTGTCAATTTTATCTTGGCAAGTCTTAAGGCCCGAATCAAGTTCAGAGAAGGTGGGCTCATAGACTCCAATGTAGATTTTTAGTTTTGGTTCTGTTCCTGAGGGGCGAACGACGATTTTGCTTTGGTCTTTGAGGCGGAAGAGGAGGACGTTCGAAGAGGGGAGAGAGATGGGCTCAACTGCCTTTGATAGGAGGTTGACTCTTTGGGAGGTCTGGTAGTCTTCAAAGACCTCTACAGGAACCCCAGCGATCTTTTGGGGAGAGTTTTTTCGGAGTTTATCCATCATTGCATTCATCTGGTCCATTCCCTTTTTTCCTGGAGGGAAGTCGAGTGTTTTTTGCGCTTCGAAGAAGAGGCCGTATTTCTTGTAGATCTCCACCAAAAAGTCGACGAGGGTGCGCCCTTCAACGTTCATGAGTAGGGCCGCTTCTGCGATGAGACAGCTGATGACAGTGGCATCTTTGTCCCGGCAGTGGGTGCCGATGAGGTAACCGTAAGACTCTTCTGCTCCGAAGAGAAAGGTATATGGGCTCTGCTCGGTTTCCCACTTGTGGATGAGTTCCCCGATATATTTGAAGCCGGTGAGGACGTCGAAGTAGGCGAGGTTGTAGTGTTTGCAGATCACCTCGAGTAGATCTGTTGAGACAATGGTGGAGATGACGGCTCCTTTTTCAGGGAGGCGCTCTTGCTGGGTGAGAATTTGGCAGATGTACTCAAGGCAGACAGCGGCGATTTGATTGCCTGTGAGGATGAAGGGTTTTTCTTTATGGAGGACGACCACTCCCATCCGATCGGCATCGGGATCGGTTGCGATGAAGAGGTCCGATTGTGTGTCCACCATTTGCTGTATGCCCATGGCAAGGGCTTCGGGGTTTTCGGGATTGGGGGTTTTTATTGTGGGGAAAGAACCATCGGGGACACTCTGATGATCGACGAGATTGATATTAGAAAATCCCCAACTCTTTAGTGCGCGGGGAAGGAGCTTGATTCCTGTTCCGTGCAGGGAGGAGTAGGTGATCTTGAGTTGATCGCCTACCTGCTCGTCTTCTTTGGGATCGAATTGGAGTTTATGAATGGCATCGAGGTACTCGAAGTCGAGCTCCGGGTCGATGATCTCGATGAGGGGGGAATTTTCCAGAGAAAGTCTCACATCATTTAAACTCTCGATTTTTTCCACCTCTTTGACAATCCCATTGTCATGGGGAGGCACGACCTGAGCCCCATCGCTCCAATAGACTTTATAACCATTGTACTCTTTGGGGTTGTGAGAGGCGGTGATCATGATTCCTGCGCTGCATTTTTTGTTTCTCACTCCGAAGGAAATGAAAGGAGATGGGCGGAGCTCACAGGTGAGATAAGCGGTGATCCCATTACCCGCGAGGACACGGGCTGCTTCCCATGCATACTCCTTAGAGTTGTGGCGGGAATCATAACCGATGAAGACGGCGTGTCTCTCTCTTAGAGGGGGATGCTTGAGGAGGTAATTGGCAAGGCCCTGAGTGGCCATTTGAATGGTGTAGCGGTTGATCCGGTTTGTGCCCGCGCCCATGATCCCCCGCATCCCACCTGTTCCGAACGAGAGATTTTTGTAGAAGGCATCGCGCAGCTCATCAGGACTTTTCATGAGCTCGAGGATCTCATGTTTACTTTCCTGATCGATGGGACCTGAAAGCCATTGATTGGCTTTGTCTAGAATGGGATCTTCGCTCATGTTCTCTTGCCTTTTTTAGGAAGATAGCAGAGCGGGAGTTATTCGTCGATTTCGTCTAGTTGTTTTTGGATTTGACTTAAAGGGATGAGGGGAGCGTGTTCGTGATTGATTCCCTCGCATTTACGAGCAGTCTCTTCCCAGGCTTCTTTGGATTTGAGGTTATCAGACCAGAAGGGGAAGGTGCGACATTGTTTGGGGCGGGCTCCATAGACAGAGCACTTTCCACCATTCAGAAAGATGCAGTCGTATGTTCTCGGGTATTCTTTGAGTGAGAGCTGGCCACTCACTTCTCGGGTGTAGCTCTTGATGAACTCGGGGACTGTGATCTTCAGAAAGGCGGCCATATCCTCGATCTCTTCTTGGATGATCCAGACATAGCCCGGCTCTCCTGTGCAGCACTTTCCACACTCTGTGCAGGCAAAACGCAGACCTTTTTTGTACCAGGGTTTGCTCATGCTCTTTCAAAGGTGTGGGAGTGATCTTTTTTCCATTCGTCATCGAAGCGATAGACATCGAGAGAAATCTCTGTTTTCTCGAGGGTGAAGAGGTGGCATGCTCCCTCTTTGCGGTGCGGAGTTGAGCCGCAGTCGGAGATAATGGGAAGCTGATTGGGGCGAAGATCTGCCACGGCTTGTCTATGGCTATGTCCGTGAAGATAGAGCAAAATATTGGGGTTTTTTGCGAGGAGTGATTTAAGTAAGGGAGCTCTCACTAATGAGTTCTTCCCTTTTTCGGTCGTAAAGAGGGGGAAATGGTTCATCAGGAGGATGGTGTCTTCTTTGGGGATCGCTTGAAATGCTTTCTCTAGGCTCTCTTCGGCTTCGGGCGAGAAATGCCCTTCTGCTGAGTAGAGGGGAGTTGCCGTCGCTGTGTCGAGGGCCACAACCCAAAGACCCTGCACAAGTTGGGTATAGGTCACTAGGTCCTTTTTAAGGCTTAAGGGACAGTCGGGGTCGAACTGCTTATCGAAAAAGCGGTAAAAAGTCTTTTTTCTGTGGGATCTTTTGGTGTAATGATCGTGGTTGCCGGGGACAGTGAAGAGGGTAAAGCCTTCTTTTCTTAAAAGGTCGAGGTAGTTTTTCCCCATGGAGAATTCGATCTTCCTCGAGGTAACGGAGAAGTCTCCCGTAATGAAGATGTGTGTCACTCCCTCTTTTTTAAAGAGATCAATGAGATCGATGAGCCGGTTATAGGCAAAAGCTTTTCGCCGATTCAGCAAAAAGTTGAAATTCCCCACAAAGCGTTTAGAAAAAAACTGCAGGGGACTGAGGCTGAACGAGCCAAAGTGCAAATCGGAGATATGTGCAAAACGAAAAGGGGTTGTCATAACCCCTTAGATTATACCAAAATTGGGGAATTATTTCCCTTTTTTCTTCTGGAGCTTAGCGGTTAAAATTTTTCTTTTAACTTTGTTTTGCATGTCGATGGTCTTTTTCCAGCGGGTCGACTCGGGGTGGATGCTCGCAGGAGGGGATTCTCGATGATCCACGTCTCCAGGGGTGGTTCTCTTGGAGTGTTTGGCAGTTTCCCTCTTGTTTTTTTTGATTTTCATCTCCTTAACTACTTGATCCATCAAGGGTTTTTCCACTTTTTGCCGCTTTAGTGGATATTTTTTTAGGGCTTTTTTGGGAGTGAGGGTGTCGGTCCTAGAGATCTTTTCTCTTTTTCCAAGGATTTTTTGTCCCTTTCTGACGGCTTTTGCCTGTTTCTTCCGAGCCTGACTGGTGGCGGGCTTGCGATTCTTATTCATAATCTACCTATCCTCCTAATCTAGAGGATAGGCAGATTGGAGATTTTTTTCAAAAAAAAACTACTCGGTAACTTTGGTTACCCGGTTTCCCCGTCTTCAGGTGCTTCTCCAATGAGGCATTCGGAGAGGAGGACGACCCCAGCTGCCGAAGAGGCAAAAGTGAGGGCATTTTTCACCACTTTGAGGGGGTCAGAGACCCCTGCCACGCCGAGGTCTTCCACTTTTTCCGTGAAGGCGTTGAAGCCGAAAGAGTCCTTTTGGCTTAGGACCTCCTCTAGAAGAAGAGAGCTTTCCCTTCCGCAGTTTTCGACGATCTGACGAAAAGGCGCCGAGCAGGCTGCAATCGTGATTTTAGCACCGATCTGTTCTTCTCTTTCGAGTATGAGCTCTTTTCCGGCTGCTTTGCTCGCTCTGAGAAGGGCGACACCGCCTCCGATAACGATTCCCTCCTCGATCGCAGCCTTGGTCGAGTTGAGACTGTCTTCGAAGACCTGTTTCTTCTGCTTCATAGCTGGTTCTGTCGGAGCGCCGACACGGATGACGGCGACACCGCCAGAGAGCTTGGCTTTTCTCTCTTCGAGTTTTTCCAGGTCGTAGGAGCTTGTGGTATCCTTCGCTTCATTCTCGATCTGGTTGATCCGCTTCTCGATCTCCTCTTTCTTCCCTTCGCCGCCTATGATCGTTGTCGACTCTTTTGTGACGACGATTTTTTCCGCTCCGCCAAGCATCGAGCTGTCGGCATCTTTCAGCGAGGTTCCGGTCTCTTCAGAGATGAAGGTAGCACCCGTTAGGCAAGCGATATCTTGAAGAAGAGCCTTTCTTCTATCTCCAAACCCCGGGGCTTTCACGGCGCAGACTTTGATGGTTCCTTTGATTTTGTTGATGACGAGAGTGGAGAGGGCATCTCCTTCGATTTCATCGGCGATGATGAGAAGTTCCTGAGCGCCCTGCGCTGTCGCCTGGAGTAAGGAGAGGAGCTCCTGGATCGAGGTGATCTTTTTGTCGGTCACGAGGATCCGAGGGGCTGTCATCTCGCAGATCATTTTTTCTGGGTCGGTGCTGAAATAGGCACTTGCATACCCGCGATCAAATTGCATTCCCTCGACCATCTCAATTGTGGTCTCTGTTCCCTTCGCCTCTTCTATGGAGATAACCCCAGACTTGCCCACTTTTTTGAAAGCCTCGGCGATCAACTCACCAATCTCTTTGATTCCAGAGGCTGCTGCAGTGGCGATATCGCAGATCTCTTGGTCTTTCTTTACAGGTGTCGCTCCCTTTTCGAGGTGCTTGACAATTTGTTCTACAGCTTTTTCCATGCCTCTTTTAATGAGAATAGGACTCGCACCCGATGCGATATTTTTGACCCCATTTTCTACAAGGGCACCGAGAAGTAAGAGGCTCGATGTGGTCCCATCGCCGCACTTCTCTTTCATTTTTGTCGCGACCTCTTTCCCAATGCTAACGCCCATATTGGCATATTGGTCTTTGAGCTCGACATCGCTGGCAATGCTATCACCGTCATTGGTGATTTTAGGGGATCCCCAGCTGGCATCGAGTCCTACGTGGCGCCCTTTAGGGCCGAGTGTTACTCCAACGACTTTGGTGAGCTCTTCGATTCCTTTGCGCAGTGCTTCGCGCGCTTCTTCTTCAAAGATCAGCTCTTTTGGTTTATCAGACATGGTATTTCTCCTTCTGTTCTTTCATGATTTCATGGATTCCTATGAGTGTGAGGGCTGGATCGATCAGATCAACGAGATCGCTAAGTGCCTTTGTGAAGTCTATATCGTTGAACGTTTTCAGGAGCCCACCCGTAGCGATCACTTTCACATTGTTGGGGTTATCTGAGATGCTGCGCATCTCATAAGTGATCCGTTCAATAGCGCCAAGAAGACCCCAGTAGAGACCACTTTGGATATGCCCCGCAGTCGTTTTTGCGACAGAATCAGGGGCGACCTTTGGAGTCACGTGGGGGAGCTTGTCGGTGTACTCTCCAAGAGCCTTTGCCCCGATATCAACCCCTGGGTAGATAGCTCCTCCTAAATAGATCCCTTCTT
The DNA here is from genome assembly GCA_011064965.1 of Chlamydiota bacterium. Lineage (GTDB taxonomy): Bacteria > Chlamydiota > Chlamydiia > Chlamydiales > Rhabdochlamydiaceae > Sacchariniichlamydia. Next base: position 9,244 of record JAAKFS010000019.1, read on the forward strand.
TGCCGATGACATCGAAGGTAACAGCGGTGCCGAGATCGACAACAATGCAGTCATTTTGAGGAAAGCGGAAGAGCGCCCCGTAGACGTTGGCGATCCGGTCATGTCCTACTTCCTCGGGTTCATCGACCTCGAGCTTTACGTTGACCGTCGAGAAGTCGAGCAAATGAAAGGGAAGGCCGAGCTCGTTAAGAGCTTCTGAGATCAGACTACTTCCCTTTTGGGTTACAGAAGAGATGAGTAAAGAGGTGATCTGTTTGCCATCGAGCTGATTTTTCAGAGCTTCTTTTTCGGGAGGAAAAGAGAAAAATTCGACGATGTTGTCCTCTTCAAAGAGGGCCCCTTTGATTCGAAAGTTTCCGATGTCTAAGACGAGATCCATAGTGCGATAGTATAAACGAAGAGGAAAAAAAAGAAACTAGTACTTTGCAAAGTACTAATTAAAAATAGATTTCTCTTTTGGAGACGCCCCGCAAAGTAGCGGCGAGTTTGATCGCCTCTTGCTTGGAGAGGGAGAATTTTTCTTGCAGAAGGCGCACATGTTCTTCCGGCGTGAGCGTGTAGTCCCACTCCGCGTATCCCCAGATGAGGAGCACAACCTCCCCTCGGATGGGATGCTCCACTAAGTCTTTAACCCTGCCGCGGACGAGCTCTTCGTAGATTTTCGTGAGCTCCCTTGCAATGGCGACCTCTTGGTCGGGATTCAAAGACGCAATCTCACTTAGCGTCTTGTGAATCCGGTTGGGACTTTCAAAGGCAATGGTCACGCCGGGGTAATGGAGGGCTTCTAGCAGGAGTTTAGTTCTTTCTCCTTCTTTCTTTGGAAGAAATCCCACGAACTGAAATCGGTCCATCTCCATGCCAGAAAGGGTCAGGGCAGCGATGGGAGCAGAGGGACCTGGGATGACAGTGACTGGGACATTCTTCTCTTGACAGAGCTTGACAAGAGCTCCTCCCGGATCGGAGATGCCCGGTGTCCCGGCATCAGAGATCAGTGCGATCTTTTTGTCTTTCTTAAGTAAGGAGAGTACTTCTCCCTCTAGCTGCTTCTCATTGAATTTGTGGTAGCTTTTTAGTGGCGTATGAATGGAGTAGCGCTTGAGCAGAACCTGACTTGTGCGGGTATCTTCACAAAGAATCAGATCAGCGGCCTTGAGGGTTTCAAGGGCGCGCAAAGTGATGTCTGCGAGGTTCCCAATGGGTGTAGAGACTAAATATAGCATAAGAAAAAGAGTAGGTGGCACCCAGATTCGAACTGGGGAATGGGAGCTTTGCAGGCTCCTGCCTTACCACTTGGCCATGCCACCATGTACTTTTGAAGTATGCCCAAAATTTCTCTTCAGGTCAAGATGGGATCATTCCCTAGGTTTTTCCATATGTTTTCCGTTGTATTTCCTAAGTATATATCGCCTTAATCTCGATAGCCAGTTCTTCTCTTGTGAATATCCATCCGATCTTTTACGATCTAAGAGTAGAAGGAAAATACATCACAAATTCACAAACTTTTTTTCTTGCTGAGAGGGCACAATGAAAAACATAATGAAATGCATTTTAACCGTTCTGTTTTTTGGAGGTATCCTCCATGCGACCCAGGATGAATTTTATATTAAATTCGCAAAGGATGATCGTGAGTGGCATCTTGATTATCAGAATTCATCAGGCTCATCTTTTATTGCTGAATTCACACTTGAGGGGGAGACGGTTAATGATTGGTCAGAGCTCATCACAGTGCAGGCTATTTCTGTCCCTAGCCCTTCTCTAAGAAAATACTATTCAGAATTCATACGAAATCTGAAGGATGCAGCCGTTGAACATGAGGTTCAGAAACGATTGATCTTGAAAGAACGCAAATCGATTTTTTTCGAGTGGTGGATTCATGAGGATAGCCCTGAGGCACAACATGAATGGGTCAGAGCTTTCAAACGTGAAGACAGGATCTATATTCTGCGGTACACCACAAAGAAAATTCATGAAGTAGAAAAAGTCCGACCGATATGGGAGAAAAATTTACGGAAAGCTCGATTGAAGTCTGGTTCAATCAAAAATGTGGATGAGCTTGTTCACTTATCTCCGAAAGTAGAAAACAGAGTGTTCACTGACCCTGAAAAAACCTTTTCGATAGAGATCCCCTCGAATTGGGAAGTGCAGAGAGATGATGTTGGTGGTATTTTGTTTATTGTCCCACCTTCAAAAGGGACTCTATCAATTTGTGCTCCACTAGAGTCAGATCTTAGTGAAGATGAAATTTTACATGGGATGGTAGAGCTACGCAAAAGAGAAGATGCATCTTGTAAATTAATTCGCCACGAAAAAATCAATTTACCAAATGGTGAGTCGATTGAGGGTGTGATTGTTGGCCCTACTAGAGTTGGATCTCAAAATGAAATTCCCATTAATACACTTGTTGTTGTGAACCACGGACGAATGATCTTTGCAACTGCTCCTGTAGAAATCTTTGAAGAAATGTTGCCGATTTTTAAAGAGAGAATTTCCACATTTGTTGTTCATGAACCAAGTTCCTGGTGGGATTATTTGCCCAGCTTTTGGTGATGTCTTTGGCATGAGGAAATTTTTTTTTCCGAACGAAAATTTGCAGAGAGGTGACTAGCATCTCTCTGAATCTTCTTATGAAGTTCTAGAGAAAAAGTCTGTAATCCATTTTGAAAAACTTAGCAAACCTCTTAGCCATTTCTTTGCCGATGGGTCTTCTTCCATTTTCCATCTCACTGATGTGATGCTGACTAATGCCGATAGCTTCTGCAAGATCTTTCTGAGAAACCTCTGCCTTGAAACGAGCTCCTCTAAGCATTTGTCCACCTTCAGAGTGCTTACGGATATCTCTTTTAGCAGCCTCTCTCCAAGAGATGTTTTTCTCTCTCTTAATGCTCTTTGACTTAAAACTTCTAGTACGGCGCGTTTTCGTGTGTACCGGCATAATATACCTCTATGATTTGAATCTTTTTATCAACCACCCGCCAACATGCTACATAGGTGGGTCTTCCTTTTTTCAGGTGACAATGATAATCATCGCCTGTAAGTCTGCTAAAGTTCTTCCAGTCTCTTCGTATAGGGCCACTAATCTCCATTTGCTTGGACAGAAGATCCAGAAGAGCTCTCACTTTATCTGGGAGCTTTCCTCTTTGCTTAGCAGCTCTGCTAGTGAATTCTACTTTCCAGTTCACGACTTTCTCTTTAGTTAATGCTATTATACCAACTGTTGGTATTATTCGTCAATGGCAGGTTGATTCGTAAAAAAAAACAAGGGTTAACCTTTTGTGATTCAATGCCATAATGGTGAATCGGTGGTTTTTCTATTAGATTTTGATATGCACAAGAAAACGCCATTTCTTGTGCATATAGGTGGGTATGTGCACACGAAATGGCGTTTTCTTGTGCACTTAGGGGTTTTTCTAGAAGTTCCTGAGATCAGGAAGCCATCGCATTATTGTTTTTGTGGGACTGCACCGGCCTTTTGGAGAAGATCGAACAAATCGGTATTGACATAGAAGTTCTCGGTTCCCATTTTGTGTTTTTCGAGCAAACCGAGGTCGACGAGGGCATCGAGATATTTCATACCAGTGTTGCGATGGATATCGAGTTCTATGGTTATGAACTCAATTTTTGTGTAAGGATGCCGAAATAGGTGATTAACTAAGCCAGGGGAGTAGATTTTTGGGAGCTCTTCTCGGATCAGGTTTTTGTGATGGAGCATTAATTCATATATCCCTTGGATGAGGCGAATAGTTTCATAGGAAGTATGCATGATAGCGTCAAGGATAAAGAGTATCCACTCTTCCCAAGCTTTCTCATCACGGACTGCCTGTAAAAGTCGATAATATTCTCCCTTATTCTCGTTGATATAGCGAGAGAGGTAGAGTGTCGGGGTATCGAGAAGTCCTAGTTTAACAAGATAGAGAACATTGATGATCCTACCAGTTCGTCCATTGCCATCATAGAAGGGATGAATGCTTTCAAATTGATGGTGGATCACAGCCATTTTAATCAGAGGATCTAAATCAATTAAGGAGTCGTCATTGATATATTTTTCGAGATTTGACATCAGCTCTTCTACTTGTTGTGCCTGTTGCGGAGGAATATAGACAATCTGACCAGTCTTCTCGTCTTTTAACTCCGTTCCAGGGAGTTTCCTAAAGCCTGCACTGTTTTCCTCAATAGTGGCCTGAATTTCTAGGATAGAAGTGTTGGTGATTAACCCCTGTGTCTTGACTTTTCGATAGCCATTGCGCAGAGCAGCAGCATAGTTGTGTACCTCTTTCGCAGCATGATTAGGAAATTGTTTGTTGATATTGTCACTTCTGTAGAGGTCATCATGGGATGTGATGATGTTTTCAATAGCGGAACTCTCTTTGGCCTCTTGTAGTGAAAGGGTGTTGATTAAGATACTTTGATTTGGAATAGTTCCTGCTACCCCTTTGAGCTCAGCAAGCGCTCGATGTGCAAGTACAAGCTGTTTAAGAATTGATCTTGTCTCCAGCTCAAGAGATAAAGGGAGTTTTGGGACTTGATACACGATTTCCTCTCTTCTCATTGGTATACACTATTATATAGTATTTCAAAAGCAACAGCAAGAATGATCTGCAGTCGATTTTAAAACTTGCGATCATTCGATCTCTTGCATTTTTCCCTTTGTTTTTCCACAATCACAACCATGAACATTAAAGAAATCGCCCATGCTCTGGGTCTAGCTAGCGACAAAGAGCAAAAACTGCAGCACTTCGCGATCGATAGTCGCGAGGTCGCACCCGGTGGACTATTTTTTGCATTGCCGGGAGAAAAAGTCGATGGCCACCAGTTCTTAAGAGAAGCTGCTAAGCGAGGAGCCATCGCAGCGATCGTCTCTAAAGAGTACCAGGGAGAGGACTTCGGCTTGGAGCTTTTGCGAGTAGGGGATGTCCGCTTGGCTCTTCATCTTTTGGCCAAACAGGCCTATGTTTTGAGAAAAGAAAAGGTGATAGCGATCACCGGCTCGATGGGAAAGACGACGACCAAAGAGTTTCTAGCTTGCCTGCTTGAAGGGAAATTCCGCGTTGGGAAAACAGAGAAGAGCCATAATTCCCAGCTCACATTGCCTTTGACTATCCTTAACCTGCAGAAGGACTACGACTTTCTCGTTTTGGAAATGGCGATGAGCGAAAAAGGACAAATCGCCAAACTTGTCGACATTGCTCCTCCAGATCTGGCCATCGTGACTAGGATCGCTCCCGCTGGGATAGAGGGTCTCAAAGGAGGGCTGGAGGCGATTGCTGAGGCCAAAGGAGAGATTTTTTCGCAGGGGAGAACGAAATGGGGAATCATCAGCGCGCAGGCTGCCGGGTATGCCCCGATCTTGTATGGAGGTTCTTCTTCGAAGGTCCTCTATGGATGGGAGAGGGATTTTTTAGATGCGCGGGTCGGTGATTACGTGATGAAAGAAAGCAAAGGGGCTCTTACGATCCGGGAGAAAGATGGCTCGCATAGCCCGGAAATCTCCCTTTCATTTGAGGGGCACCACCTTTGGGAGAACTTTCTTGCAGCGGCAGCAGCTGCTAGGATGTTGGGACTATCTTGGGCTGATATCGGTGCCAGGGCTTCTCTCCTGCGCCCCTTTTCTAATCGTTTTGAAAAATTTCAGCGGGGCGGTATCACTTTTATTCAAGATAGTTATAATGCAAACCCCGACTCGATGCGGGCAGCCTTTGAGAATCTTCCTAAAGGAAAGGGCAAGGTGATTGGGGTTCTGGGTTCGATGCCCGATCTTGGGGTTTCTTCTTCCGATTTTCACGAAGAGATTGGGGATCTTGCACAAAAGCACTTCGATGCCCTTTTTTGCATCGGGGAAGAGGCAAAGGGGATTGCACAGTCATTTGCAAATGGAGGGAAGCCCTCCGATCACTTTGCTACGCTCTCCTCGCTAAAGAAAGAGCTCTTTGATCGAATAGTACCGGGTGATGTGGTTTTGATCAAAGGGGGGAATTACTTAAAGTTATGGGAAGTCTTAAGCGAGGTTTGAGGTAGCATGCTTCTTCTTTTTATGCAGTTTCTTCTTCGGCGAGGAGTACACGTCCCAGCGGTCTTTGCCTACTCCTCGACGCGGATGCTCCTCGCAGCGATCACAACGCTTCTCATCACCATTTTTGCGGGTCCTTTTGTGATCCGCAGGCTCTACGAACTTAAGACTGGGCAGTCGATCCGGGTTGAGGATTGTCCAATGCTTGAAGAGCTCCATAAGAAGAAAAAGGATACTCCGACGATGGGTGGGATCCTCATTCTTTTTTCTATGCTCATTGCCCTTTTTTTATGGATGGACTGGACCAGTTTGTTCACATTGATCCTCTTTGTGTCGACCCTCGTTCTCGGCGTTATTGGTGCATTTGATGATTACCTCAAAATGAAACACAAAAACTCTAAGGGGCTTCGAGCGAGGAGGAAATTTGCCTTTCAAGTTCTATTGGCTGCAGTGATCGGTGGTTTTTTAGTTTGGGCACCTGCAGCTCTAGAAAAGGGACGGTGGTTCAAGCCTCCGATAGCAAAGGTGCAGACCCATTCGATTGAGCAGGGCAGGGTGGATACGAGGTCAGAGACCCTCGAGACAAGTGCATATATGGGAAGCTACTATTTTCCTTTTAAGAAAGGGCCTCTCTTCACTCTTAGCGGCTGGCTTCTGATCTTCGGTGTTCTCATCACCGCATTTGTGATCACGGGTGCTTCGAACGCGGTCAACCTGACCGATGGTCTCGATGGACTCGCGGCCGGGACTCTCGTCATGGCTGCGGGTGTTTTGGCTCTGTTTGCTTTTCTATCGAACAATTTGGAGATGTCCCGCTATCTCAATATTCTCTACATCGAAGGAGCAGGGGAGATCGCAATTTATCTTTGCGCCATGATCGGCGCGGCTCTTGGCTTCTTGTGGTACAATGGTTACCCAGCACAGGTCTTCATGGGAGATACCGGTTCGATTGCTTTGGGAGGGATTTTAGGGATATCAGCGGTTCTGCTTCGAAGAGAATTTTTGCTCGCACTTTGCGGGGGTGTTTTCGTTGTAGAAGCTCTCTCAGTGATCTTGCAGGTGGGAAGCTATCGCTACCGGAATAAGAAGCGGATCTTTTTGTGTGCTCCCCTGCATCATCATTTCGAGTATAAGGGGTGGCCCGAAACCAAAGTGGTCTTGCGCTTCTGGATCATTAGCTTTATTTTGGCGATGGTCGCCATCATCTCACTCAAGTTTCAGTAATGAAAAAGAAGGCACTTCTTCTTGGACTCGGCATCAGTGGCACAAGTGCACAAAAGCTTCTTGAAAAGAGGGGATACGAAGTGGTGGGAGTCGATGATGAGAAAGCCCCCAAGGAGATCGATACTCTTCATGAGTTTTCTCTCTTTGTTCCCTCTCCAGGGGTGTCGCGGAGTCATCCCCTTTATCAAAGAGCTTTACAAGCAAAGATAGAGATTGCAGGAGAAGCCCAGCTCGCACTCAGCGAGGTGCGAGCGCCATGCATCGGTGTGACGGGAACCAACGGAAAGACAACGATTGTCGAGATGATCGCCCACTGCCTAAAAAAATGTGGCAGACCTGCAAGAGCTGTTGGCAATGTTGGGGAACCAATCGGGAGCCACATTGGGGAAGAGGAAATTTTGGTTGTCGAGCTCAGCTCTTTTCAGCTGGAGACAATGAAGGTGAAGGCCTTTGACCTCGCGTTTATCCTCAATATCGAAGAAGATCACCTCGATCGATATGAGAGCTTTGAAGAATATGCAAAAGCAAAGGCGCGACTGGAGCGGTGTGTGAAAGATGGGGGAGAGTTCTACCTCTCTGAGCCAGCTTGGAAACGCTTTGGTTCTCTCTTTACTCCCTCTTGCTCTATTTTGCGCTCTGGAAATTCCATCATAGAGATCCTTTCCCATGTTGCAGACCATTTCCAGATTGAGCGAGAGCTCTTTTTGGAGGCCCGTTTTTCTTTTTCTAAACGACCTCATCGGTTAGAATGGGTCAGAATGGTCGATGGGGTCTCCTATTACAACGACAGCAAGGCGACCAATGTGGCCGCAACATTGCATGGCCTGCGTGCGATCTCTGGGAAGGTTGTCCTCCTCTTAGGAGGGCAGGAGAAGGGACTATCGTTTGCTCCTCTTCTCGATGCAAATGAGAGCCTTTCTTTTGTGATTGCTTTTGGAGCCGCTAGAGAAAAAATAGCAGATGCGCTAAAACCTTTGATTGAGGTCCATCAGGAGGAGATACTCTCTGACGCCCTTGAGCTGGCGAGAGAAAAGGCCAAAAAAGGAGAGACCATCCTCTTTTCCCCAGGATGCGCGAGCTTCGATGCCTACAGTGGGTACGAGGAGCGGGGGGAAGAGTTTAAACAACTTGTTAAGCGATTAGGAGATAGTTCATGAATCGTAAGGATACGATAAAAGTAGCAGTTCTTGTGAATGCGGCGCTGCTCATCGCTTTGTTTGTCACGGCGATCAAGAGCGATTCTACGATTTCCACTCCTGCTGGTCATGGGATAGCTGAAGTTCACCCACTCGCTTTGCCAAGACATGCAAAGAATGAGATCAAAGTGGCGCAAGGGGATGAAATCGATCAAGTCCTTAAAGAATTTTCAGAGAAGAAGGCAAAAATAGCGGCCCAGTCAAATGAAAAGACTACCCAGACCAAGGTCGATTTTTCTAAAGAGCTTGAGGCTCTATCAAGGGCACAGCGCCCCGCTGTGAAACCCACGGCCAAAGAGGCGAAACAGTATGATGAAGTTGTCGTGCAAAAAGGGGATGCCCTGGAAAAGATCGCCCGTCATCACAAGACCAATGTCGATGAGATCATGCAGATCAACCATCTCAAGAGCACCCTTTTGCGTATTGGGCAGGTCCTAAAAGTACCAAAAAGCTCTAGGAACACATCCGTTGCCAAATCTTCCAGCGATTCCCAGTTCTATACTGTGAAGCTCGGCGATAACCCTTGGACCATTGCCGTAAAGAACAACCTCAAGCTTGAGGAGCTCATCAGGCTCAACGATCTCGATGAAGAGAAAGCCCGTCGCCTAAAGCCGGGGGACCAGCTCAGAATCAATTAGAAAAGCCATGCAAGCAAAATACAGTCTGAGTCTTGTGATCGCCGTCTTTCTACTCTTCTGTATGGGGATCTTGATGGTCTTCAACACCACTGCGGCAGAAGTGCTCGACCGAGCTCTTGAGCGCAGTACCCATCATGTTTTTTTTAAACAAATGGCATACGCCCTCATTGCCACCGTTAGCGCGATTGGAGTCTATTTTTTGGGCTATGAAAATGTCCTTCGCTTATCGGGGATATTCCTTCTACTGGGAACTGTTTTTCTCATTCTCGTTTTTGTCCCGGGAATTGGGATGCAGATCAACGGTGCTAACCGGTGGGTGAAAATTCTCGGTAACTCGATCCAACCCTCCGAGTTTGTAAAAATCCTCCTCCCTCTTTACACCATCCACGTCATCGGTCGGTATAAGGATGAGATGACTTTGAAAAGATTCATCCGCCTCGCCCTCACCCTCTTGATTCCAATTGCACTGATCCTGGTCGAGCCCGATAACGGCACCGTCGCGATCATCCTTGTCTCTCTTTTCGTCCTCTTCATTTTGATGCGGATCAGATGGATCTACTGGGCCCTACCTCTTTGCACCTGTATGGTCGTAGGAGGGATTGCCGCCTCGCAGATGAGTCACGTCCCCGATAGGATCAGGGTTTATCTCAACCCAGAACTCGATCTCAAAGGGAAAGGCCACCAACCGCACCAGGCGCGGATCGCTGCCGGTTCAGGGGGACTCTTTGGGAAGGGGATCGGAGAGAGCCTCCAAAAGATGGACTACTTACCCGAAGCGAGAAGCGATTATATAGCTGCGATCTTTGCCGAAGAGTTTGGCTTTATCGGGATGATCGGACTGATCATGCTCTATATGACCATCGGAGGGATTGGTTTTACCATGGCGACAAAAGCCCCTACTTTGGAAGGGTTTTATCTAGTGGCGATCTTGACATTCTTGATCTGTTTTCAAGCCTTCCTCAATTTAGGAGTGGTGTCGGGACTTCTCCCCAGCAAGGGGACCAACTTGCCTTTTTTCAGCCATGGAGGCTCTTCGCTACTTGTCAATTTTCTCTCCGTAGGACTCATCTTGAGTGTCATTCAGAAAAAGAGGGTCTATGTCAGAAGAAAATAAGAAACAGATCCTTTTTGCTGTCGGAGGGACGGGAGGTCACATACTACCCGCAGAGGCTCTTGCCCACATGCTCATCGAAGAGGACCCTCAGGTGGAAATTCTGTTTGCCGGAGGACGCCTCTCCATGAATCCCTACTTCCACAGGGATCAGTTTGACTATCGAGAGGTCGAGGCTGAGTCTCCCTTTAGGGGAAATCCCCTCAAAGCTCTGCTGTCCTTAAGACGGGGAAGGCGTGAGTGCGAGGAGCTCATAGACTCCTTTTCTCCGAGCCTTGTCGTCGGTTTTGGAAGCTTTTATAGCTTTCCTCTTCTATGGGCTGCGAGAAAAAAAGGAATTCCCTATATCCTCGTCGAATCGAATGCCCATCCGGGTAGAGTCAATCGCCTCTTTTCTTTGGGAGCCCTATACACTGCCATTCAGTTCCCAGAAACGGCAGAGAGACTCAAAGGGGAGACCCGCCTTGTGCAGATGCCTATTTGGTCCAAAAGAAAAGAGAAACTCTCCAAACCAGCGGCAAAAAAGCATTATGGTCTTGACCCCGATGCCCTCACACTCCTCATTTTCGGAGGTTCGCAAGGGGCAGACCCAATCAATGAGGCTGTTTCTACTCTACCATCTCACAGACCATTCCAACTCCTTCACATATGCGGCACAGAGGAGCGGGCCCCCCTTTTGTCACAGCGATACAAAGAGCAGGGCGTACGGGCCCACGTCAAGAGCTATGAAGAAGAGATGGATAAAGCCCTTGCTGCAGCAGACCTTGTCATCTGCAGGTCAGGAGCGGGAACCCTTGCTGAGCTCATCTCCTACCGCATTCCATCGATTCTCATCCCGTGGCCTGGCGCTGCTGAAAATCACCAACAAAAAAATGCCGAAATCTTTGCGAAAAGGGGAGGGGCTATCCTTCTGCTTCAGAGTGAGATCCACAGACTTCCCCAAGCTCTCGAAGAGGCGCAGCTTAGGCTCGAGATGATGAGAGAGGCCCTCTCTACCAGTGAAAAACCGGAGGATCTATCCTTCCAAATTCTCAAGGGATTGCAAATGAAAACGCCATCTGCGAAAATAGCCTCTCATCATTAAAGAGGTCTACCATGCAAAAACACTACCATTTCATCGGCATCGGTGGGATCGGGATGAGCGGACTCGCTCGCATCCTTTTGCGCAAAGGAGAAAAAGTGAGTGGCAGCGATCTCAAGAGAAGCGCACTTGTCGACGATCTTAAGCGAGAAGGGGCGCTCGTGAGTATTGGGCATTCCGCTAAGAATATCAAAGGATCCCATGCGGTGATCTACTCGACAGATATCGCCAAAGAAAATGTAGAGTATCGCAAAGCTGAAGAAAAGAGCATCCCATTGCTCCACCGTTCTGAGCTACTTGCTCAAATGATGGGTGGATATGCACCCTTGCTTGTCACCGGAACACACGGAAAAACCACCACTGCCTCTCTCCTCGCCCATATGCTTCTTGAAGCAGGGCTAGACCCCTCCTTTTCCATCGGTGGGCATCTCATTGGTCATCAAAATGCCCGCTATGGGACTGGTCTCTATTTTGCTGCAGAAGCTGATGAGAGCGATGGGACCTTCCTCAACTATCCCAGCTTTGGGGCGATCATCACGAATCTCGAACCCGATCACATGGACTACTGGAAAGAAGAATCAAAGATACTCAAAGCCTTTCAGCGGTTCTCTTCTCAGGTCGGCTCAAAGAAACACCTCTTTTGGTGCTACGATGACCTCCGTCTCCGCTCTCTAAAGATCAAAGGGAGCAGCTTTGGCTTCGATGAGAAAGCCGATCTCGTGATCAATAACTTTCGCCAAGTGGAATGGGGAGTCATCTTTGACATATCCTTCGAAGGAAAAAAGTACCAAGAGGTGGAGATCCCGCTCATCGGTGCCCACAACGTGATGAACTCTTCATCTGTCTTTGGCCTTGGCCTCAAGCTCGATATTTCAGAAAACGTGATCCGAAGCGGATTAAAAAGCTTCAAAGGAGTGGGAAGGCGTTTTGAGAAAAAAGGGGAGTGTCAAGGTATAGTGATCTACGATGACTACGCCCACCATCCCACTGAGATCTTTTCCACACTCCGCGCGATGAAGAGTATCGCGCACGGTAAGAGAATTGTCGTCGCCTTTCAGCCTCACCGCTATAGCCGCACCAAATACTGCATGAACGACTTTGCCGACGCCTTTGAGTATGCCGACGAGGTGATTTTAACAGAGATCTATGCTGCTCAGGAATCTCCCCTCTATGGCATCACCGCAGAGGCTCTTCTAGAGAGAATCCAAGAAGGGGGTTTTGAGCCAGTCTCATACGTAGAACGGAAAAAACTTCCACACTATTTATCGAAATTCTTAAAAAAAGGAGACCTTCTCGTTACGATGGGCGCTGGAGACATCACCTTTGTGGGTCCCGCCGTACTTGAGGCGCTTGAAAAGCAATGAAGAAACCCCTGTCGCTCCCTCGCTCCCTCCTCTGGATTTTTTGCTCTGCACTCCTCGTTAACCTCGCCGCCTATGGGGGGATCAAAGGTTACCAGTACTGGAAAAGAGTGAGAAACATCGACTTCAATGTTCCCATACGCGCCATCGTACAGACCGGCCCTCAAAAAGAGGCCCTCAAAACGAGCTACATCGCGGAGCTCTTGACCCTCTCTTCAGATAGAGCTGTGCTCACTTCCCAGTTCGATCTCAAAAGGGCCGAAGAGCACCTTCTCGGTTCTCCCGTGATCAAAGCTGTCGACATCAAACTGGCAGAGCCGGGTATCCTCTATATCGATTACACAACAAGACAACCCGTAGCCCTACTTGGCGACTATGAGAATATGGCCATTGATCAGCAGGGGTATCCCTTCCCGATCTTTCCTTTTTTCACACCGAAAAAACTCCCAGAGATTTACCTTGGGATGGATGAAGAGATCGCTTGGAATAAACCCATTCAAGGAGAGAAGATTGATCTAGCTTTCGAGCTGCTCAAACTTTTAACAGCACCGATAGTCCGGGATCTCTATAACGTTAGGCGGATCGATGTCTCCAACGCCTTTGCAAGCAGCTACGGTAAAAGAGAGATTGTCCTTCGAACTGAAGACGAAATATACCTCAGCCTCCAAGAAGGGAGCAGCCGTTATCTCTTTCCTCGCTTACTCCGGCTGAGCTCGCGGAAGTATTCCCAAGAGCTCAGCCACTATCTTAAACTCCGTGAGCAGCTCTTAGAAAAAGAGAATTGCGAGTTGCATTGTCCATCTGAAGGTAGCAACATTACCCATGCTTCAACAAAGGTGATCGATTTTCGGATCGATCAGCTTGCTTTCATCGAGGACCTCGATTGATGGTCTATGTACAAATTCAATGGACAACGGAGAGTCTCCAAGAGGCCAAAACGATCGCCCGGGCCCTTCTCGAAAAGCGGCTCATCGCCTGCGCCAATATCCTTCCCGAAGTACAATCACTCTACCTATGGAAAGGAAAAATCGAAGAAAGCACAGAAGTGAAAGTTTTTTTTAAAACCACGGACTCCCTTTTCCTTAAAGTTCGAGACTATATTCTCGAGCACGCTTCATACGACGTTCCCGAGATCTCAAAAATTGAGATCACAGGCGCCAATCCAGCCTATACTACCTGGCTTCAGGAAAGTGTAACCCAATCTGCCAACTAAAAAGTTGTAGACTTGAGTTGATGCAAAACCCTAGAAATGGTAGATTCGCATCACGAATACCGAATTGCAACCTAAAGTGAACTCTTATGAAAGAATTTTTCGATTACCTAGTAAAGAATCTCGTAGATGAACCTGACGCAGTGGACATCCAAATCATTGAAGGAGAAAATGGAACCATGATTGAAGTGCGAGTCTCTCCAGACGATATCGCAAAAGTGGTTGGTAGAAAGGGAAGAATCATCAACTCTCTTCGCACACTTGCTATGACTGTAGGTGCCCGTTTTGGAAAAAGAGTACGTCTTGAGCTCATTGATTAATCTTCCTAGTCTGATCCAAAAACCACCTAGTACTTTGTACGCTAAGTTTTCATATGAAAATGGCCGCAGATTGAAGATAACTTGCAGAAAGTTAGCGAACTCGAGCACAAAGCCTAGCGGGAAAAGATGGGGGCAGATTCTCTGAAAAACTTAGCTTACAAAGTACACGCGTCTGAATTTTCTAGAAGGAAATTTTCTACCGCGTTATTGTGACCTTAAGTCATGTTATGACTAGCTTCTAACTCAAAGTCAAAATGAGGAAAAGGGTATGGCGATTGGTGTAGAGATTACAATAGAGCAAGAGGGTGACATCCACATCGTCACTCTAGATGGACGGTTGGATGCCTCCTCGACCCCAGTGATCGAAAAAAAACTGGCAAAACTTGTAGAGACAGCAAAGCAACTTGTCGTCGACTTCTCCAAAGTCACTTATCTCAGCAGTGCGGGAATGCGTCTCCTTCTCTCCCTGACAAAGAGACTTCAGAGCGGCGATGGACAGATCCTCTTTTTTGGGATGAATGATGATGTGATGGAGATCATTAAGATGGCAGGATTTGAGAGGATCCTCCGGATCTTCAATACAAAAAAAGAGGCTCTCAAAGCGCTTTCCTAAAGGAGCCCCGAGACAATGCCCCCTGGCCTGACTGCAGAAGAACAAGAGCTCAACCGCCTTCTCTCTCAAATTACTCTCCCCGTAAAACAGAGAGCTCCCACCCGGTATAAAAAAAGCAAAGTCATCGTCATCTCCGGACCAACCGCTGTTGGCAAGACCAAGCACTCTCTCATCATCGCAAAAGCCCTTGGGGGAGAGATCATCTCAGCAGACTCGATGCAAGTCTATCGGGGGATGGATATCGGAACTGCAAAAGTAAAAGAAGAGAACCAAGAGGGGATTCTTCACCACCTCATCGACATTCGCAATCTCGATGAGGGATTCAACGTGATGGATTTCTACCAAGAGGCGGCCAAAGCCATCCGCAGTATCCTCGCCAGAGACCGCGTTCCCATCATCGTTGGAGGGACCGGTTTCTATATCCACGCCCTCCTTTACGGCCCTCCCCAAGGGCCACCCTCCGTCCCCGAGCTGAGAAAAAAACTCGAAGAAGAGATTGAACAAAAAGGGGCAGATGCTCTGTTCGAACGACTCAAAAAAATCGATCCCGACTATGCCAATACCATAACAGGGGCTGATCGGCATAAGATCATCCGTGCCCTTGAGATCATCTCCCTCACCGATAAAAAAGTCTCCGACTTCCCCAAAAAAACCGAAGAGCAGCAGCTCTACGACTTCCGCTGTTGGTTTCTCTACATGCCCAAAGAAATACTCTACCCCCACATAGAGATGCGTTGCGACGAGATGATCGCAGCTGGATTCATTGACGAAGTTCGTGAACTCGAGAAACAAGGCTTCACAAAAAACAAAGCAGCAGCCACCGCCATCGGTTATCGCCAATGCCTAGAGTTTTTACAAAGCGAAGGAACTCCCCAAAACTTTGAAGCCTTCATCGCTTCCTTCAAAAGGGCCTCCAGACGCTATGCTAAAAGACAATTCACCTGGTTCCGTAAAGAGCCTCTCTTCCGTTGGCTCGACGTTCATCAGCTATCTTTAGAGCGTTCTACCCAGACCATCCTCCAAGATTACGAACTGAGTCTCTAGTCAAACTGCTAGAAGAATTTTTCATAATAACTGCTTGACGTATGCGCCAAATGAAAGTATGATCCGGTTATCAATTCAAAAACAACCCCGTAGGTGGTCTATGAAAACATCAAATTTCAAACTATTAACAGCGGGACTTTCCCTCTCCCTTCTCTTTGCATCTTTTGCAAATGCAGAAGCGGTCTCTGAGGGTTATTCCTCTGCTAGCAATGAGGCATCAGCTAACTTTTTTAGCACAGAAATGCAACCAACGCAGATTAGCAAAAATTTCTCATCACCTCATGCAACGGATTTAATTGCAGTCCGTCGAGGTACTCCTGGACTACAGGGTGAAAAGGGAGAACAAGGTGCTCTTGGACCACAGGGTCAAAAGGGAGAACAAGGTGCTCTTGGACCACAGGGTCAAAACGGAGAACGAGGTACTCCTGGACTACAGGGGGTAAACGGAGAACGAGGAGAGGCAGGCCCAGCAGGGCCAGCAGGTGGACCTCAAGGACTTGATGGCGCGATAGGCGGGACAGGAGCTACTGGGGGCCGGGGCCTAACAGGACCTACCGGACCTACCGGTCCTACAGGACCACGAGGACCTCGTGGCTTTCGAGGAGAGAAGGGTGATACTGGACCGGAAGGGCCACAAGGAATACAAGGCGTACAAGGAGTGCAAGGACCTGAAGGAGATACCGGAATCCAAGGAATCCAAGGAGTACAAGGAATCCAAGGGGTACAAGGCGATATTGGGCCGAAAGGTGATACTGGAGATATAGGACCTATCGGTCCTACAGGACCACAAGGCCCTCTAGGCCCTCAAGGAATCCAAGGTGTACAAGGACCTCAAGGTAATACTGGGGTACAAGGAGTACAAGGAATCCAAGGAATAAAGGGTATACAAGGTGATACCGGAGATACTGGAGTGACAGGTATGAAAGGTGCGACGGGCGCTACAGGGGCTACTGGAGCTGGAGTGACAGGGCCTACTGGACCGGCTGGGACTTTTTCACCAGTCTCAATAGCTGTTACAACATCTTTAACCAGCGGGTTCACGATTTTCCCTGGGAGCAAGGTTCCTTTCACTGACATTGTTTCAAGTGTAGGAGCATGGATTTTTTTTGAGCCGGGTGGTCCTGATACTCAGGTAATTCCTCCCGTGTCTGGTTTGTATCAAGTATCTTATGGCTACGTCACTTCTGTCGAGATTGCCGGAGTGGGAACTCTTCCACAGCCTTTTGATCTTGCTGAGACGCTTATGGGGATAAGGAAGGTATACGGAATACACCTAGAAATTCCTATAGCAGGAACTGTTTCTGGGCACTCCACTACATCTATCGTACCCCTTGTAGGGGGAGCAGGCTACTCCGTTATTACTGGTACGGTATCAATATCCTGCATCTTCCCAGCTGTAAACTCGTTAACAAACCTATCAATAACTCCTCCAATGACCGGTGTTTTTGGGGCTTTTTACATGACAATGATTAAAGTAATGTAATGAGGTGTTTTAGAAGGAGTAGAATATTTTATTATTTTTATTAAGGCGAGGGTCAATATGGGTAAAACCACAGTTTGGGGTTCGCTCAAGA